>CAZZPQ010000001.1:0-67133 GCA_964655595.1 uncultured bacterium
GCTTTTGTGTGGAGCTGCGTCTTTAATTTCCTGTGGATATTTGCCTGGCACTATCAGCAATTTGCCCTGACACAGCTTTTAATGCTAGGCATTCTCGCCTCTTTGATCATTTCATATGAACGCTTGCAGATTGGGCGTACCACAGTAAGCCGCGCTGAACGCTTAGCGCTTTGCTTGCCGTTTAGTATCTACCTCGGCTGGATTACTGTGGCGACTGTCGCCAATACCACGATATTTCTGCTTGACCAGGGTATAACAGGTGGCACATTCGCCACAGCCTGGGCAATTATTGCCATCATTGCCGCCACAGGGATCGGCCTGCTGGTATTGCTGCGCAGACGTGACATGCCCTACGGACTCGTTTTAGTGTGGGCCCTTATCGGTATTGCGGTAAATCAGTGGGCAATGACCCCTGCGGTAGTGGTGACTGCACTCTTTACAGCAGGACTGCTGCTGACTGTCAGCGGATTCGTCAGGTTTTCGAGCTACCAGTTGGCTAATACGGCTCCGTAGTTTCTTCATAAAGCTGAAACCCTCTGGCCTGATAGTTGCGCAGCGCTGCCGGATGGTCAAGTGTACAGGTGTGCAGCCAAACTCGCTCAGGCCCTAATTCCCAGGCATGCTGGATGGCTGAGGATAAAAGTGCCCCACCAAAACCCTGCCCGATAAAGGCTGGCATCAGCCCGAAGTAAGCGATTTCAACACCCGTTTCAGGTTTGCTCAGTAGTTCGTAATAGCCCACTGGCGCACCACGGTGAAAAGCCCCAAAGGTACAAAGATTCTCCAGATGAACGTAATTATGCCAGTCCTGATCTGTCCAGACAAGCCTGTCTCGCCACCGCCAACCACGCCCTACTTCAACATAAAAATACTTGTTAAAACTGGGGGTGGGCAATTCAACTCTGGAAATGTGCAAATCGGCAGGGACTTCCTTCGCCCGATGTTCCGCGGGTGAAAGCATCTCGAGATAGTAGATGCTTACAGATTGAGGCTCTGACACAGCTTTACTTTAGCACTCCAGCAAGTATTACCGAGCCCGATACATTGGTTGAAAATTTGGAAAGCGCTTCCCCGCTTCCTACTCGCCTTGCTCGGGATAACTTGAACCTGTTTGAGTTATGCTAAAGCATATCGATGCGCCACTGTTTACAACTCTTTTAAACTCGCAAAAACCGATACACTTATGACCGTGATGAAACCTCCCAAGTTACCCATTACTCCCGTGCCACACAATGAGCTAAGACCCGAGCTGTTTCCCAGGCGAGGCGCATCCCTTGATGAGATTGTGGCACTTGGCTATACCTTCGACGGCTACGCCCACCTGGGTATGGAGGCTTGTGCAGCCCTGGCGAATGACAGTCTTAACCACTACTATGCAACAGGTGAGTTAAAGATTGAGGAGCTTGATGAGCTGAGAAGCTGCCTCTTTTTTGAAGCACGTCGCTGGAGTCTCTATGCTCAGCATCCTGATACCAAAGCAACGATTTATATCTTCGCCTTGATTGATGCCTTAAAGGAAAAAGTTCCGGGTAGTGGTTCAAAGGAAAATGCTGATTCTACGATGGGAAATGCCTGAATTCCTATCCATACGTGCTTGTAACCGGTTGTTTTGTGCCAATAGCAGTTATGCTCGAGCCCCTACCAGGTTTCGGTCTTGAGCAAGACTCGAGCCTTAAAGCCTTCTGGGCTTTAGGACATTTATCCTCAATAGTATCGGCAAATTTTTTGCAGTGACGATTAACGGCAAATGAAGCCAGTTATCGTGATAGCCTGTTTACGATATGAGCTGGAGCAATCTGCGATACACAGTGAAGGAAGCTCAATTAAAGGCCCTCGAGGCTGAGCGAACAGGTATGTGGCATTTGGTCGTGCAGCAGTACATCTATTGTTTAAAGTACGCGCACAAGGTCGGTAACAAGGAAGCAATCAAGTTTTTCGCTGCCAAACTCAGTCGGGCCTACACGGCTATGGCTATGACTGAAAAGGCCAGTTATTATTCGACCCTGGCAAAGGAGCGCTAGCTGTAAGCCTTTTGAAGAAACGGGTTTAATAAAACAGCGTGACCGATTTCATATAATACCTCCATGAATCCTGAGTCACTTATTGCGCTGACTGTCTTAATTGTCATCCTCTATATCGCATTTCGCGTGGGAGCAGTTCTAATGCGCCTGGCGCTCGGACTGCTCGCTATTGGCATTGTAGCTTGGCTGGTAATGCGGCTGGTGGCTGCGCCCCAGTAAGCCACTTTAATATGGAGCCCGATAAATTGATTATAGATTTGAAAAGCAGTTTCTCGGTTCCTAACGCTCTGCTCGGGATAAATCCTTGGGATAAACCCAAGGATTTATCCGGAACTGGTATTAGTAACCCCGTTCTGGGTCAACCAGATTCCTTTTTTCGCCATGCAGCAGGGACACAAGCGTCTTACAGACATCCTCAAAACTCACCAGCTCCCAATCCTGATACTGGTTGGCGCGGTGTGGACTCATCACCACGTTGGGCAGCTCATGAAATGCCCTGTTAGCAGGCAAGGTCCCTTGGCGGGCTTCTTTGCCTTTCGGATAGCTGTACCACACATCAATACCCGCAGCAAAGATTTTATCAGCCTTAAGCGCTTCGTAAAGCGCCTTCTCGTCGATGACATCTCCCCTACCCACATTCACCAGAATACTGCCTGTTTTCATAGCGGCAAAGGCAGATGCGTTCAGCAAGCCTCTGGTTTCTGGGGTTAGAGGTAGGCTGACGATGACTACATCTGCCTGAGCCAAAGCCTCATAAAGCTCAGCTGGTCCATATTCCTTAACTGAGCTGTTGGCTTGTGGTTGCCGCCGGTAGGCAGTTGCGTTCATGCCTAAACCCTTAAGACGCCACTCGAGCTCCCGCCCAATTGCCCCATAACCCAGCAGCAGGCAAGTTTTACCAGGCAAGAAGACGGACTCAAAGGTCTCAGTACCACCTGTCCAGTCACCCTGCCGCAGCGCTCTGTCTGCCTGAACGATGCGGTTACTACAGGCAAACATCAGTGCCAGTGCATGTTGCGCCACGAAGGCGTCATTAAAGTGCGAGTTGTGCAAGGTGATGTGGGGTCGCTCAAGAATAGCCTGACGCAGTTTTTCGGCTATACCCACATAGGGCACAATGACATGGCGAAGATTGGCAGCGTCAAGCAGACTCTCATCAGGTGCACCGTCTACCAGCACCTCATACCAGTTCAGATGCGCTTTGGCTTTTTCGCTGTCGGTTTCAATGATAAGCTTGATATCTGAGTTCAGCTGATCTTGCTTTTGAGGGATAAGTTTGGCAGCCAGTGAACTGCGCCACAGGACATTAAGGCTCATGCTGGCAATTATATGCAGAGATGCTAGCAGCTGATTGTATCAGCCTCAGGGCAGTCATGAACTGAGTCAGCAGCGGGGACCTGAGTAGAATAAAGCAGGCAAGCCAGCTTAGTGGCACTGTGGATAAAGGAGATTTGCTTATGCCAGCACAGTTACTCGAGGGAAAAATTGTTGCAAGCGCTGTTCTAGACTCTCTTAAAGCGCGCATTGAAGACTTGAAAAGCAAAGGAATCACTCCAGGGCTGGGAACCATTCTGGTGGGTGACGATGCTCCAAGTCAAGGTTATGTTCGTAAAAAACACGAAACTGCCGAGGCCATAGGCGTCGCATCCTTTCATCAAACTATTCCCAGTAGCGCCAGCCAGAGCGACCTGCTCGCAGCGGTCAAAGCTTTCAATAGCAATCGACAGGTACACGCTTTTATCATCCAGTATCCAGTGCCCGCAGGCTTTGATTTTGCTGAGGCCATGAGCCACATCCTGCCCGAGAAAGATGCTGACGGCCTGCATCCAGTCAACCTGGGAAAGCTGGTTTTACAGGAGCCCGGTCCTATTCCCGCCACGCCTGCCGGTATTCAGCAAATGCTACTGCACTATGACATTCCTGTCGCCGGACGCGAGGTGGTCGTGGTTGGACGTGGCCCAACGCTGGGGCGTCCCCTGGCGCTGCTGCTCAGCATGAAAGCGGCTGGCGCTAATGCAGCTGTAACCGTCGTTCACTCCGGCATTAAAGACATCGCTCGCTACACCCAGCGGGCCGATATTGTCATTGCTGCCGTGGGAAGTCCGGGTATCATCCGCGCTGATATGGTCGCCGAGAGTAGTGTAGTCATCAGCGGAGGCATCACCTGGCAGGGCAAGCGCTTACTACCAGATGTCGATGAGCCTGTCATGGAGCGGGCCAGTTGGATGACCCCGCGTCTGGGTGGGGTTGGCCCTACTACCGTTGCCATGCTGCTGCGCAACGTGGTCACGGCTGCTGAAGCTATTGGAGAATAAGGTCCGGGATAAGGTAGACTGAAGATAATTAGGAGGCTTTGGAGGTTTCATGCTTCGTGTCTTACGGGTTTTGCTCATTCTTTTACTCTTATTTGTCGTGGCAGCTATTGCTGCCTTTATTTACCTGCGCACTTCTTTACCGCAGGTTCGTGGAAGTCTGGTTGTGCCAGGTATCTCCCAGTCGGTAGAAATTGTCAGGGACCGCCACGGGATTCCCCACATTTTTGCCGCTTCGAAAGAAGATGCCTATTTTGCGCTCGGTTTTGCCCACGCCCAGGACAGGCTCTGGCAGATGGAGTTTCAGCGGCGGGTTGGTGCAGGTCGGCTGGCTGAAGTCGTGGGGCAGGCAGCCCTCGGTACTGACCGCTTTCTACGCACCCTGAGCGTTTATCACTACGCTGAGCGCGCCTTTGAGGCGCTTAGTGCCGACACACAACAGGGTATTCAGGCCTATGTCGCAGGTGTCAACGCACACCTGACCACGCGACGCGGGCCACTGCCCCCAGAGTTTTTATTCTTTCGCCATACGCCAGAACTCTTTCAACCTGCCGATGTTCTGGTCTGGGGCAAGATGATGGCCTGGGATTTAGGTGGCAACTGGGATGACGAAGTTCTGCGGGCACGACTGCTCCAGCGCCTTTCAGCAGCGCAAATTGCCGACCTTTGGCCTGCCTATCCGGCAGATGCTCCCATTATTCTGCCGGACTTTGCTGACCATTATCGGCAGCTGGATCTGGATGGACTGTGGACAAGCTCCCTCCGACCTTTGCCACCTGAATCTGGCTCGAATAATTGGGTAGTGAGTGGCGAGCGCAGCATCTCGGGTGCACCCCTGCTCGCCAATGATCCCCACCTGGGTCTGGGCACGCCGTCACTGTGGTACTTTGCACACCTGAACGCACCAGGCTTTAAGGTTATCGGCGCGACCTTGCCCGGAACACCCTCGGTGCTGCTGGGGCGCAATGACCGGATTGCCTGGGGCTTTACCAACACGGGTCCAGATGTGCAAGACCTGTTCATCGAGCAGCTTAACCCGGACAACGCCCTCGAGTACCTTACACCAGATGGCTACCAGTCCTTTACCCTGCGCGAAGAAGTGATTCGCGTCAAGGGTGGTGAGGATGTCCAGCTAACCGTCAGGGAAAGCCGTCATGGCCCCATTATTTCAGATGTCAGCAGCAATGCTGCTGATGCAGCGCGCCTCAGTGGCGCTAGTCACGTGCTGGCGTTTCGCTGGTCTGCCCTGGACGCGGATGACACCACGATTCAGGCCATTTCAAACTTAGCCAGCGCTACGAACTGGGAAACATTTACCGAGGCGCTGCGCGATTATGTAGTACCGCAGCAAAACATTGTCTATGCTGATATAGACGGCAATATCGGCTACTATGCCCCCGGCCGTATTCCGATTCGGGCCAGCGGGGACGGCAGTATACCCGTGCCTGGCTGGGACGATGAATATGCCTGGCTGGACTATATTCCCTTTGAGGAACTGCCCCATGCCTTCAATCCTGAGTCCGGCGTGATTATGACAGCCAACCACAAGGTTGTACCCGATGATTATCCGCACTTCATCACCCATGATTGGGCCGAACCCTACCGCGCAAAACGCATTGACCAGTTGCTAGGACGTATCAACAAGCACTCGGTTGCCAGCTTCCAGAGCATTCAGATGGATCAGTTTTCGCTGATGGCCGCCGAGTTTTTACCCTACCTGCTCAACCTTCGGGCAGAGACAGCCCTCGAGCGCTCAGCACAAGCACAACTGCTCGCCTGGGACGGTCTGATGGACAAAGACCAGGCAGCTCCGTTAATCTTTGCTGCCTGGTACCGTGAGCTGGGACGGCTGATTTACGCTGATGAACTCGGCGACTTCTTTGCAGATTACTACGGCTTTCGGCCCATGTTCAAGCGTAATGTGCTGCAAGGTACAAGCACTGCCAACTGGTGCAATGACATTCGCACCTCTGCAGTAGAATCCTGTGAATTTTTAATGGAACGCGCCTTTCGCACTGCCCTGGACGGGTTGTCACAGAGCTATGGCAGTGACGTGTCACGCTGGCGCTGGGGTGAGGCGCATGTCGCTTACTTTGATCACAGCGTTTTTAGCAATACCCCACTAGCGGCACTTTTTGACCTGCGTATTCCTAATGGCGGCGATCCCTTTACTATCAACGCAGCACGCTTTCAGATAGCCGCCACATCAAAGCCTTTCCGCCAAACCAACGGCCCGGGCTACCGCGCTGTTTATGACCTGTCGAATCTGGACAACTCCGAGTTCATCCATACAACCGGACAATCCGGCAACCCACTATCCATGCGCTACCGCAACTTTGTCGGACTGTGGCGCGACGGCAGCTATCTGCCCATGACCACCGATAGAGTTGAAATCGAGCGTGGTCGCATTGGCACGCTCACTTTGAATCCCAGCCCCTGACATGCAGCTCCGTCTGGACCCTTGGGCTACCGAATACAACACCGCCTATCTGGCTGAAGAGGTCAGTCCGCTTGGCAAGGACAATGTTGATATAGGCGTTGAAACTCAGGCTTGGCAAAAAATCCGACCCCAGAAGCCTGCTGAACTGTACGAGGCTCTGTTATTTCTTGATGGTACGCAACGCTCTGAGGCTCGAGTGCTCCTGGAAGACGAGCGCCAGCAGCTTGCTTTTGGCGCTATTGGCAGCTTTGCGGTGGGTGCGGTGAATTGCTGTCCTCGCGGTAGTCGCCAGGCAAGTTACCTCGAGTTGGCACACCTCAACTTCGACAGTCTTCACCGTATCTGCGTTTTGAGTGGTGGGCACAGCCTGGAAGCGTTCAGCCTTGCCTCGGATAAACTCCAGCAACTTGGCAAGCTTGACTACCGCATTGTCAGTACCGAAAAGCGCGAAGCGGATGCGGTACTAAGGCAGATTCAATTTGAGATGCTCAAGGCCGAAGGCCTGCTTGCCTCGCGGCTGTGCGACACATATCGAGAAGCACTCGTTATCAGTGACGGTCCCTTGCCCCGCAGCGGCTATATTGACAATGTTGTCGGCTATGTCAAGACCATTCATCAGGTTCCCATACCCCAAAGCGAAATGGAACTGGTACGAGCGCTCGAGCAAGGCGAGCGCTCGCCTTTGTATCTGGTTAGCGCTCAGGATAAAAGTCAGCAGCATTTCGAATGCTTTTTGCGCCTGCGCGATCCCAGGCCCTGGCTTTACAGCCTGGCTGGTATGATTCGTTTACAGATTTTCGCCAGCAGCCAACCACAAGACAGGCTGGAGACTGCCATCAGCATGGCAGACTGGCTATGTCACATTCTGCCAGGTTTTGCCAGTCTGCAACATCAGGATCCTCGAGCCCCACAGCAGCTTTTACCGATTCGGGCGCTCGAGTCCGAGCTGCGACGCAAAATGGGTGACGCAAGGTTGATTCGGCGGCGGATTACTGCCTACCTCTCACGATTCAGCTAAGCGCCGCTGGGATGCCGGCTTTGACTACTGCACCTGCTCGCGTTGCCCGAAACTCTTGACGGTGACAAGCGCAGCATTGCGGTTTTGAATCACGGGGAAGGCTGGCGGTGCCATCCCAAAACGCATCCGAGGATCATAGGTGAAATTACGACCATAACCCGACTTTACTATAGGATCGCCACCAGTTCCCGTAAAGGTACCAAAGCCACCATACTGGTTTTGAATAACGCCGCCCAGGAGGTTCACTGAACCTCGAGGAGATCCGCTGGCAAAGTTTTCAACTGTAACCACTTCACTGCCACTCATCAAGGTAGCATGAATGGCCACGTTATCCGGCGCATTCATCGTTGTATCAGCATTGCTATTACCAATAAGCACACTGGCATTCGCCGAGTAAATGCCAAAAATATTATTTGCATTTGGGTTGGGACACACTGAGGCCGTCACAGTGCCATCAGGGTTGCGGGTCGGTCCCGCTGTGCAAGGGGGAATCTCATAGGTCAAGTCCCCCGTAATGCGAAACTGATCATTACCTGCCACGGTAATCTGGGCAAAGCTGGCAATCGCTGGTAGAGCGTCAGCTGGATTCAGGCTGGCAGCCGGATTGCGCCCTGGACCCGAGATGCGCTCAATCTCACCTTGTGCAAAAATCACCCCATTAAAGCTTGGCTGTTCGACTACCCAGATAGTACCATCCCAGCGCATTAAATCACCGTTGTCTTGATAACGATATCTCTCACAGTTACCTGGCGCAAGACAGGATTCAATATATTGATATTGCGCGCCTGCAGCAACAGTATTCCCGTCAAGGTCACCTGCCCAGAAAGTCAGGCTGTGCAGATTGGCAGGCAAAAGCAAACCATTATCTTGCGCCAACTGTTGCTGATCAAAAGCGTTGGTAGGCAGTTCAATGTACTCCTCATTCCAGGTAACATTCGCCATAAACTGTGGGTTATGAACAACACCATCAAAATTAGTCAGATTGGGGAACATAGGATCTGGCCAGTCAGTCGAAGCGATGAGTTGATCGGAAGCTCCACCTGTTCCATCCGGCATCCGTCTGAACCGAGCACCTGGTATGAAAGTACCGTCACAACCCGTTATATCAGCTCGAGGGTTGGTACAACCCGCGCTTGTCACCACATCACCAAACCAGGGAGTACCATGAAAACTAAAGTGACCATTGGTGTGTACTGGTCCATCGAACAGGGTTCTCTCAGTGAACCAGACCAACCCACCTCCTGGGGCAACATGATTATTGGTGAAGAGTGCATACTGGGCAAAGCTGCCACTGCCCGTATCAAAATGAAACTCGCCCTGTAACACAACATTGCGGCGGTAGATGCCTGAGACACCCTCCGAAACAAGCACGAAGGGTAAGGCATAAACCTGCGTGTTGATATCACCTCCTGCCTGACGGGGCACACCCTGAACAAACCTGGGGCTTGGCAGCCTCACTCCACTAGGTAACGTTGTGCCGCAAGCAACTGGGTTCGTGGCATCAAAGTACAAGCGTAGTCTCACCTCACCGCCATTGCCCAAATCAATAGGATTGCACAGTGCGTTATTCACAATCGCTTGCAACTGTGTTGCTACAGGTCGCAAAGCCGTAGCCACCGAGTTGCCGGTTGGTGCATTGGCCCCCGAAGAGCTGGTTCCAAATGACCAGGCACCCGTTTGCAAATTGGCATTGACGATTTGACCTACGGCTTGAGTGAGAGGGATCGAGATAAAAGAATTGCCCAACTGCACTCCGCCCCTTGCCAGCATCAGAGACTGGGTGACTGCCAGATTGTCGCGGCTATTTTGCAGGTTGTTGATGGTGCGCATGCTCATCAGCACGATAATACCCGCCACCACAACCATAAAGGTCAATGCGAGTAGTAGTGCCATACCTTGTTTTAGTTGCATAGTGTCATCCCTTGAAAGGTACCGGAAAGTGAGTTGTTTAGGTTGATCTGACCTTTGTATTCAACGACTTGGGCATTCGCACCGACCTGGGTTGCCAGAATGATGTTGAAGCGCTCGAGATTATGGGTTTCTCCAGCGATAACATCCGTGAGCAGGGGTGTCGTGCCACTGCTCCGAGGGGCATTGAACACTTGCGCATTATTGGTCGCCTGACTGACATAAACATATTCCAGATCAAAGCGGCCGATATCAAAGGCAACTGGAAGCTCGGGGCCAGCGCCAACTTGCTGGTACAGAATATTGTCGCTATCATCATAGCGGTAGCCCAGCATATCGACCTCAAAAAGGACGGTGTTTGGGTTAAAGGCTAAACCACTGCCGCAGCTAAAAGTAATTCTTTGAACGTCCCCCAAAAGCAAAGTGCTGGCAACATTCATCACAATAGCCTGGTTACCTTGCACCAGCAAGGCTCGAGAGGTATCAGCAGCAAACAACTGATCGCCACTCACTGGTATCTCCACAGTCATTGTCCCAAAGCCACTTTGGAGCACAGGGAAGCCCGCTCCACCACGCAACATCAGAAAAGAGACAGCATTGGTATCTGATGTATAAGGGACATTCAGAAGGCTACCCAGGAGACTACCGCGCAAATCCTGAGTCAGGACTTCGCTAACCCGCCTCAGCTTACTCTGCGCCGCAACCACGTCTTCATGCGTCCGGAAGGTTCGCATACCTGTGATCATGCCCATACTGGCAATAAAAAAAACGATGGCGATGATGGCTAGCGCAATCAGCATCTCGATCAGGCTCACGCCCGCTGTTTGGCGCATGATCAGTTGACCCCCAGACGGTTAGCCGCGTTTGCCAGGGTTCGTCCGGTGACACAGCGGTCCGCACCCGCATCGTTAAAGCAAACCTCGAGCTCCACAATGGTACTCTCAGCCGCACCAATAGCCACCGTATCAATGATGGTCACCCTGGCACGGTAGCGGGCCAGATCATTCGTATTAATCCCACCACTGATATCCGTAAACAGCGCTGGAAGCTGGCCATAGGCCCAAATTGTTTCTGCTCCACTCAGCACACGTGCGTCTCCGCGCGCAACCAGCACGCTCAAAAAGTCCAGCACGGGCACCACCTGACTGGTCTGTCCCGCAGTACTGGTACGCCGCAGGTTGGACACCAGTGTCGTGGTGAGAACCGTTGACAGGATGCCCAGAATCGCCACAGCGATAACGACCTCCATCAGACTCAAACCCTGTTTTTTCATGGTAATTCCTTCCAGCGTGCTTCGCCGATGACGGAAAGCTCGAGTTCGTACTGTTTGCCCGAAAGACTGAGTGTTGTACCGCTAACGGCAGCCAGATCATCGGGGTGAAGCCTGCCCTGGGGCAAAAAGCGAATGACTACCCCATCCGCCCAGCCCAGACTGGCAGATTCTGCCAGGTCCGCCTGGCGTAAAATCCGGTTGTTGGCAGTGTCTCGCAGGCGCAGGTTTTGCCCTGCACGCTCGAGATTGACCACCACCCCACGCGACGCTGCCGCTGTCGCACCCTGCCCTACATACTGCTGAATGGTCCTGAGCGCAGCCGCTTCGTCCTGGGAACGCATAATCGTGCGCCCACTCACCACCGCTACCCCGGCTATGATGCCAATAATTGCCAGTACCAGCAAAATCTCCATCATTGAGAAGCCTGCCTGATGCCTGGGCACATTGGCTTGCCTAAGCCGTGAATCAGACGCTTCTGATGGTTTATCTCTTAATTTGCCAAGCACATCGCTCACCCTTCACAACGCCGCCGCATTTTTGGCTCCTGCATTTTTAGTCAGGTCTGACAAGCAAACCTCACCTCTTTAAACTATCCAAGTCTAGTTGAGTACCTCTTACAAAAAACTTAAACTTATCGTGCCAGCTTGCAGCGAGCAGCTCAGCTTTCCCGTAAAATAGAAAAATGGCACTACACGATATTCGCAAGAGCTACAGTGCATCTCAACTTGATGAAGACAAGATGCTGCCAAACCCCATCGAACAGTTCGATCAGTGGCTTAAGGACGCCTTTGACGCGGAGATACTCGAGCCAACTGCGATGGTACTGGCGACTGCTGATGCGGCGGGTCATCCTGCGGCGCGCATGGTATTACTCAAAGGCGTACAGGACAATGGCTTTATCTTTTACAGCAACTATGGCTCTCACAAAGGGCATGACTTACAGGAAAACCCGCAGGCGGCGCTGCTTTTCTACTGGGATAAACTCGAGCGCCAGGTGCGTATTGAAGGCAGCGTCACACGCTTGAGCCGCGAAGCCTCAGCAGCTTACTTCAGCAGTCGCCCCTATGGCAGCCAAGTGGCTGCGGCAGCCTCGAGACAATCGACGGTGCTGGCAAATCGGGCGGCACTTGAAGCGCAGTTCGAGGAATTAGCTGAGCGCTACCCCGAAGGGTCATTATCTCTGCCAGAAGATTGGGGCGGCTACGCGCTGAGCGCTGAGTTGCTCGAGTTCTGGCAAGGTCGCCCCAACCGCATGCATGATAGGCTGCAATACCGCAAAACCCCCCAAGGCTGGCTGCTGGAACGCCTGGCCCCTTAAGGAGATGAGCATGTCTAAAGGTACCCACGAAGCCCTGCCGGATGAGCGCAATGCCGGTATCCTTATAAATATCAACGGCGAGTACTATCCCCGTGACGAGGCAAAAATCTCTGTGTTTGACAGTGGCTATCTGGTTGGCGATGGTGTCTGGGAAGGCATCAGACTGCATGAAGGCAAGTTCGCATTTTTGGACTTGCACCTAAACAGGCTCTATCAGGGGGCCAAAGCCATTGACTTGAATATTGGCAAGAGCAAGCAGGAATTAAGTGACATGCTCTACGACACGGTGCATAAAAACCAGATGCATAGCAACGTGCACGTGCGCCTGATGGTCACCCGTGGCAACAAGAAAACCCCGTCCCAGGACCCACGCCTGACCATCAGCGGACCCAACATTGTGATTATTGCTGAGCACAAGGTCGCCAGTCCAACAGTCGCGGCAAGTGGCATCAGTCTTTTTACCAGCAGTGTGCGCCGCCCACCCCCACAAACACTGGACGCTAAACTCAACTGCCACAGCAAGCTGCATGAGGTCATCGCTCTGATTCAGGCGCTCAAGGCCGGGGCCGATGAAGCCCTGATGCTGGATGTTCACGGCAATGTTGCCACCTGCAACGCCACTAATTTTTTTATCGTAACAGGTGGCGAAGTATGGACCTCGAGTGGTCAGCACTGTTTAAATGGCATTACCCGCCGCTTGGTGATTGAACTCTGTCAGGCTCACGACATAGCCGTACGCGAACGGGATTTCTCACTCACCGACGTTTATAGCGCTGAGGAAGCCTTTGTCACCGGGACTTTTGGCAGCCTCACGCCGGTTGTGCAGATTGATGGTCGGCAGATTGGTGAGGGTATACCGGGCGAACTGACCCAGCGCCTGAGCAGACTTTACAAAGCCGCTGTTGCAGAAGTCACCGCATGAACAGTCGCCGCATTTCCATGTGGTCCGGGCCGCGCAACATCTCTACCGCCATTATGTACAGCTTCAGGCAGCGAACGGACACCACCGTGGTCGATGAACCCTTGTATGGCCACTATCTCAGAACCACGGGCGTCCGCCATCCGGGTGACGCAGAAGTCATAGCACACATGAACTGTGATGCAAAACGGGTTATTCAGGACACACTTCTGGCGACGGGTCCAACAGCCATCCGTTTTTATAAAAACATGGCCCATCATCTGACGGGTTTAGAGCTGGGTTTTCTGAGCAAACTCGAGAACATCCTGCTGATTCGTGACCCGCGGGAGATGCTACCCTCACTGGCCCAGCAGATTCCCGAACCCAGCCTGCGAGATACCGGTCTTGGCGAACAGGTCACTATTCTTGAGAAGCTGCTCGAGCAGGAACAAGAGCCTATCGTTCTGGATGCCAGAGAGCTGCTACTTAACCCCAGGGGCGTGCTTAGCGTTCTCTGTCAGAAACTCAGACTTTCCTTTGAGGAGCAAATGCTCGCCTGGGAAGCTGGGCCTAAAGCCGAAGATGGCGTTTGGGCCAGGTACTGGTATCAGAACGTACACCAAAGCACTGGTTTTGAAGCCTATCAGGCTAAAACGACTCCCTTTCCAGAAACACTCTCTCCCCTATTGCAAGACTGCCAACCACTTTATGACCAGCTCTATACCCATGCCATCCGAGTGCCCTAATACCGAGCCCGATAAATTGCTTAAAGATTTCAAAAGCAATCTTCGCTTCCTAACGCTCTGCTCGGGATAAATCATTGGGATAAACCCAATGATTTATCCGGAACTGGTATAAAACCAAAACTGTTGACGCTATCATCCCGACCGCTGGCAGAAGATCAAGCAGTTAGCGACTAGCTGAAAGGCTGTCAACCAAAGACAGGAAGATACGGAAATGAAGGAGATAAAGGAATAGAGACAATTCTCATCGCTCATTGCTTTTAACTCATTGCTTTTAACTCATTGCTGCCTTTCAGCATTCAACATTGATCCACGACCCCAAGACTCAAGGCAGATCCCAACGCCACACTGGACCATTGATACCCTCGATACTTGTGGGCAAGTCGTCAATTTTCACCACTGACCAGTCCTCCAGGTCAAAGGCTGTCACTTCCCAGCGCAGTGGGCTGAACCAAATATCCAGCAGTTGCACCGTGCTACGAGCTGCATCCATGCCCAAAAGTCGCCGCGCAGGAATGCCGCCAGTATGAAGCAAGTAGAGCTGCCCCACACGTCCTGGAAAAAAGGCGTGATGGTGTCCACTGATATACAGTTGCACCTCGTGTTCCTGAAGTAGCGCGATCAGCTCACCACCGGCGGTTATGACTTCACCAGCGCGGTTACGCCCTTCAGCAATGCCGATGAGTGGCAGGTGCCCGACAACAACACGCATCTCTGCGTTCTGCGCCGCATCTGAAGATAGTTGTGACAGTAGCCAGTCCCGCTGCCAGTCGTCCAAGTTGGCGCTCGAGGCGTCAATCACTACAATAAATAAACCCTCCAGCACAAAGCTATAGTGAAAGGGAAAATCCTCTCGGGACATGTAGCTCAGGTTGTGCTGATACATGTCCTGCTGCCAGTAAGTTCGCGCCGCTTCACGCTCACGAGCAAAGATGTAGCTGCCACCCTGCTGCTGACTCGAGCCGTCATGATTGCCGAGCGCTACCGCGTAGGGAATGTCAGCTTGGCGCAAGGGCGTAGCAACATGATGATCAAAAGCAGCCCACATCTCAGTAAAGCGCTCAGTGGGTAGGTCCCGGCTCTGACCTGCGATAACGTCCCCAGCCGATAAAAACAGATCCGGTTGCCATAAGGTAGTGTATGCCAGTACCTCCCCTACCACAACTGGATAGCTCAAAGACCCATAAGAGGCATTAAAATCACTGAGAATAACCAGGCGAATATCGCCACGCTCAGGGTTGGCAGGCTGTGCCACCACCAAAAAGCCAAGGGAAATAACCATGTAAAAAACAGTAGCCCTGCTCCACTGCGCGCCCCTAGACCTCAGGCTGGCAACCGCTGCACATAAATGCGTAATCCACCAGTTAGCATGAGTTATGTCCAGATTTCCCATTCAATCACCCTAGCGCTTATACTGGATGAAAGCAAGCGAAAGGAGTTTTCATGATTCCCCATCTCACATTCGGTCGCAGCAAGCACGAAAGCACACGCGCTATTTTTGGTGCTGCCTCTCTCGGTCAGGTCAGTCAGGGCGATGCAGACAAAACCCTTGACCTGCTGCTCGAGTATGGCATCAACCACATCGACACCGCCGCAAGTTATGGCGACTCTGAACTGCGTATTGCCCCCTGGCTCAGGCGCTACCCCAAGACTTTTTTTCTGGCGACCAAAACCGGCGAGCGCAGCTACCAGGCCGCCCGCGATGAACTGCATCGCTCGCTCGAGCGCCTGGGCGTCGACCGCGTTGACTCGATTCAGCTGCACAATCTGGCTCAGGACGATGAATGGGATATTGCCTTAGGTCCCGGTGGCGCACTCGAGGCACTTATCGAAGCGAGAGACGCCGGGCTGGTTAAGCATATCGGCGTTACCGGACATGGTCTTCAAATTGCCAGAATGCACTTAAAAAGCCTCGAGGTGTTTGACTTTGACTCGGTGCTCTTCCCCTATAGCTATATTCTCATGCAACATCCCCAGTACGCTGCGGATGTTCAAGCGCTTATGGCAGTCTGCCAGGAACGCAAGGTTGCCATGCAAACCATCAAGGCGATTACCCGGCGTCCCTGGGGTGAGGGCCAGCAAACACGGGCCACCTGGTACGAGCCTTTAGAAACCCAGGAAGACATCGACACCATGGTGCACTGGGTAATGGGAGAAGCTGAGGTCTTTCTCTGCACGGTTGGTGACATTGGGCTCCTGCCCAAAATGCTGAAAGCCGTGAGTGCCTACCAAAGCCCACCCAGTGAGGTACAGTTGCAGACCAGTTTGCAGCAGCGCGACATGGCACCGCTATTCACTTAATACAATCCCAGTAATCCCCTCATTTGTCACCCTGAGCGAATGCCCAGGGTCTCTTTATCCCACTAAACTTCTTGCGAAAGTATCAATTGGGCAATCTTAAGGCCGATTAGAATCGCTAGCAATCTGGACTTTTGCAAGAGGTCTACTGCAAAAAGCAGACGCCTGGGCTTCGCCTCGGCATAACGATGTGAGACCAGTAGCAGCTCCACGACAAAACCTTAAACTGTCTTGACGCCTGGCTTTCAACCCCCCAGGTCGCACGAGCATCCTTAAAGACACTTTCGTGGTAGTGCTTCAGCTTCGGATAAATCATTGGGATAAACCCGGCGATTTATCCCGAGCAGAGCGAGCAGGAACTGAGACACGGCTTCGCAAATCTGCAAGTAATTTGTCAGGTTCGGCAGAATGTTGCGTCTAGGTGATGAATCCCTCAGGCAGCAACTTCGACCATATCATAGACTTCGATAATGTCACCTTCTTGCACGTTGTCGTAGTTTTGCAGGTTGATACCACACTCAAACCCTGTACCCACTTCACGAACATCATCCTTGAAACGGCGGAGTTGTGAGATCGAACCTTTATAGACTTCCTTACCAGCTCGAATCAGGCGCGCCTTGGCACCACGGCGTATCATTCCATCGGTAACATAAGAACCTGCTATCACGCCAGAGCGGGGTACGCTGATGACCTGACGCACCTGAGCATGACCCAGTACTTTTTCTTCATACTCCGGCTCAATCTGCCCACGAATCATACGCTGGACATCCTCAATCAGCTCATAGATAATCCGATAAGACTTTAAGGGAATACCCTGGCGCTCAGCAGCTTTTTTGACACTGCCCGCAGCCGTAACCCCAAAGCTCATGACCGATGCATCAGCGGTACTGGCCAGCAGCAAATCCGATTCGGTCGGTGCACCCACTTCTGCCAGCATGATGTCGAGGTCGACTTCCTCCACTCCGGCAGATTCCTTAGCCAGTACACCCTTGATGGCCTCGAGCGAACCTTGGGTATCAGCCCGCAAAATCAGGTTGATTTTGGTCGCCTTGGACTTACCAAAGAGATCTGCCAGCGTCAGGACTTTTTCACTGCTGGTCTCCCGCTCTGAGTCCTGGCGCAGCGTCTTGCGTTCTGACACCAGTGCCTTGGCAGCCGCTTCAGTTGCTACAGCATCTATGACATCTCCGGCCACTGGCTGCTCACTAAAGCCCAGAATCCGCACTGGAAAGGAAGGCTCAGCCACAGCGATACGCTGCCCACTGGCATCGGACATAGCCCGCACCTTGGCCCAGATCTCCCCTGAAACAATATAATCCCCAACCCGCAGACTGCCTTCCTGGATCAGAATAGTCGCCAGCACACCCGCACGCTTGTCGAGTATGGACTCAATGATAATCCCATGTGCGGGTACATCCTTGGCTGCTCGCACATCTGCCAGTTCAGCCACCAGAGAAATCATCTCGAGCAGATTGTCAATGCCTTTACCGGTCATGGCGCTAATCGGCACCACAATCGTGTCACCACCGAAGTCTTCAGGAATCAGCTCGAGCTGCATCAGGTCCTGTTTGACCTTATCAGGATTTGCCTGAGGCAGGTCAGTTTTGTTAATCGCTACGATAATGGGCACCTTGGCAGCTTTGGCATGGGCTACCGCCTCACGTGTTTGTGGCATGATGCTGTCATCGGCAGCTACCACAATCACGGCGATATCAGTCGCATTGGCACCACGCTGCCGGATGCTGGTAAAGGCCTCGTGACCTGGAGTATCCAAAAAAGTGATGGGGCCATGCACAGTCTGTGCCTGGTAGGCACCGATATGCTGTGTGATGCCACCCGCTTCCTTTTCAGCAACTTTGGTCTTGCGAATATAATCCAGCAGGCTGGTTTTGCCATGGTCGACATGGCCCATCACTGTGACCACCGGGGCGCGGCGTGGCGCATCGGCCTGGACTGGTTTTTTAGCAGGCGCTTTCGCTTCGGACTTTTCGTTGGCTGTGGCTGATGGCGGCGCAACCTGGGGGCTATTCTCCTTAGGTACAAGCGCCACATCTTCGGCCTGCGTATCGAGCACCAGCTGCATCACTGCGTCTGCTGTGTCTGCCTCCAGGGTACTCGAGCTACTTTTGTATTCCACACCCATATCATCGAGAATCGCCAAAAGTTCCTTGGATTCTATCCCGATATCCTTGGCAAGCTGATAGATTCTTACCTTTTCTGACATTCATCCTCCTTCAGCGGCTGAAAGCACCATGGCAATCTGCCGGAGTTCACTGCTGATACGCTCAGCATCGTTACGAAAAAAGCGCTTGATCGCTTTAGCATCGTGACAGCTTATATCGCGGCACAACCAAGCGCCGCGTCCACCTGCCTTATGACGCAAATCGAACTGCCAGTGCTGCGCTTCGTCGCGGTAAAGACGCAACAGTTCCGCCTGAGGTTTGGACACACGGCACAGAACGCAACGGCGCAAGGGTATATGCCTGGCTTTGCGAACTGCCGTCATGCTTATTCCTCCGAATTGCTTGCTTCCGCTTCACTTTTGGCTTTTTCGGCAGCCGAAAAGAGCGCATCAAAAGCCGCACGTTTTGTTTCGCTCGAGCCGACCGGTGCATCCTCGAGCCTGGACGCTGCCGCCTGCAAAGCGGCGTCCAAGTCACTCACCACATCACTGGCATCCAGGTCGATTTTGTAGCCGGTAAGCTTGGCAGCCAGACGCACGTTCTGCCCACCCTTGCCAATGGCAAGCGAAAGCTGGTCACTGGAAACGACGATTTTGGTCTCCTGTGTGTCGGTATTCACCTCGATGCTGCCGACCTTGGCAGGTGAGAGGGCGTTGCGAATAAACTCACGCGGATTGGCATCCCACATGATGATATCCACACGCTCCCGCTGGAGTTCACCCGTGACCGCCTGAATGCGACTGCCGCGATGACCAATGCAGGCGCCAATCGGGTCAACATTGGGGTTGCTACTGGTCACGGCAACTTTAGAGCGCTGGCCAGCTTCACGCGCCACTGCCTTGATTTCCACCGTGCCATCTTGCACCTCGGGAATCTCCTGGCGCATCAGGAACTCGAGCAACTCCGGTGCAGCGCGGGACACCAGAATACTGGGGCCACGGCTGCTCTGTTCCACATTCATGACATAGACCTTTACACGCATGCCAACCATGTAACGCTCGCCAGGAATCTGTTCCTTTTGGGGCATGATCGCCTCGCCGCGCCCTAAATCCACAAAAACGTTGCGTTTATTGTCAGTGCGCGTCACCAGACCAGTCAGCACCTCACCACTGCGGTCTTTGTACTCCTCAAAAACTATCATGCGCTCAGCTTCGCGGATTTTCTGAGTGATGACCTGCTTGGTGGTCTGCACCGCAATACGGGTAAATTTATCGGGGTCGACTGGAAACTCCATTTCCATCCCCAGCTCAACCGTATCATCAAGCTCCAACGCTTCTTGCAAAGAGATTTCCTTATCTATATCCTCGATCACTTCGACCACGCGGCGAATAACCAGGACTTCCATCTCACCGCTATCAGGATCAATCACCACATCGATCTCTTTACCAGGCTCAACATTACGCTCATAAGCCTGCTCGAGCGATTCCTCAAAGCTCTGCAGGAGTTGCGCCCGATCAAGATTGCGCTCAGCAGCCAGCTGATTCAGCGCGTCCATAAACTCTTTGTTCATCCTAACTCCTTAATCATTTATATGAAAGTAGCACAACCTAATGCCCTGACGACCCACAGCTCCTGTTTATCTAGGCTCCTTAGGCCACTCCGCCAGACGCGCCTGAAGCTCCGCAACAGGATAACTGCGCAGTTCCTTATCCACTTCAAAACTCACCATGTCATTTTCCACCTGACGAATGATGCCCTTAAAGCTGTCCTGACCCACCCTGACTTTCGCCATCAGACCATGAAATCGCGCAAAGTGCCGCGCTGTACGCAGGGGTCTTTCGGCACCCGGCGACTCCACTTCGAGCTGATAGGCACTGTTAAAAGGATCAAGGCGATCAAGTTCAAGACCAAATATCTCGGTGGCCAGCGTAACGTCCTCCATAGTGACAGTTTGTTCGTCCAGACGGTCAATACGCAGCAGAACCCGCCGTTTGCTTCCCTGACCGGAGATTGCCAGCTCGAGTACCTCGTAACCCAGTGGCGCAATCACTGCTTGTGCAGCCTGCTCGAGATTCATCACTCCTCCGTTCTGGTGGTATTCCTTGGCTCGCCATCAAAAAAGGTGGTGTGCGACGCACCCACCTAGCCTGGTAGTCGAGACAATGCTAGACTTAGTATAGCCCTTCCAACGCGCTTTTACAAGCTCTACAGTTGCAAGACGCTAGCCTAGCAAGCGCTGTGTCTGATAAACTCACAGCATGGCACAAACCGCAGGAATCCTAGGCATTGACATCGGCGGCTCGGGCATTAAAGGCGCCCTGGTTGACCCCCAACAAGGCATTTTGCTCTCTGAACGTAAGCGCATTGCCACCCCCCAGCCCGCCACTCCGGAGGCTGTCGCTGCCACGGTACAGAAGCTGGTCGAGCACTTTGACTATACGGGTAAAATTGGCTGCACCTTTCCAGCAGTCGTGCGCCATGGCATGGTCTACTCGGCGGCCAACGTCGATAAGAGCTGGATCAATACCCATGCTGAAAAGCTCTTTAGCGAGGTGACCGGACAAAGCGTTCATGTACTGAACGATGCTGACGCCGCAGGTGTCGCCGAAATGGCCTTTGGTGCGGGGCGTAACCAGCCTGGTCTCGTTTTTATGCTGACCTTTGGCACTGGCATTGGAACCGCTATCTTCATTGACGGCAAGCTTGTCCCCAATGCCGAACTCGGACACCTTGAGCTCGGTGGGCGCGAGGTCGAGCCCTGGGCCTCAGCCAAAGCCAAAGCAGATTTTAAGTTGAGCTGGAAAAAGTGGAGTAAACGCGTGACCAAATACTTAAACTATCTCGAGTTTCTCTTTTCCCCTGACCTCTTTATCATCGGTGGTGGCTTAAGCAAAAACAGTGACAAGTTTTTTCCGCTGCTTCAGACCTCCACGCCAGTGGTGACAGCCACCCTGCTCAATGAAGCAGGGATTGTAGGCGCGGCCTATGCAGCTCAACTCGAGACAAAGCAATAAGCCAGTAAAGGACAGGTGAAGCACTACCTTGAAAACCAGCCTGCTTGTTCGTCCCTCAGCAGAAACCCTGGCGACGCTCCCTAAAAGCCTGCGTGACATCAGCCTGATTAACCTGAGTGGGGATTACAGCTATATGTCCGAAGCCTATTATCTCTCGCTCGAGGCAGAACTCGAGCAGGAGCGTGTTTTACCCACGACCGAGGATGCTCTGGACGCTTATGTCGTGCCGATTGCCATGGAAAAAGCCCGGCAGCAAGCTATTGACATTCCGCAGTATGACATCATCATGGACAAACTCACACCGCCGGTACTTGCCTACCCAATCAATCCCTTTTCCACCAAGTTCGAGTTGGTACAAGCCGGTGACGACCTGAACAAGAAACTGCGCACCCTTACCAAGATTGGCAAGTATGCCACTCTCTGCCAAAGGCTACCAACAGACTTCAGGCTTGACGTCGTTCGCTGCATCCTGGGACAATGCCTGTCACCTGATTATCATGAGTTCAGCAGGCGCATCTTTGAAGTTTTCCGGCTACCGCTCATGCGCATCCGCGTGATTGTCACCACCAGCAGCTACCTGCTCTCAGCCATTGAACCCTTGACTTTTGAAGAGCTGACCATCAACGAGAAAAAACTGCTTAACGGACTGGGGCTATGGCAAAAATAGCGATTTTTACTGAGCGATACACCATCCGCGACGCTGCCGAACTCACCGCCTTAACCAATTTTCGCATGGCAGCCTTTGACCTTGGACATCAGCTAGACTTTATCTTCAAGAATGAGCTCAAGTACCTGTTTAATTACGAGGCAGTGCTGATTCGCGCCCTGACCGATCCCTTAAACACCACCTATGTCGTGGCGCGGCTCGCCGAGCTGCGCGGTATGCGGGTACTCGACCAGTCCGCCTCTATTCGCATCTGCTGTGACAAGGTCAATATGTATTCCTGCCTGATGAAGCGTGGTGTATCCATGCCGGATACCACCTTTCTCAAGGAAAGTGAGGTCACCGAGGCCAATGCTTCTGAACTCTTTGAAGCCATGGGGCTGCCACTGGTCTTAAAAGCTCCCAACTCGAGCTTTTCTGCCTATGTGGATAAGGTGAATACCGCCGGGGACTTTGTGAGAATTGGTAAGAAGTTCCTGCGCCGTGCTGACAGAATCATCGTACAGCAGTACATGCCCAGCGACTTTGACTGGCGCATTATCACTCTGAACGGTGAGGTAATTGCAGTACTGAAGTATCTCTTTGTTCAGGACAAATGGAAGCTGATGGAGCGCGGTTCAGGTGGCGAGTGGGCCAATGTGATCGGGGTCCCCATCGACGAGGCGAATCCTCAGCTTCTTATGCTTGCCAAACGTGCTGCCCATGCCATTGGCGAAAGTCTCTACGGCATCGACATCAAGGAGGTCGGCGGCGAGTTCTATGTCATCGAAGTTAACGATAATCCGACCATTGCTGCTGGCGATGAGGATTTAGCCAATCCCGATATTTACAGCCTCATTATTCGCTATCTAGCAGGCGAAACCAGCAGCAAATAGCGGTGCTGCGCTCGACCATAACGACTGACACGCTCGAAGTCTGCTTTAGCCAGTGGCAGATTGATGCTGTCTGCTCGAGTCAAACCCTTAGGGATAAAAGGGTCATGCAGATAAATATATTTCTGGTCAAAACCGGTCACCACGCACCAGTGCGGAATCCTTTCACCATACAAGCGGTAGCCACTGAGTAGCAGTAAAGGAATACTACCTTTGCGCAGGGCGCGCTCAAGCACTTCAACACCAAAATCCCGTTGCCTGAGGTTTGCCCCACCAGCCTTCAGGTCACGCAAAAACTGCCGATGACTCAGCTCGATGACCGCTTTCTTTTCAGCATCGCGCACGCTGTCCAGAAATGGCACACCACCATCACGCGACCAGATCTCAACCTGAAAACCCCGCCTTAGCGCTGCCAAACCCAGACCATGGGCGCTGCAACCCCCATGTCCCGAGAGCATAAAGACCGTGGTTGCCTCACGCCAGAGCTGCAACTCGAGTTCCTGAGAAAAGCGCCGCGCATACTTCAGGTAGCGCAGCGCCATCATGAGAGCTGCCGGTCCACAAGTAAAGTCCAGACTTTGGGAATAGTAGGGCACCTTGAGGTGCAGAGCGCCCTGTTTGCCATGAAGCTGTTTGCGCATGCGAAGCGCTGTGCTGTGATCTTCGTAGTAATCGGCGCTGCGCCCTACCACCTCATAGCCGTGCTTTTCATACAGGGCCCTAGCAGCGCTATTGTCCTCGCGCAGTTCAAGTCGCAAACTAAAACAGTCACGAGCCAAGGCTGCCTGCTCGATATGCCCTAGCAGCGCTGTGGCAATACCCTGACCACGCGCTACCGGATCAACCACCAAGGAATAAAGTCGAGCACTGTGAAAACCCTTGCGGTAGAGCAGCACAGTGTTCGCGACAATCCGTCCACGCTGCTCATAGACAAAGATATCAGCATGCCCCCTTAAAAGGAGATGCCGAAAGCTCTGCCGACTGATGCGGTCACCCGGAAAACCCTGCTCCAGAAGCAGCAAGCTATCTAAGTCCTGCAAGCTTGCCTTGCGAATCATCCGTTACGCCAGGGAAAGCCCAGACCCCGCCAGCCAAAACGAACCTGCTTGAGCACATCCCTGGCCCGCCAGGAGTGTGTCTCCTGTAAAGGGCGCACAAAGCGCCAGGCCTGCATGCGCAGCAAACCACTGAGGGCAAAAAGCGTGTGATAGGCTGTCCAGTCATAGCCGCGAATACTGAAGCTGGTCACCTGAAACAGCGTAAACAGCGGGCCAGAGAGAACACCACCCAGAAATCCGGCAATGCCAGTAACCAGACTAAACATAGCGATGTAAGGCAGGCGGTCTTCCTTGGGTGCGCTGACCAGTGCCAGATTAAAAATTGCCGGGCCCACCGCACCCCAGGCAATCGCGTCAAAAGCTGCCGATATCCAGATAGGCCATAGATTGCCAGGCGTTGCCAAAATCCAGGTGAGTGGCAAGAGCAACCCCACCAGAAAAGTACCAATCTGCAAGACTGCCTTGTTACCGTACTCATCGGCGACCCGCCCCCATACAACCGTAGAGCCCAGGGCTGTGACGGCAGCAATCGCGCTCCAGATAGCCACCTGCGTAAAGCTCATCTGCAACTGATCGAGAAAATAAGGCATGACAAAGGGCGCTGCGATCATGACCGAAGCATTCCAGTAAATCCCAAACATCAGAAACTTCCGGAAGTTCAGGTCGCGCCAGGGAATCTGCAGAGTTTCTTTCAGGGGGTGTGGGTGCTTTTTGCGCGGTGGTTCGTGATGAAAGGGCAATAGGGCAATCCCAATGACTGCCGAGAGCACACCCACCGATAACACAACCTGAAAGTTAATCGGCGCTGCTACGATATCCAAAAACCAGCCCGCTGCCAGATTGGTAAGCATACCTACCAGACCAACAACCCCCGTGCGAAAACCAAAGTAGCGCCCGCGCCGCTTCTGGGGAATCACATCCCCCATCCAACTGGCCCACAGCGTACCAACGCTCGCCTGAAAAAAGCTCGAGATAGCCACCAGCACAATCAGCAGCGAGATCAGTAGATGACCGCTCACGAATTGTGGCAGCAAAGCGGCCAGAATCCACAAACCCCGACCTACCAGTGCCAGCACAATGGTCACAGCCTTTAAGCGCGCCGCGTAGCTAGCCAGCCAGGCAGCAAAAGGGCTCGAGATCTGTGCCAGCAAGGGTACACTGGCAACCAGCCCCAGGTGCGTGGGTGTCGCACCAAAGTGCAGCATATAACCAATCAGCACACTGCCCGTGGTCCAATTGAGAAACGCCTGGGTGAGGCTCCCCTCAAATACAGACAGGCTGAGTGTATGGCGGATGGCTTTACTTAGGTTGGTGGCTGAGTTAGAGATAGGCATGTCTCCGACTTGTATTTCCTTAGGTAGGTCTGGGGGTAATAAGCGCAACTTAATAATTTGAATTTCAGAGGTTGATGCTCCCGTCAGTTCTTCTCGAGTAATACCGATTCATCTCGCAGGCGTTCTCGCTGCGCTCGGAACCGCTCCGGTTATCTCTTTACGGATATAACCGGAATTGGCATAATGTAACCGCCAGGAAATCCTTATGGCTATTACATTTCCGGCAGCTATCGTACAGCCCTGCAAGGTGCAGGGGATACTCATATACGACAGAGCCTTACCGTAATCTACAACTGCTCGAGATAGGTATAACCAACCAGTTCAGCATCATAAAGCTCGATAAACGCCTTCAGTTGCCCTTTGGGCATTTTGACATCGGACTCGGCGATGGTCTCTAGTAGCCACTTGTGCAGCTGACTGGTTTCATAGCCCATGTTTTCAATGACCCGACGCGCCTTCTGTCCAGGTACAAAAAGCTCGACTTTGTAGCCCTCATCGGTCAGGCGGATATGCGCCTCATTCACACGCCCAAAGAGATTATGGGCATTGGCCAGTACATCCTGATAGGCACCGGTGAGAAAAATGCCCAGGTAATAGGCTTCACCCTCGTTTAAGGCATGCAGTGGCAGGGTGCTTTTCACATCACGCAAGTCGATGAACTTGCCAATTTTACCATCGCTATCGCAGGATATATCGACCAGTGTGGCGTTGCGACTTGGCAGCTCATTCAACCTTGCCAGTGGCACAATCGGGAAAAGTGCATCTATAGCCCAGTGATCAGGCAATGTCTGAAACAGGCTGAAGTTGCCCACATACTTGTCAGCCAGCACTTTCGGCAGGTTCTCGAACTCTTCCGGGACATAGTCCATATCGGCAATGACCTTGGCGATGCGCTGCAGGATACGCCCAAACAGCGCCTCGATATGGGCACGCTCCAAAAGGCTCAGGTAACCCAGGTCAAAGAGGCTGTGCATGGTGTCCTTATTAGAGACAGCCTCATTATAAATCTCACGGTAGGTCTTGCTGTTGATACTGTCAAGGAGTTCCTGCATGTCTCTGACCAGATTATGAGCCTCACCTTCCAGAGGCGGCAACTCCTGGGGTGGCTGGCTCGGTCCAATGACATCAATAATCGGCATGATAAAGACAGCATGATGCGCAGTCAGTGCCCGTCCGGATTCTGTAACAATGATCGGATGCGGCGCACTGTATTCGTTGCAGCTCTCTACAATTGTCCAGACAACCGTATTGGCGTATTCCTGAATCCCGTAGTTGGCAGAGACATAAAAGGTCGTCTTGCTACCATCATAGTCTACCGCCAGACCCCCACCCACATTCAGATACTTCACCGGCACACCCATCTCAAAAAGCTCCACATAGGTCTGCACAGCCTCACGCACCGCAACCTTGATGCGGCGAATATCGGTTAACTGACTACCCACATGACAGTGCAGCAGTTGCAGGGCATCTACCATATTCTCTTTTTGCAAGCGACCCACGACACTAAGAAGCTCAGTAGCAGTAAGGCCAAACTTGGCATCATCCCCACCACTCGCCTCCCACTGCCCTGAACCCTTGGCATGCAACTTAAAACGCACGCCAATGGCAGGTTTAACCCCCAGTTCACGGCTAATCCTGAGTAGGCGCTCGAGCTCACTGAACTTTTCCAGCGTAATAATCACATTCTTGCCCAGCTTGCGCCCCCACAGCGCCAAACGGATAAAGTCATCATCCTTAAAGCCGTTGCAGCAAATCAGTGCCTCATCATGAATATCCTGCACCAGAATCAGCGCCAGCTCTGCCTTACTGCCAGCCTCGAGCCCTGTGCGATGCTTAGCGCCATACTCAGCAATCGTTTCAACCACCATGCGACGCTGATTGACCTTGATGGGAAAAACTCCCTGATAGTGCCCCTGGTAATTTGCCTCATCCATCGCCGCCGCAAAGGCCGCGTTCAGACGATCCAGGCGATCCTCGAGAATCTGTGGGAACCTCAGAATATAGGGCAGGGCGTGCCCCTGCGCCTTGAGATTTTCAATGATATCTACCAGCGCCACAGCCACCTTATCCTGCACCGATACGGTCAGTTGACCGCTTTTATTGACATCAAAGTAACCGCCACCCCAGGCACGAATACTGTAAACCTCATGGGCGTCACTGACATTAAACGAGGGAACAGGGCTTTTCAATCAGGGCCTCCAAAATCCAGTCTCGAACTGGCACAAAGATAGCAGTCGCCATCTTTCACTGACCCATGGGTTGCAACAAACATGGGCGAAGCGTACTCTAGCACGCTTTAGTCAGCCTAATTCAACCATAGCTTTCACTGCTTATACCGAATCCGATAATTTCCTTAACGATTGTAAAAACTCCTGCCTTGATTCTTCTCGCTCCGATTCCAGATGTCGAACAAACACCCCCGAAACTCGCTATACTGCAGGAGAGGGCTTTTTGGTCTTCATATGCATTGCAAAATGAGCCTTTTGAGGCTCGGTCATATACAACAACCCAACATAAGACCATCGTATGACAGCCGTTTCCAAAAAGTCGGTTTCAGTCCGTTCGCTTAAATCACCGGAGGATAGATCATGAACAAGATCACACAAGATGGGCAACAAGTCGCCTGGCACAGCCACAGCATCGATGAGGTCTTGAGCCAACTCGAAACCAGCCGCGAAGGCTTGAGTCAGCAAGAAGCAGAGGCCCGCCTAGGGCGCTACGGACCGAACAAGCTGGCAGAGCAGGACAAGGACCCTGCCATTCTCAGGTTTCTGCGGCAGTTTAATGATGTTCTGATTTACGTGTTGCTGGCAGCGGCACTGCTGACTGCCTTTTTAGGTGAGTGGATCGACACAGGCGTCATTCTGGCAGTTGTCTTCATCAATGCCATCATCGGTTTTATTCAGGAGGGTCGCGCCGAAAGTGCCCTGGAATCGATCCGTAAGATGCTGTCGCTGGAGGCGCTCGTGCTGCGCGAGGGTGAGCGCAAAAGCATTCCTGCCACCGAGTTAGTGCCTGGCGATGTGGTGCTTCTTGAGTCCGGTGACCGCGTGCCAGCAGATCTGCGTGTGTTGTCTGCACGCAATCTGCGTATAGAGGAAGCGGCTCTAACCGGTGAGTCAGAGCCTGTGAGCAAACAGGTTGAACCCTTGGCAGAGGCAACCGTTCTGGCAGAGCGCAGCAACATGGCCTATGCCAGCACCGTGGTGACCAGCGGGCGGCTGGTCGCGGTGGTGGCTGCTACCGCTCAGACCACCGAGATTGGTCGCATTGGTGAATTGGTGGCTCGAGTTGAAACGCTCACCACCCCGCTCTTACGTGCCATGTCACAGTTCGGCAAGCGTCTTTCGGCAGTGATTGTCCTGGTCGCAGCCTTGGTCTTTGTCTTTGGATTTTTCCTCAGGGATTTTAGCCTGGTTGAGCTGTTTATGATTGTGGTGAGCTTAGCGGTCGCTGCCATCCCCGAAGGCCTACCCGCCATTCTGACCATAACGCTGGCGCTGGGCGTGCAGCGTATGGCGTCGCGCAACGCCATTATTCGCCGCTTGCCAGCAGTGGAAACGCTGGGTTCGGTATCCGTCATTTGCTCGGATAAAACGGGTACGCTCACCAAAAACGAAATGACCGTTCGCGAAGTAATTTTACGGGGCGAGAGCTTTGAAGTCACAGGCAGTGGTTACGAACCCAAGGGAAGCTTCAAACTGGCAAGCAAAGCAGTGGATCCACAGGCCCACAGTGGCCTGTGGCAGCTGCTTCAGGCAGGCTTTCTCTGCTCCGATGCACGGCTGAAAGAGCATGATGGCAACTGGCGACTAGAAGGTGATCCCACCGAAGGCGCGGTGGTGGCCCTGGGCATGAAAGCCGGACTGGGCAGAGCCAGTGAGAAAGCCGCACCCAGGCTGGACGTGATTCCCTTTGAATCCGAACATCGCTTTATGGCAACGCTCCATGTGCACAGCGACGGTCACAGGATATATCTTAAAGGCGCGCCTGAAGCGGTGCTGGAGCGCTGCGACTTTGAGTATCGGCAGGATGGTGAACAGCTACTCGAGCCGAGCTTCTGGGAAAAAGAGATCGAGCGACTGGCAGGCAAGGGCTACCGTGTCCTGGCGATTGCCACTGCCAAAGCGCCGGCAGATAAAAACAGCATCGGCTTTTCAGACGTCGACAATCGTCTGACACTCCTTGGTTTTGTCGGCATGATCGACCCACCCCGCCCAGAAGCCATCACGGCTGTTAAGGAGTGCCAGGAAGCGGGCATTATCGTCAAGATGATTACTGGCGACCACGCGCTGACTGCACGAACCATCGGACAGCAGATGGGTATTGGCGACGGCAAAACAGTGATGACTGGCCAGGAACTCGAGACCCTCAGTTCAGACGAACTCAAAGAAGCCGCCAGGCGCTGTGACATCTTTGCTCGCACCAGTCCCGAACACAAACTGCGCCTGGTTCAGGCGTTGCAGGCTCATGGCTATGTGATCGCCATGACGGGCGACGGCGTGAATGACGCACCTGCGCTTAAACGTGCTGACGTGGGCATCGCCATGGGCATCAAAGGTTCCGAAGCGGCCAAGGACGCTGCCGAAATGGTTCTCGCTGACGACAACTTCAGTTCCATTGCTGAGGCTGTCCGCGAAGGACGCAGCATTTACGACAACCTCAAAAAAACCATTCTCTTTATGCTACCAACCAATGGCGCCGAGGCACTGGTGGTGATAGCGACAGTACTCTTTGCCTTTAACCAACTGCCCATAACACCCGTGCAGATTCTGTGGGTCAATATGATCACCGCTGTCACACTGGCACTGACGCTGGCCTTTGAACCTGCTGAACCGGGCATCATGCGTCGTCCACCTCGTGACCCTTCAGAAGCCATTATCTCTGGCTACCTGCTATGGCGTATTATTTTTGTTGCCTGCATCATTGCCACTTTAGCGCTCGTGCTCTTTTTTATTGAGCTTGAGTTCGGGCATTCGCTCGAGTCCGCCCGTACAGTTGCCGTAAACGTACTGGTTGCTGGACAGGTTTTTTACCTCTTTAATAGCCGCTTTATCATGCAATCCTCACTCTCAGTCACACGCCTGCTGTCCAACCGCGCTGCGCTCCTGGCAGTCGGCTTGCTGATTATTTTTCAGCTGATGTTTACCTACCTGCCTATCTTTCAACTATGGTTTGGCACCGCAGCCATTCGCTGGCAGGACTGGGGCCTGGTACTTCTGGCTGGGCTGCTCGTCTTTTTCGCGGTAGAACTGGAAAAAGCACTTACGCGTTTTATAAAGACAAAAAGAGGCAAAAAGACTTTGTAATAAAAACGTAAGAACTCCCATGCTACCTTGAAACAGGATACTTCAAGGCAGTGCACAGTCTAAGTGTGCCTGGTGATGGGAACTATGCGACTAGACACAGACACTCAATCTAAGAGACCTGCGATAGGCGCAGATTATTTGGATATTCCAGATATCACTACCTTGTCGCTCAGCCACCTAAAGGGTGCTCAGAACGCTTACCTGTTATCCCAAAATGATGACTTATTTATGGGTATCAGACTCAATGGCAAGGCCCCTGAGCTACCTTTGACACTTGAGGTAAGTCTGCTCGAGTCGGTTCTGGAAGCAACAAGTGACATTATTCAGCTGGACCACACTGCTTTGAGCAGGCTCTCTTTGCCTGAATCCTTTGGACAATCAGCGCTTCTATTACAAGCCAGTCATGAAAACACACGCAGCTTGCTACTCATCGGCAGTTTAGCCGAAAGCTGGTCAGCTGACGATATCAGCCTTGCCACGCTGCTGCAGATACAGTTAAAGTTTCTGTGCCAGCACAGTCATAATGTGGCTCAACAACAAGAAACAGCGCGGTTGCGTGACGTGCTGGAACTGGTCTGGCAGGTCGTTCTCGAGCCTGTGGACATCGCCTCGAGTCTGCGAGCGATTATGCTCCTTTTAGAGGAACATCTTACAGGCTTAGACCTGGCTTTATATTTGCCAGCGGAAGGCAAACTCAAATTGCACTACCAGATTGGCTATCCAACAGCTGCCCCTGAACTGGAAGTTGGTGAGGCCATGCTGGGACACCGTCTGGCCAAACATGGTCTGCTGCACGACAGTCACGCTCTGGACTATTCAGACGACGCTATCGTCTTGCCACTATTCGATCAGCACGCCACCGTTGCGGTTCTACGCATCCCCAATCAGCCCACACCTGCACCTGCGCTGCTCGATTTTATGTGGGGCTTATCAGAACTCAGCCATATCATGATTGAACACCTAAGCCTAAACCGTAAGGCTCGAGATGCCGAACGCCGTTTTCGCTTGCTGGCGGAACATATGTCTGATGTCGTGGCTCTGCACTCCTTCGAGGGCCGCTTTCTTTATCTGAGTCCCTCAGTGAAACAGAACACCGACTACCAGGCCCATGAACTTATCGGTCAGCCTGTTCATAGGTATATCCACCCCGAGGACCTACCAAGGTTCACTCAAGAGCTTGCGCAGCTTCGCCAGCAACCAAGTGTAGCGCTAAGCCCCTACCGCTTTCAGCATCGTGAAGGTGGTTATGTCTGGTCAGAAGGCAATGCCTACGCCGTTTATAGCAGCGCGGGCAGGATCGACCACATCGTCTCCTCCACCCGCAACATCACCGAGCGAAAAAACGCTGAGGTACAGCTCGAGCACTCCGTTCAGCATGACGAACTAACAGGTCTACCCAATCGCAGCTATTTCATGCAGCGCCTAGAGAAAGTCATCGCTGCCGCCCAGAACAATCCGAGTCTGCGCAACGCCATTTTATTTGTCGATCTGGACCGCTTCAAAGTCATCAACGATAGCCTGGGGCACAGCGTTGGCGATGAACTTCTTAAAGACATTGCCAAACGCATCCAGACCTGCCTGCAAGATAGTGACATGATCGCTCGCCTGGCTGGTGATGAGTTTGCCATCCTGCTTGAAAACCTCAAAAATAACCACGATGCCAAGAAAATGGCAGAACAGATTCAGAACCTGCTCAAGGAGCCCTTTTATATTAAAGGGCACGAGATTTTTTCGGCAGCTAGTATTGGCATGGCCTTTATCAACAACTCTGGACTCAGTGCTGAGGACTTGCTGCGCAATGCCGATGTCGCTATGTACAGCGCCAAAAAGTCTGGGGGCGCGAACTTCACCGTCTTTAACCCCAGCATGTACGAAAGCTATGTGAAACGTTTGTCCCTGGAATCCGAACTGCGTCGCGCCATTGACGAGGACGAGTTGTTCCTGACCTACCAACCCATTGTTGATCTTCGCACCCGCAATATTGCTGGCTTTGAAGCTCTGCTGCGCTGGCGACATCCAGAACAAGGCCTCATACCACCCGACAAGTTTATTCCCATTGCCGAAGAATCCGGTCTGATCCTTGATATTGATCGCTGGGTCATCAAGGCTGGCTGTAAGCAGTTAGTCATCTGGGACATAAGCTACCCAAGCTCGAGCGAGTTGTTTCTCAGCCTTAACCTCTCAACACGGCATTTGATGCTCGAGCACGCTGCTAAAGATATTACCGAACTGATTCGCAGTTATGATGTATCTCCCACACGCATCAAACTCGAGGTTACCGAAGGCGCACTGATGAACAATGCCGAAGCAGGTGCGGCCGTACTGGCGCGTCTGCGCGCTGAGGGAATCAAGATTCAGATTGATGACTTTGGCACTGGATATTCATCGCTTAGTTATCTGCACAAACTTCCACTCGATTCCCTGAAAATTGACCGCTCATTCGTCATGCGTATGGCGGGGGGCAAGCAGGATGAAGAAATTATTCGCACCATCATGTCGCTGGCGGGCAGTATGGGTCTGGATGTCGTTGCTGAAGGCATAGAAACACCCTACCAGTACGAGCGACTTGGTCAGATGGGCTGTGCTTACGGTCAGGGTTATCTGATTGCCAAACCGCTTGAAGTTGCCACTGTTGAAAAGCGCTTCCTTCAACAAAACTCCATTACACCAGTGACTTCAGCAGCATTGGTACAGGATACTTAAACCACACGGCCAAGCTTCGCAACACCTACCTGACTTGGCAAATGGCTTGCAGAACTCAAAAGCAGCTCCTCGGTTTCGACTCGGTCTTGTGAGGATAATACAGCCGGGCGTATTCTGCACTGCGTTTGGATTTGCCCGCCAGACGTATTGTTATACAGGTAGGAAACATTGAACCAGGCTGAAACTCCCTCTGTTAAACGAAGTCGACTTATAGAAAAGTCTCCCGTGTACTATGGCTGGCTTATCCTGCTGGCAGGTAGTTTTGGCCTGATGATGACCATGCCCGGGCAAACCCTGAGCATTGCGGTTTTTCTTGACCGCATCATCGAAGACCTGAACTTTTCCAGAACCACTGTTTCTCTGATGTACACCCTGGCAACCCTGCTAGGCTCTTTTTCCTTGCCCTTTGTCGGTCGCTTTATCGATGCCAAAGGTCCACGGCTAGCCGTAATTATCATCAGTATTCTCTTTGCCCTGTCGTGTGTGCTGATGGGATTTGTACAAGGTCTGACGATGCTCTTTGTCGGCTTTGTACTGATTCGTGCCCTGGGTCAGGGTGCGCTTTCCATGACCAGTCAGCATGTCATTAACATCTGGTTTGTACGACGGCGTGGCCTGGCCATTGGCCTATCCGGTCTGGGTTTTTCCATTGGTGTTATCCTGTTCCCACTGCTTATTAACTACCTGATTTCGGTTTATGACTGGCGTATCGCCTATATGCTTCTGGGCTTACTGGTTGCTGTGACCATTTTGCCGGTTGGTGCACTGCTTTACCGCAACCATCCTGAGACCTACGGCTTAAAACCCGATGGAGCTAGTCAGCAACAAACAGAATTGCAGGAAACACACCTGACACTCAGTGAAGCACGGCGCACCATCACCTTCTGGCTATTTACCATTGCTGGCTTTAGCGTCGCAACTTTGGGCACGGCGCTGATATTTCACAACTACGACATTCTGGCAGCGCAGGGTCTCGAGCGCAACATAGCTACCCTGGTGTTTGTGCCGCTTGGCCTTGTCCAGTTTCTGGCCACGCTTCTGACGGGCTTCTTTCTCGATCGCGTCAGACCCCGCTTTGTTCTGGCTGCCGCACAACTTTTGCTCGCTTGCACCCTGGTCCTGGCGACCTCCGTCAACAGCCTGCCTCTGGTTTACGTCTATGGTATTTGTCTGGGTATTATGCAGGGTATGAGTGGCGCCATTTCTGCAGTGTCCTTTGCCTATTACTTTGGGCGCAGACACTTAGGCAGCATTAAGGGCGTCGTTACCACCATCATGGTGATGGGAACAGCTCTGGGACCACTGCTGTTTTCGGTAGGCAAAGACCTGTTTGGCAGTTATGGCAGCATCATGCTACTAACTGCTGTAATACCCCTCAGCATTGCTTTCATCGCACCCTTTATCAAACCTCCAGTGCGACAGAGGGCATAGTGTTTAAGAAAAAAGCTATCAGGCTTCATGCGAAAGTATCAACTGAGCAATTTTAAGGTCGATTAGAATCGCTATTAATCCGGACTTTTGCAAAAGGGCTATTTTTATACCGAGCCTGCTAAATTGCTTAAAGATTTGAAAAGCACTTTCCCACTTCCTAACGCCCTGCTCGGGATAAACCAAACAATCTATCCGAAACTGGTAACGCGTCCTGCGTCAAAGACTCTTAAAGAAACATCACACCCGGGAATAACAAGCCCTGATATCATCAATGGTATGTATAAACTATTGCCTGCCATGATAACCATAGGCTTAAGTTTTTTTTCGGTTCTTTCATGTAATAATGCAACGTCAATCAGCGATTCGCGAGACATCAAACTGACTCCTGAATCTGCTGGTGTGAAAGCCAATTCCGTGCTGTTTTTGGAAGCGCCCATACCTAAAGATGTATATAGCCAGACCGGTTGGCAATCAAGTTGTGGTCACATTATTGGCCCCAGCACTTATAAGGTTGCCTACCTGGCACCCGATACGCCAGGAACCTGTAGTATTGAGGCAAAAAGTAGGCTTGAGGGAAGTAACACCATTGTTTCAACAGCGACCATAAATGTAATTGCCGAATCCATAGACTGGCATAGTCGACTTAGCAGTACACCAACTGACAATTACTCTGGTAGTGGAATCGTCGTGGACTCGGCGGGTAACACATATATAACAGGCTCTCTATCCAAAATAAGCAATGAAAACACAACAGGTTACCCTGATGTATATGATGTGTCTTTGGCAAAACTTGACCCCTTTGGCGAAATCGCCTGGATACGTCAGTTTGGCACAGCCTCAAGGGATTATAGTGCGGATATAGCCATTGATAGTAGTGGAAACAGCTATGTCGCTGGTTACTCATCTATGAGCGCTGGGCAAGACCCTGATGATGGGTTCGAAGGTGGCTTTGTTGCAAAATATGATGCAAATGGTGAACAACAGTGGTTTAGTCAGGTTGGCTCACGAACTGAAATGTCTGAATTGTGGAAAATGGCGATTGATCAGGAAGGAAGTATTATTGTCACAGGGAGCACCTCTTACCAGAAAAACGAAGGTTGGAGCTATCAAACCACTGGTGTTATCTCCAAGCTTGACAAAAATGGCAATCGTTTATGGTTAAAAAGGTTAGAGTTAGAGGCTGATGATGAGTATCTATTTCTAGGGGATTTGGTGACAGACTCCGCAGGGTCGATCGTGGTACTTGGTTTCATATCAACATCAGATGGAAGAGATAGTTTTCTCGCCAAGTTTGATACCCATGGTGAAGAGGTCTGGTTTCATCAGTTGGATATGAGCATTTCTAATGAAGATGAAGTTGGTGGTTTGGCTATCACGCCTGATGACAGTATCATACTTGTAGGCAACAATTATAAGAAGACTGAAGATTGGACTAAGTCTTCGGGATCATCCTATGTAAGCAAGCACAGAGCTGACGGAAGTGAAGAATGGCTCCGACGCTATAACAGGAATGTGGACTTGGAAGCCAACAGTGTGACCGTGGATAACGCTGGCAATATTACGGTAACCGGAAACGCAAACTGGTACCTCTGGTTAGGTGATGATGAAGATGATTTCGACAAGAGAAACCACGGAACCTTTTTAGCCCAGTTTGACTCGAGTGGAGACCTTCGGGCATTCCGCCAGTTTTTTCCAAGCATCAGTACCCTGGGGCATACTACTGATAACCATGGCAATATCTACATAACCAGCAGTGTCAGAGGTGCAGTTAATCCTAAAACGCGTACTTACTTAAACGATGTTTATGTGTTTAAGGTCAAGCCATAAAACTGTAAGTTTCCTCAGCCAATAGCACTGTCCAAACCAGCCATACGGCGGTAAATGCTTGTCTGACCTGCATGATAAGACTCGTGCCAGATAAGAAACTCAATAAAGTCGGCGGTGCTACGACCATCTGGGCGCACGGCGGCCCACTGCTCCGCTGTGCTTGCCTGCAAAGCCTGCTCGAGCCGTGCCTGACTTGCCTCCAGAGTTGCCACCAGCTCTGCGATAGGCTTTGCCTGCTCAACCATGGCACTGGAACCCTTACCATAGTCCTGCCGCATATCCTCAGACCATAGCCCTTCATGCCCCAGCGCACGCAGCATGACATCACGGTAGACAATCAGGTGATGCAAAAGCCAGTTGAAGTTGCTGCCACCTTCGGTAAAGGGGATGAGGCTTTGCGCTTCGGTCATATCTGCCAGATTGCGCTTGACTACACCCAGGTTACGCTCCAGTATCTTCTGAAAAAGTACTTCCATAGTATCCATAAGTCTCCTGTCGTGCCTGCTTAGTACAAGCCTAAACCATCATACTAGAAATCACAAAAAACCCCTACAGAATCAACTGCTAATAAAACACCACCTGATAATCCTTGAACTCACCCGCCTGATAGTTAAACTTGGCACTAAACATCCGGGGCTGCTCGAGCCAGGGTAAAAATACCCTGTCACCAGGCCAGAGATTGAGCTTTAGCACCTCCCTATCGGCAATCCAGTGAAGCTCACCCTCTGCCGATGACCTAAGTGAGCCTGAAAAATCCGTGATGGTATAGACAAAGCAGTACCAGTCGTCCTGTCCATCAAAATCTGGAAACGTAATAAAGCCGTGCAACCTCGCTTGTTCAACAATCAGCCCGGATTCCTCAAACACCTCGCGCTTCAGGCAGTCTTCCGGTGATTCTCCCGAACTGAACTTGCCTCCCAGGCCGTTCCACTTACCCTGCTGATAGCCTTTGGCCTTATGCAGCATCAGAGTATAGCCATCACGCTTGATATACGCCAGCGTCGCCAGTTTCAGTCCCATATATCCTCACTATAGCGCTCAAACTCATGTACAAAAAAACGCTTGAGCTTAGCGTCATCTTTGAGTTCACCCCGCTGTTCAACCCTCAGACGCAAGCTGGCTAAACCTTCAACATCAGCCCGTTGTGCCAGGTATTTGGCGAGCCGCTTTATGGCCTCGAGCTGATTCCTGGTAGGAAACGTGAGGGTTTCACGCAAGCGCGCCCCGGCAATTGTCTCAAAGACCAGCAAGAACTCGAGTTGTCCGCCAAGCAGGCGGATAAAGATTTGCTCGAGCTTTAGACTGCGCATACCTCACCATACCGCATCAGACTTTGGCATATCTTTGCTGCTGCAAACAAACGGGCGATTCTTGCGAACCGCCCTCATACTACATATTCACCTTGTTATCTGGAACTGGTATTAGGGAAGGATTTGTCCGCGAATCTCACCCGCAGGATTGGCCGCCGAGTGCAGATTGATGTACAAAAGACCATCATTAAAGTAGCCAAGCTGCGTATCATCCAATGTAAATACACCAGCAAAAGTTTGAGCGTCATTGTCAAAATCAAAGACAAAGAGAACGCCTGCGTTAGCATCAGCGGCGGCAGGGCCGTGAATGTGCGCCCCGGGGCCTGCAATTTCAAAGCCAGAGAAACTACCATCAACCACCAGTTTTTTGCCATAGAGTGTCACAGTAGCACTACCTGTGGAAGTCGTTGCGACAGGCGGAACCTCATTGGCCCCTGAAAGCGACACATCAAGGCTGGTGGGTGGCAGAAGTACTTGGTCAATAATGTGAATAATGCCATTTGACGCTTCAATATCTGGCATTGTTACAGTTGCACTACCGTTCAGCACAACACTTCCATCAATGACTTCATAATAGATACTGTTGCCGGCGAAAGCAGTATCAACCGTTGCAGGTGCACTGGCAATCACATCGGCGGCGGACAAGGCTGAGCCAGCGACCACATGATAAAGCAGGACGTTGACAATCATTTCAGCACCCAGTTTATCAATCAGGCCAGGCAGGTCTTCGACTTCCTGAGCTTCCAGCAAAGCCGCAAAGGCTGCATTCGTTGGAGCGAAGACGGTAAAGGGACCTGTACCTTCCAGAGTTTCCACCAGATCAGAGGCGACCAGGGCGGCTACTAATGTGCTGAGAACAGCAGTGTCCTGAGCGATTTCAACAATCGTACCAGGTTCTGGGTCTGGATCGGGGTCTGGGCTGGGGGGCAATAGCACCGCGTTGATGATGTGTACAACACCGTTTGACGCTGCAACATCGGCAGTTGTTACAGTAGCAGTCTCATTCAGCACGACCTGACCATCCACCACAGCAAAGGCAATACTTGCGCCTTCAAGCAGCGTCGGCGTTGTGCCGGGCGCAGCCGCGATCACATCTGCTGCCAAAAGTTTACCGGGTGCTACATGGTACTTGAGGATATCCGCCAGATCGTCACTTGCCAGCAGCTCTTCTTTGGTCAGACCGAGTGCCTCAAGCGCTGCCGCAAAAGCTGCGTTGGTTGGAGCAAAGACGGTAAAGGGACCTTCGCCACCTAACGCGCCCACCAGCTCAGCAGCCTGCAGGGCTTCAACCAGTATGCTTAAATCTGCTGTTCCCTGAGCAACTTCAGCAATTGTGCCAGGTTCATCTGGCTTTGGTGTACCACAAGCAGCCAGCAGTAGCACCAGTGCTGGCAGTAACAGCCACGTCAAAAACTTTTTCATTAAACTTGCCTCCCATTTCTTGGTATTCCTACAGTCATACAGTATGTGATTTTTCACATGCTCAACTATAGGCATGCCTACAGTTTGCCTTTCACAAAGTCACAAAGGCACGAAATCACAAAAAAAATGCCCTCATCTGAGGGCATAGGCAAGCCGTGCTGAATCAGTCATGTGCTTCCAGAGGCTGCTGCAAACCAGCTGCCTCACCCGCAATAAAGACTGATGCCATGGTTGTTAAGCCCCCCACCCACAGGTTCAGCCAGGTTGGCATGATCAGATCGTTATAGCCCAGGACAAAAGGGGCTGCCACAATCCAGAGACCAAATGCCCCCGTAACCCAGCACAGGGGTGTAGCTTCGAGCGGTGCACGCAAGGCAACTGTCGCCAGAACAATCAGTAAACCACCAATAATCGCATTGCTGACGCCCGCACTGGCAACGTTATAGCCAATTGCCAGTGAAGAAATCAGCAGTATGGCTCCAAAAACAATCAGTAAGGAGGCTCCAAACCTCACCCTGAACTCATGATCTTTTTTTGCACGCTCACTCACAATGTCCTCCATACCTGCACATTCATATTTTAGATGCACGTCAACAGCCAAATGCCTTTGCGTGCCTCACGCAGTTCTAAAGTTTAGCACCCTTTGGCTCTTCAGGTATACGATAAAAAGCCACAGGCTATCCTAGTCAATGTTTTGCTGAGAAGCAAGGGACTTTTTTACCTGCATACCGAGCCCGATAAATTGCTTAAAGATTTGAAAAGAACATCCCCGCTTCCTAACGCCCTGCTCGGACAAAAATCTGCCCTGACCTAAAAGTAAAAAGCGACCATCACCGGGCTCGAGTGATAGGTGATGGTCTGTGGATGTGTGTGTGGGAGGTGATATGAGTTCTGGACTCGAGCCCTCTTTTGTAAGGGTAAACTACCCTTATGCTGAGAATAGCAGCCACTATCTTACAAAAAAATGACACCACGCTTGGCTTAGGATCAGTTTACTATGACCAACAGAACCCGGCAGGTTGACTGGCCGTGCCTGAAGCATCCTTCAAAGCCCTGGTTCTGTATTTTGTTGCCGCCATACCAGCCGGAAAAGTGGCAACTTATGGGCAGATTGCAGCTCTGGCTGGCTCACCTCGAGCAGCCAGGCAGGTTGGCGGCATTCTGCGCTACACGCAGGACAGTGACCTGCCCTGGCAGCGCGTCATCAACGCCAGCGGACGACTCAGCACCTACAAAGTAGGGACGGGAGAATTGCAAAAAGCGCTGCTTCAGTCCGAAGGCGTGGTCTTTGACGACGGGCGTGTTGACCTGGCAAGTTACAGATGGCAACCCGACTCGGTATGATGGCAGCATGACTATGACTGCAGAAGTAGCACTTGCTCAAGCCCTGGTACAAAAAGAAAGCCTCTCACGTCAGGAATCGGCTGCCACAAAGCTGCTGCGTGAGGCAATGAGTGATATCGGCTTTGATGAAGCCTATCTGGATGACGCTGGCAATGCCATTGGCATCTATCGGCGCGGTGAGGGGCCTGTAGTACACCTGAATGGACATCTGGATACCGTGGCACTCGGCGACGCCCAGCTCTGGAAACATCCACCACTCTCTGGCACTATAGAGAGCGGACAGCTCTGGGGACGCGGTTCGGTGGATATGAAAAGTGCAGTTGCCTGCATGGCCTATGCTGCGCAGGATGCAATCAACAGCGGCTTTAAGGGCAGTATCATCGTCTCAGGCGTGGTACAGGAAGAAATCGGCGGATTGGGTGCGCGCCACCTCGGCCAGACCCTGCCAGCCGATGTTATCATCCTGGGTGAACCCAGTAGCCTCAGTCTGATGCTGGGTCACCGCGGGCGGGTAGAGGTCGATGTGACCTTAGCAGGAAAAATCGCGCACGCAGCCAAAAACGAACTTGGTGATAATGCTCTTTATCATGCAGCTGATTTATTGCACAGACTCAGATCACTCGAGCTGCCAGCAGGCGGCCCCTTGGGACGTTCCACCCTGACACCGACGAAGCTAAGCTCCTTTCCCAGCAGTAACAATGTCGTACCCGGTCGCGCGGAGCTGGTCATTGACTATCGCTTTATCCCCGAAGACAGCCCAGAGGCCATACTGGCGCGCCTGCAAGCGCTGGCACCCGAGGCGAGCTTTCGCATCCAGACGCACAGCTACCAAAGTGAAAGTGGCAAGGTGCAACTCGAGTATCCCAACATCGCCCCAGCCTATCTCTGCCCCGGCGAAAACCCCTACGTCACTATTGCCAGGCGCAGCATCCGCCAAAGTCTCAGCAAGCACAACCTGCCCTATCAGGAGCGTGTGTGGTGGTTTGCCACCGACGCACCACACTTAGCCATCAATGGCGCACCCGTCATCGGCTTTGGTCCAGGCAACGAGGAGCTGGCGCACACCACCCAGGAGTGTGTACCCATAGCACAGCTACAGGTCGCTCGGCAGGTTTACCATGATCTTATTCTGGCACTGACAGCGTAGCAACGTTACGCTTGGGACCATACACTGCTGTACACTAACATCATGAAAGGCGAAACGATTCTTCTCAACGGCGATAACTGGACGATTGTGGACATTGCACCCGCGCCTGAGCTTGCTGAAATGGTGGCGGTTATTCTCGAGGAAGAAGGCTTTCCAGTCTATACCCGAGGCCCTGATAACCTCTCTGACATCTACACGCATCTGGGGGTGTCCAGTCTGGGCACAACCTTTGTGCTGGTACCTGAAGCCGATGCCGAGCGCGCTATGGCCCTTATTGCTGAAACGGTTACGGACTATGAGGGTGATGACCTTAGTGAGGTTATCGAGCAGTTGGCACTCGAGTCTCAAGCAACTGATGGCGAGCTTGAAGACGAAGACTAGCCGCCAAAACTGACGCGCCATGCCCACCACACCAAAGCGTAACCGAGGTGCTTACTTAAGTCTGGCAGGCGCCGCTTTGGTGCTGCTCTTAAAGCTCATCACTTTTATCCTGACGGGCTCGGTGGCCTTCTTGTCAGATGCGGCCGAGTCCGTGGTCAATGTAGTGGCGGCCTTTGTGGTGCTTTTCGCCATGCGTGTGGCGCTGCGCCCGGCCGACTACGAGCATCCCTACGGTCATACCAAGGCTGAGTATCTCTCGAGTGCCCTCGAGGGCGGCATGATTCTGGTGGCAGGCGGCATGATTATCGTTACCAGTCTGCCACGCTTCATCAGTCCTGAACCCCTTAGCAACATGGTCCTGGGTCTGACGATTGCCTCCATTACTGCACTACTCAATGCTGGCCTGTCACTCTTTATCCGGCGAGAAGCCAAGCGGGTTCGCTCCGCCGCACTGGCCGCCAACGCGCGCCACCTGATGACCGATGTCTGGACGTCGGCAGGTGTCATCTGCGCTGTGATTCTGGTTTATCTGACGGATTGGCACAGGCTCGACCCGGTCATTGCCGTTCTGGTGGCGCTCAACATTCTGCGTGAAGGCGTCAAAGTGCTCAGCGGCTCGCTTTCCCAACTGATGGACGAACGCTTGCCAGAAGACGAAGAACAACGGATTCTGGATGTGCTGGACAGTAACCCGGATGTCCTGGGTTATCACCGCCTGCGCACGCGCCGCGCTGGCGTCGGGCGCTTTGCCGAAGTGGATATTTTTGTCAGGCCCACGCTCAGTGTACAAGCAGCGCATGATGTGGTCGTAACGCTCGAGGACGCCCTTCACACAGCACTACCCAATTTGGTAGCCACGATTCACGTGGAACCTTATGAGCGTGGCAAACGTGACAGTGCCATCACGCCCAAAGAAGAGTTTGATCAGTCAGCGACGTAATACCTTAGCAACTTAACAGCCTAGCGACGTGATACGTAGTCGCTACTACTGTCATAAAAGCGCAGTGGCGCCTGCGCCCAGTCACCGGCATACGCCACCCCGATACGGGTTGTAGTGGTGATCCGTGCTGGGGCGGGACCCTGCTCGAGCCAGATCTGCGCGCCCCATACTGGGATACCATTATGCGCTTTGCTGATCCCCAGACTGCGGCACAAGCGACCTGGGCCATCGGTACGACCCACGAGCTCCTCCGGCTGCTCCACTGCTCGAATCAGCACAGCCTGAGGATCTCCCTCGGTACTGGCAACGACATTAAACATGTAGTGCATACCGTAAATCAGGTAGACATAGGCATACCCCGCCGGGCCAAACATCACTGAGGTTCGGGCAGTACGGCCCTTGCTGGCATGACAGGCCAGATCATGTGTACCCAGATAGGCTTCCGTTTCCACAATTCGGCAGCGCCAGAGCCGATCCTGCTGAACGAGCAGATGGCAGCCCAGCAAGTCACGCGCCAGTGTTGTGGCGTCGCGTGCATAAAACGACTGACTCAGTAGCCCTTGTGTGTGACGGTGACCTATACGCAATGCCATGATATCAGCGCACCTTGGGTTTGCCTTGCAATCAAGGCAGCCTAACGCTCGTTCGGATTGACGTACTGCAAGGGAAACTGCCACGCCTCAAAGCCGCTAATCACCGTACCCCGAAAGGGAATGAAGGCAATGCGCGTATCAATCTGCCCCCGAACCTCTACCGGCAAATAGCCCTGTCGAGCTTCAACAAAGCGCAGCGTCCAGGCTTTGATAGGAAAATCAGGGTTCTCCTCCTCGAGTTCAAGTAGCCAGCCCTCTTCCAGCGCAGTTATCACTGCCTGTTGGCAGCTAAGCTGAAACGATGGCGCTTCGCCTTCATCACTCTGGCCTGCATTGTCTGGTCTTCGCACACCGCGTTGCTCGAGCACACTGCTTTCCCAAACACCATTTTGCTTGTAGAGTCGCATTTTACTGTAAGCGTACTCCAGTATGCCCTGACGAATCTCGGTGCTCATGATGACCTCGCTGGCACCATCAAAGGCAGCCTCTATACTGCCAATCAACTCCTCACAGAGTGGTTGTGTTGGTGGCTGCGCCTGCACCAGCGGCACAGCAAGCAGGATACCTACAATAAAGCGAAGCATAAACCCCAGTTTAGCGGTTGATAGCTGCATCATTGTAAGACAGGCTAAGATAGCTGTATGAATATCGCCACCCTGCTCTATCATGAAGTGAGCGACCTGGCGCTTGTGCCCCATGCCATTTTGCACAGCGCACTGGACCTGCTGGAGATCCCCTCAGATACATCTACTGAGGTCTTCACGCTTGCCAAAGCACGCAATTCTGTGCAGACCAGCGGCGGCCTGACGATTACACCGCTCTACGCCTTTGCCAGTGCGCCCGCGCCAGATATCCTGATTCTTCCTGGTGGACGCGGCGCACTTAAAGCCAGCAAGGATAGAGCCATCAGCCGCTACCTGAAAGATACTGTGCCACAGCTAAAACTCAAGGCCAGCATTTCCAGCGGCGCACTGATTCTGGGCGAACTTGGTTTTTTGCGCAATCAGTCAGTGACCAGCCACCCAGACTTACTGGAACAGCTCGAGAGTTACGAGGTGCTGCACGTCAGCTCGGAGCGTCTGGTGAAAAACCCTCAGCTCTGGTGTGCGGGGGCTAGTGGGGCAGGCATTGACCTGGGGCTGGCACTGGTTGAGCATCTCTTTGGTACGGAGCTGCGCTCGAAGGTTGCCACCTATCTCGGTTTGGTCTAGGTTGCGGCGATCGTCAGACTCAGTTCGGTAATCTCTGGGCGACAGGCAAAGCGCACTGGAATGCTGCTCATGCCAACGCCACGGTTGACATAGAGCCAGCTCTCACCCACACGAAAGAGCCCCATGTCGTAGCGCTTACCGAACCTTGGCAAAATCGGCGCTCCAAAAAAGGGCAAGCGAACCTGTCCGCCATGGGTGTGACCTGAGAGCTGCAAGAGCTTGTGCTGATGTCCCCAGTGGTCAATCATGTCCGGTGAATGAGATAGCAGCAGGGTATCGGTATCGGGGGCCCCCTGTAAAGCGCGCTGAATATTCGTTTGCCCACCCCAGGGATCATCGACCCCTGCGACCACCAGGCTAGCGCTGCCAATCTGCAGCGTTGTATGACTATTGACCAAAACCGGAATGCCGGAGCGCTCGAGTTCCCGAATGATGCGAGTAGCGCCTGCCCAGATATCATGATTGCCCAGACAGGCATAGACGCCGTACTCTGCACGTAGCTCTTGCAAAAGCTCTGCTAACTGGGGCAGGGCCTGCAAATCCCGCCGACTCGTGACAAAATCCCCAGTCAGGGCGATGAGCTGCGGCTGTAAGTCATTTACCTCGCTAACGACCTGCTCGAGATACTCAAAGGGAACCATCTGACCTGCATGAAAATCGCTGACCTGTACAATTCTCAAGCCCTCCAGTGCCGGGTTTAAACCAGCGATAGGAACACGGACGCGCTCGGTCGTCAACCAAAAGGGCTCGAGCCACCTGCTGTAAGAAAACCCACCCACCGCTGCTCCAGCCGCAGCCAGACCGCCAAGCGTCAGGCGTTTTAAGAAGGTGCGGCGGTCCATCCAACTAGCTTAGCAAGGTAATGGCAGTCCAGATGATGCATTTATTCACCAACTTCATCATGTCATCACAACGCTAAGGGCTTCGTCTGGTATTCTGCATGCCATGAAATCACTCCTTATGATTCTCACAACTTTACTGCTCCTAATCATCATCAACCCTCTGAACCTGTCGCAAGAAGGCCAGACCCGTATTGCTTTTGTGGATTCACAGGCGGCCATACGCGCACATCCGGGCGGGCAGGCGTCCAGCGCCCTGGAAGCGCAGGCCCGCGCCGAAATCGAAGCCTTGCAGGCCGATTTACAGGTGCTGGTCTCGAAAGCAAACTCAGGACAGCAGTTAAGCACTGACGAGCAAAACCGCTTTGAAACCCTGCGCAGCACCATTGCCTCGGTACAAAACCGCTACGCGACAGAAATTGCCGAGACAGTTAGGCCAGCGCTCGAGGCCGTTGACGAAGCCATTCAGGCCATTGCAGAAGCCAACGATTACTCGCTGGTACTGGACAGAGCAGTAGCTGGCCCTGAAGGCATCAATCTGGTGGTCTATGCCAAGAGCGGCCTTGATATTACCGAGCAGGTCATCGCTCGAGCCTTGGGACAGTAGTTCGAGCTAAATCCCTCATCTGCGCTATACTAGGTGTAGCAATCTAGTGCTGTTCCAATATAGCGGCAAAGACTACTATAGTGGCAAAGACTACGCTTTTTTAGGAGATAAACAATGAACCCACTAAACCAACTGCCCGACTTTGGTCAATCGGTATACATGGATGAAATCCGGCGTAGCTGGCTGGAAGATGGTACTCTGGCTAAACTGATACGCCATGACGGCATCCACGGGGTGACATCGAACCCGGCTATTTTTCAAAAAGCCATTGCCGAAACAGCTGACTACCATGCTGCCATCGAAGAAGCGGTACAAGCGGGCAAGTCTGTTGAGGCGATCTATGAAGACCTGGTCATAGCCGACATTCAGGGTGCTGCGGACGCTTTTCGCGAGCAGTATGAAGCGAGTGATGGACGTTTTGGCTATGTCAGTCTCGAGGTCTCACCCAAACTCGCCTACGATACCGATGGCACGATAGCTGAAGCGCGTTACCTGTGGCAACGCTTAAGCCGTCCCAACGTGTTCATCAAGGTACCCAGCACCCGTGAGGGTTTGTCAGCCATTGAACAACTGATCAGCGAAGGCATCAACGTTAATGTAACGCTGATTTTCGGGCTCGAGCGCTACCGTGAGGTAGTCGAAGCCTACATCCGAGGTTTGGAGCACCGCGCAGCAGCCGGGCAAAGCCTTAAACGCATTGCCTCGGTGGCGAGCTTTTTTCTGAGCCGCATCGATGTTTTGCTGGATCCTCTGCTGGATAAAGCAGGCGCACAGGAACTGATGGGCAAGGTAGCCGTTGCCAATGCCAAGGTGGCCTATCAAATCTACAAGGAGATTTTTTCTTCAGAGCGCTTTAGCTTACTGGAAGCGCAAGGTGCCAGACCGCAACCCTTGCTCTGGGCTTCGACTGGTACCAAAAATCCTGACTACGAAGACACCATGTACGTCGAACCGCTCATCGGTGAAAGTACCATCAATACGATGCCCGTTGCACTGATGGACGCTTACCGAGACCACGGCAAGCCTGCTGTGCGCATCGAAGAGGATGCTGCCGAATCACAGGCAGTGCTTGACCGCTTGAGCAGCCTGGGCATTAATCTGGCAGAAAAGACGCAACAGCTCGAGGACGAGGGAGTTGAGAAGTTTATCCAGCCTTTTGACAGCCTGATGGCAAGCCTGCGGGAGGCTGCCAAGCTGCCCACTTAGCTCACTTATTACGAAGCTCGATAAATTGAGTATAGATTTGAAAGGCAGTTCCTCGCTTCCTACTTGCTCTGCTCAGCATAAAGCATTGGGATAAATCAAACGATTTATCCGGAACTGGCCTTAGCCATCAATCATGCAAAAACCAGCGCCCCTCCTGAAAGCTGACCAGCACTAATGAGCGCGGCTCAACACCCCAAGGACTTTGTGGACTAAAGCGAAAGACAGCGGTACTGCCCGCTACAGTACGCCCACTGGCAAAGGCATCCTTAAGAGCCAGGCGAAAACGCTGGGTGTCAGTCGGTGACACACCGTAGACAAGGGCTTCCTCGAGAGCTGCTTGTATCAGCAACATAGCGTCATAGGCATAGGCAGACTCAAGGCTCTCATAGCCTGGTCCAAAAGCCCGCGCCATATCCGACTGAAATCTCAGGATCATGGGTAGACTTGGGTGCGTTTCAGGTAACAGCTCAGTCACCAGAAAGGGACTCAGGATGAAACTGCCACCCTCGAGCCTGGCAGGTGGGCGGTCACCCGTCACGAGCGCCGGGTTGAGCAGCACTGACTGCTCGTAGCCACGAACGCGCAAAGCCTGATAAGCCAGGATGCTGTCTGCCGTTCCTCCCCAGACAATGACCGCTTCGGGCAAGCGTGTCGCGACCCACAGCGCTTCGGGTGTGAGTACCGTGGCAGCGACAGGATACCGCAGGCTTTCAACCAGCCGGATACCCCCGGGACTGAGCAGTAATTCCAGCGCCTGCTCTGCTTCAGCGCCAATAGCGGTGTCAGCCGCCATCAGCGCCACAGTCTGCTTACCCTGCTCAGCAAACTTGAGAATGGCACTCTGTAAGCTTCTAAAGCTGCCAGCCTGCACACTAAAGCCTGTCGCTACTGCACTACTGTACGCTACGGGAGACAAGGTGAGCAAGCTGCCCTCAACCAGCTCTGCTACCGCACGATGACTGTCTGGCAAAGTGCAACAGATCAAGGCATGCACACCTTCATCCAGCAACTCGCCAGCAAGTGCCAGGGCACGGTTAGGGTTAGACTGATCATCACGAATCATAAGCTGCAAGCGCTGCCCCAGTGGGTTCGTGCGCAGCGCCTGCGGGTTCATGAAAGCTTCAAAGCCTCTGGCCTGAGCTTGTCCTAACTGGGCGGCCTCGCCAGTCTGGGAAAGAATGATGCCGATTTTAAGGTCCTGAGCCAGACTGAGAGAGCTGATTAGCACACAAATGCAAATAAGAAAGCGCATACTGTGTTTTACCTGAAATACCAAGCACTTAGATGAGAAGTCTCTCCCTTGGTACTTCATAACAAAACCAGGGGCTTTCACCCCTGGCATGCCGCTATTAAATTTGCTTATACCGAGCCCGATAAACTGGTTATAGATTTGAAGAGCAGTACCCTGCTTCCCACTTGCCCTGCTCCGGATGAATCATTGGGATAAACCCAAGGATATATTCGGAACTGGTATAAACAATGAAATGACGTTAGGCAACTTACTGGTCTGAACATTAGACCTCTTGCAAAAGTCCAGATTGATAGCGATTCTAATCGGCCTTAAGATTGCCCAGTTGATACTTTCGCAAGAAGTCTATTTCATGTTCAGCGATTTTACCAAAGGCTTATGGGGACTCAGTCCAGCGACGAATTAACTCTTCGTAGGACACGGTAACTGGCGTTGGTTTTTCGTTGTCCAGTTTTGGTTTGGGTGAGCCGGGCTGTGAAAGCCAGTATTCGGCGTCACGCACTTCATTCAGAACAGGACCCAGATCGCCCTGGACACCTGAACGCTGCAAACGCTCGAGCACTGCCTCTTGCTCGGAACAGAGTGCGTCTAGAGCTTGCTGGGCAGTTTTCTCACCTGAAGAAGCGTCCCCTATGTTCTGCCACCACAGTTGTGCCAGGCGTGGGTAGTCAGGAACATTTAGACCGGTATCCGACCAGCGAACACGATCAGGTGAACGGTAGAATTCAACCAGACCACCCAATCTGGGAGCACGCTCGGTAAAGCTCTCGTGTCGAATGGTGCTGTCACGGATAAAGGTCAAACCAACGTGTGATTTTTTGACATCAACCGTTTTAGAAGCGATAAATTGAGCATAGAGCCAACCCGCTTGGGCGCGATCAACTGGCGTTGACTGCATCAGTGTGGCAGAACCAGCATCCTGATAGCCTACTTTCATGCCCTCTTCCCAATAAGCGCCATAAGGCGAAGGGGCCATACGCCACTTAGGCGTGCCGTCTTCATTGACCACTGGCAAACCTTCAGCCACCATATCAGCAGTAAATGCCGTGTACCAGAACATCTGCTGTGCAATATTGCCCTGAGCAGGTACTGGACCCGCTTCCGAGAAGGTCATACCAGCCGCAGCCGGTGGGGTATACTTTTGCAGCCACTCGATGTACTTGTTAATAGCGTAAACGGCGGCAGGGCTGTTGGTTGCACCACCACGCACCACACAAGAACCAACAGGTTGATAGTTTTCATTGACGCGAATGCCCCACTCATCGACTGGGAAGCCATTCGGCTCACCGACATCACCCATGCCCGCCATAGACATCCAGGCATCGGTAAAACGCCAGCCCAGGCTGGGGTCTTTTTTGCCGTAGTCCATGTTACCCCATACGGTAACACCGTCGATGACACGACCGGTAAAGAACTCGGCAATATCTTCATAGGCTGACCAGTTGACAGGAACACCCAAATCATAACCATATTGCGCTTTGAAGTCAGCCATGATTTCAGGGTCGGTAAACCAGTCGTGGCGGAACCAGTAAAGGTTGGCAAACTGCTGGACCGGTAGCTGATAGAGCTTACCATCAGGCGCGGTGGCAAAGCTAAGCCCGATAAAATCATCCAGGTCCAGATCAGGGTTGGTAAAGGCTGCTCCTTCGTTAGCGATCCAATCGCTTATGTTGCGCACTTGCTGATAACGCCAGTGAGTACCGATTAAGTCAGCATCGTTGATATACATGTCATATATGTTCTGACCGGTCTGCATCTGGGTTTGCAAACGCTCGACCACATCACCTTCACCAATGAGATCATGGGTAACCTTGATACCGGTAATAGCACTAAAGGCTGGTGCCAAAACCCTGGCCTCATATTCGTGGGTAGTAATCGTTTCCGAAACCACCGTAATCTCCATACCCCTTAGAGGTGCAGCAGCGTCGATAAACCACTGCATCTCGGCTTCTTGCTCTGCGCGACTCAGCACGGACAGATCGCCAATTTCAGCGTCCAAAAACGCTTTTGCTGCATCCATATCAGCAAAAGATGTGCCACTGATAAGGCCCAACACCAGCGCGACTATCATGTACCTTAATGATTGTAGATTTGACTTCATATTTGCTCCCTTTATGATTTGCTAGAAGGCATTGTGATCACTCTGTGCGATAAGCACATCAGCCATGTGGCAAGGTAACTGCCAGTAACTGTTGGCTCGAGTATTCTCCATATCCCTTACATAATTTACCTCCCTTTTTCCAGGTTAAACCCAGCGAAATACCAACACGGCATAAAGCCCGCAAATAAGTAGCGCCCACCAGGGTGAAAGGTCGCTAAGGCCCAGCCAGGCCACGTTGATAAAACCAGATCCCAGTAAGGTGATAAACAGCCGGTCACCTCTTGCAGTTTCAATGCCCAAAATCCCACGCCTGGGCGTTTCGGGAAATTTGACTGCCAAGATAGTAAAGATGGTGATAAGACTAGCGATAACAATAAAAAAGATCGCAGTAGGCCAGGTCCAGGCCATCCACTCTAGATTCATAAGCCTCCTTTAAACCCGCCCCATGGCGAAGCCCTTGGCAATATAGTTGCGCACAAAGTAAATCACCAGCGCGCCTGGAATAATGGTCAAAACACCAGCTGCCGCCAGTACGCCCCAATCCAGACCTGATGCCGACACCGTACGGGTCATGGTTGAAGCGATGGGTTTCGCATTGACAGCGGTCAACGTACGGCTAAGAAGAAGCTCTACCCAGGAAAACATAAAGCAAAAGAAAGCCGTCACACCAATACCGCTGGCAATCAGCGGCATAAAAATTTTAGTGAAGAAGCGCACGAATGAATACCCATCAAGATAGGCGGTTTCGTCGATTTCCTTGGGTACACCCCGCATGAAGCCCTCCAAAATCCAGACGGCCAGCGGTACGTTAAACAGGCAATGGGCCAAAGCCACCGCGATGTGGGTATCAAATAGGCCCACCGAGGAATAAAGCTGAAAAAAAGGCAGCGCAAACACCGCCGGTGGTGCCATGCGGTTAGTGAGCAACCAGAAAAACAAATGGTTGTCCCCCATAAAGCGATATCGTGAGAAGGCATAGGCCGCAGGTAAGGCAACCAGCACCGAAAGAACCGTGTTGGTCACCACGAATATGATCGAGTTGACATATCCCATATACCATGAGGCGTCGGTAAGAATGGTGCGGTAGTTAGCCAGAGTAGGGTTGCGCGGCCACAGGCTAAAGGTACCCAAAATCTCCTGATTGGTCTTCAGGCTCATATTGATGAGCCAATAGATGGGTATCAGCAAAAAGAGTAAATATAAAATCATGATGATCGGTTTGATGGGAAACCTGAAGCGTGAGCTCGAGCCAGACTGCACAGCCATTAGTAACGCTCCTCCTTATCTAAGTTGGTCATCACGGTAAAAAACACCCAGGAAATGAGTAGGATAACCAGAAAATACATCAGCGAAAAAGCAGCTGCAGGTCCTAAATCGAACTGTCCCAGGGCCATCTTGACCAGGTCAATTGATAAAAACGTGGTAGCTGAGCCGGGACCACCACCCGTGACGACAAAGGGTTCAGTATAGATCATAAAGCTATCCATAAAGCGCAGCAAAATAGCAATCAACAGCACCCCGCGCAACTTGGGAAGCTCAATAAAGCGAAAGACAGACCAGCGGCTTGCCTGGTCAATTTTGGCAGCCTGGTAGTAGGCATCCGGAATCGATTTGAGCCCGGCATACGCCAGCAGTGCCACCAGCGAAGTCCAGTGCCAAACATCCATCACAATCACAGTGATCCAGGCGTGCAGCGGAACCTGGGTGTAGTTGTAGTTGATACCAAGCGTATTAAGCATGTGCCCCAAAAGCCCAATGTCTACCCGCCCTAAAATCTGCCAGATGGTACCCACCACATTAAAGGGAATTAGCAGGGGTAAGGCCATCAGCACCAGGCAGACCGACACCCAGACCCCACGTTTTGGCATGGCTTTGGCAATCAGGATACCCAGTGGAATCTGAATGGCTAACACGATTGCCGAAAAGATGAGTTGTCTTAAAAGAGCGTTATGCATGCGGCTAGATCTGAGAATTTGTTTAAACCAGTCCAGGCCTTGCCAGAAAAAAACATTGTTGCCAAAGGTGTCTTGCACTGAATAGTTCACCACTGTCATGAGCGGAATCACTGCCGAGAAGGCGACCAGAATAACTACCGGCAAAACCAGAAACCAAGCCTTGTTGTTAGGGGTTTTATCCACGGTGCACCTCTTGCTGCCCAGGTACTACGCGCCAATCATCGACATATACATTGATATGCTCAGGGTCAAAAAACATACTGGAATTGCTGGCAAGAGGCTTACCTTCAGGCAAAATAGCATTGATGGCATGGCCCTCAAAATCCAGGCGCACGATCTGATGGCGACCTACGTCCTCAACCCGTTTGATCGTGACAGGCAATCCCTGCTCACTACTTAAACGCACAAAATCCGGGCGTACCCCAATCTGTACCCGCCCCTGCAACTTGGGGTAGCTGGCGGCTAGCAGCACCTGATGACCAGCGATAATGGCAGTATCACCTTCAATGCTGGCCCCCAGTACGTTCATGCCTGGTGAACCGATAAAGTAGCCCACAAAAGTGTGCTCGGGTGTCTTAAACAGTTCTTCTGGTGTGCCTAGTTGCATTACCCGTCCTTCATTCATCACCACCACTTTATCAGCAAAGGTAAGCGCCTCGGTTTGGTCGTGGGTGACGTAGATCATGGTGTGCCCAAACTCCCGGTGTAGCGCTTTGAGTTGGGTACGCAGTTCCCACTTCATGTGTGGATCAATCACGGTTAAGGGTTCATCAAACAATATCGCATTGACATCCTCGCGCACCATACCCCGACCCAGCGAGATCTTTTGCTTGGCATCGGCAGTGAGCCCCCTGGCTTTGCGGTTTAAGACCTCTGTCATATCTATCATTTCGGCAATTTTTTGTACCCGCTCGGCAATGTAGCTCGCCGAATTAGCACGGTTGCGTAGGGGAAAAGCCAGATTCTCTCGTACGGTCATAGTGTCGTAGACCACCGGAAACTGAAAGACCTGAGCGATGTTGCGCTCGGTGGTGGAGGCTGTAGTCACATCACGCTCGCCAAACAAGATGCGCCCGCGCGAAGGGGTGAGCAGCCCTGAGATGATGTTGAGCAGGGTAGTCTTGCCGCAGCCCGAGGCCCCCAAAAGGGCGTATGCTCCACCATCTTCCCAGACGTGATTGAGTTCTTTAAGGGCATAATCCTGTTCACCTTGTGGGCTGGTCAGGTAAGAATGTGCTAGGTTTTCAAGGGTGATCTGTGCCATAGACTCCTTTAGGTAGCATGCGCGTAGGATGCAGGTGCGACCAGTACCCCTTCTGAGGAAAACACATAGGCATGAGCGGGATCAAGCCAAAGCCGCAAGTCTTGACCTGGGCTTAAGTCAAGCACTCCGTGAACCAAACTCACCCAGCGGTTGCCGCGGTAGTCCAGATGGATAAACGTCTCCGAACCAGTGATTTCGGTGACTCGCACCTGGGCATCAAACTGCAATGCCTCTTTGGTTATTGACCGGATTTGCAAGTGACCGGCCCTAAACCCGCCTTGATAACTTCCATCTGGCAGGCGGGCAAAAACCCCAACAGCGGGGGCCTTAAGACCAGCATAATGCAGGCTGTCGCCACGCTTATCCATGAGCAAAAAATTCATGGGTGGGTCAGAAAACACTCGAGCCGTCGTTGCATCGGCAGGTGCGCGGTAGACCTGGGGTGTAGGGCCAAATTGGGTAATGCGACCCTCAAACAAGGTGGCGGTGTTGCCCCCTAACAGCAAGGCTTCTTCAGGTTCGGTGGTGGCATAGACAAATATCGCCCCACTCTCAGCAAAGATGCGCGGAATGTCCTCACGCAACTCTTCACGCAGCTTGTAATCCAGGTTGGCTAAGGGTTCATCCAGCAGGACTAGGCCGGCCCCCTTGACCAGGGCTCTGGCCAGCGCGCAGCGTTGCTGCTGCCCCCCTGAAAGCTCGAGCGGTTTGCGCTCCAGCATGGGACCTAGCCGCAGCATTTCTGCGGTTGCACGTACCGCTTTATCAATATCAGCAGTTGACTTGCCCAAAATGCGCAGCGGCGAAGCGATGTTGTCATAAACGGTCATGGAGGGGTAATTAATGAACTGCTGATAAACCATGGCAACCTGGCGGTCTTGTACACGCTGACCAGTCACATCCTGGTTGTTCCACAAGATACGCCCAGTAGCAGGTCTATCCAATCCAGCCATTAGCCTCATCAGCGAGGTTTTACCTGCTAGCGTAGGACCCAAGAGCACATTCATCGTGGCAGGCTCAAGACCTAGATTCGTCGGGTAAATATGCGTTTGCCCTTCGACGACCTTACTTACACCGTCCAACACCAATGCCATCCACAACTCCCAGAATCGTAGTATATATCCAGACTATCCTAGTCATCCAACCCGTTATGCGCCAAGCGGCTTTATTGCTATAGCCGGTTTGAACCTCGCTTAGAGTGCTTTAGTCTATGTTAAGTTGCCTGAACAATGCAAGTCCTGGTGGTTCTGCAGTTTTACAACACGACCTTATTACACCGTAAAATAGATGTTGATACCCATATTTCGCTTAAAACTCCATACTTGGTCAAGAATCCAAGTATCAGAACTAATCTTACGGTGTACTTATACCGAGCCCGATATATTAATTATAGATTTGAAGAGCAGTGCCCTGCTTCCCACTTGCCCTGCTCGGGATAAAATGTCCTATCTCAACCTACAGCCCAAGAAAGGGAGTCAGGTGCTGGCCTTAGCCCAGCTCGCGGCCACCATCAACCGGAATAATACAGCCCGTTGAAACCCTTAGGCTGGTTGCCACCGCCAACACCGCAGCTGCCACATCTTCGGCAGTAGCTAAACGCCCCAGCGGCGTTTTACTTTTTTGCTCCTCCAGAGTACCAGCAGGCATTTTCCTGGCATAGTCTCCCAGAACAAAACCCGGCGATACCGAAACTACCCGAATCTGGGGAGCCAGAGCCCGGGCCAATGAGCGTGTCACAGAGTCGAGGGCAGCTTTAGAAGCGCAATAGGCCACATTACTGCCTACGCCTGTCCGTCCGGCAATTGAAGAGATGTTAATAATCAGTCCCTCAGCCGAACCCATAAGCAGGGATTTAAAAGCACGAACGCTTGCCAAAGCACCCCGCACATTGACCCGAAATATACTGTCGACAAGCTCGTCATCCAGCGCGTCAAGGTCATCATGGGGCACTGGGCGGGTAAACCCGGCATTATTGACCAGAATATCCAGCTTGCCATACTGGTCTTTGACCCTTGCCGCAAGGGCGGTCAGCGAAGCGCTGTCATCCACGACAGCTCGAGCAAGCATATGCCCTGTACCCGGCAACTCAGTCACTAAACGCTCTGCCTCCTGCTGACTACTACGGTAGGTCACAACGACCTTTGCACCTGCGTCAGCAAACTGCCGACACATCGCCGAGCCAATGCCCCCAGCCGCCCCCGTAACGACAACAATTTTATCTGTTAGTTGCTGCACCAAATCCTCCTAACTGCCGTATGAACTGAGTGTTATACGGAGCCCGATAAATTGATTATAGATTTGAAAAGCAGTTCCTCGCTTCCTACTCGCTCTGCTCGGGATAAATCCTTGGGATAAACCCAAGGATTTATCCCAAACTGGTATTACCTACCATTGTCATGACATTTGCGAAGTATTAGGGTGAAGCGTAGCGACAACATAAGCTCGACTTGATTACTTTTCATAAGTACCTTTGGCGAAATTGCCCCGCGCCTATGGCGCTCAAAGTGACGGGATTGCTTCGGCTGTTATGCCAAGACAGCTCGCATTCCATTACCTCCCTCTACCTCCCTTTTTCCTTCACCTCCCTGCCCTTATACCGCTCCACTCGCAGCGTTGCCTGACGTTTATGTCCGGCAAAACCTTCCATTTCACAGATTTTGGCGCAGTTCTCTCCGATAATCACGCTGGCTTCTGGCGTGCACTTCTGATACGTCACTGTTTTGAGAAACTTGCCCACCCACAGACCACCCGTATAGCGGGCCGCCCCGCTCGTCGGCAGAATATGATTGGTGCCAATGGTTTTATCACCATAAGCGACGTTGGTCTCTTTGCCCAAAAAGAGCGAGCCGTAGTTGGTCAGGTGCTTGAGAAAGTAATCGGGGTCTTCGGTCAGAATTTCCACGTGTTCACTGGCGATGCGATCAGCCTCTTGCAACAGCTCCTCATCGGTATCCACCAGAATAATCTGCCCATAGTCACGCCAGGCTTGCCCGGCCACCGCAGCGGTCTCGAGCGTCTGGAGTTGCTTATCGATTTCCGCCTGAATGCCTTCTGCCAATGCAGCACTGCTGGTGAGTAACACCGCTGGCGAATTCACACCGTGCTCGGCCTGTCCCAGCAGGTCGGTAGCGACCATTTCAAGGTCAGCACTGTCGTCAGCGATGACCAAAATTTCCGTGGGCCCCGCAAAAAGATCAATCCCCACCCGACCGAAAAGCTGGCGCTTGGCTTCAGCAACAAAGGCGTTGCCAGGACCAATCAGCATATCTACAGCTGCGATACTTTCGGTACCCAGCGCCATAGCACCAATCGCCTGAATACCGCCCAGTACATAGATTTCATCGGCCCCCGCCAAATGCATCGTCGCCACGGTTGCGGCGTAAGGCTTGCCATCCTTGGGTGGGGTAGCAGCAATGACACGCCTGACACCAGCCACTTTGGCAGTCGCAACACTCATGATGGCAGACGCCAGCATCGGATAGCGCCCACCAGGAACGTAGCAACCTACAGCATTGATGGGAATATGCCTGTGACCCAGGATGACCCCGGGCAGGGTTTCCACTTCCAGATCCTGCAAGGTTGCGCGTTGTGCCTTGGCAAAGTTGCGTACCTGCTCGAGACTAAAACGAATAGCCGCCAGCTGGTCTTCGGGAACCTCTGCCACGAGTGCGCCGATCTCGGCGGCTGACAATCTGAAACTCTCCGGGCTGTAATGATCAAAACGTGCCGAAAGTTCGCGCACCAACTGGTCGCCACCCTCTTCGATGCGCTTTAGCGTGTCCTCAACGACCTGCCTCACCTGGCTGTCCATATCTTGCTTGACAGTCTGTGCCATACCCGCCTTGATGATGCTTATTGCCACAGCGATACCTCCTTCAGCTATCGACAAGCTGCATGAGCACTGCCAACTCATCAAAAAGCATATAGTGCCTGCTTATTTTATTATCTTTAACATGCACCTGACTCAAACCCAGGATTGTCACGGGGCGCTGACTGGCCAGACCATAAAAACCATTCACAGCGTGTGTGCCTTTTAAACACCAGCGCACAGCTACGCGAGCGCCATCTGCTTCATTTTCCAGGCTGTAGATATGCTCAAGCGTCATACTGGCATCAGGAAACTGGGCCATGAGACCTAAATGATAGTTACGGATGCCGATCAGGCTACTGATTTCCTGGTGACCGGGCAAATGCAGGCTCGAGCCCTCAGCATACACCTCTGCCAGATGGTTAAAATGCCTGCCGTTAAAGACCGCATCAAACATGTTGCAGACCATCGTCTCCGCTGGCGACATGACATTTGGCAAGTCCGGCACGGTATTAAAAGAGGGTAATTTAGCGCCAGCAGCGCGGGCAATGTCCCAGGGATCAAAGCCCAGTTGCCTGACCAGCGCCATACTATCGCGCACGAGCCACTCTTCTACGATGCGGTTTTCCTTGACCAGACAATTGGCAATGGCCCAAAACTCAGCCGGCTTGCCTGTGGGCGCTCCCCAGGGACTGTAGCCTGTATTGCTCGCCGTATTCATAATCAGATGCGAAGTGTGAAAACCAGCGTCATTGTCGCCTGACCAGATCACATCTTCAGCCACCATGCGCCGGTCCGGCATGGCAGCCAAAAACGCAACAGAGCCACTGACGACCTCCTCCACCCCTTGCGCCGTACCGTAGCCAGTGTGTACCTTGAGATCAGCCTTGTAGGTTTCACGAATGTAGCCCATGTCCGCCTCTTCCCAGATGCGGTAGGTGATTTTGACAATATAATCGACGATGTTCTGGTACTGGGGTTCAAAGCCGTGCAGTGTCTGCCTGGCCGGAAACCTGCCCAGCCGCTTAAGCTCACTCAGGTTTTGCTCGAGTGAATAGGTAGCGCTCACTAAGCTCCCAGTTTTTCCAGCATTTGCCGCTCGAGTTCTGCATAGTTCTGTGGCTTGATCATCTTGCCTTTGTCATCGGCATGAAAGCCGTGCTCAGCAGCCTGCCTGATAACCTCGGGGGCCCAGTAAGGGTCTTTACCTTCAAAGACCTTATGCTGCTCCAAAACTGCAAATATCCAGGCTTCACCTTCCTGACCTGGCAAAACTTCAAAACCCCGCCAAAGCGCAGGAGGCAAGGAAATCAAATCCCATTGTCCAATAATGGTTTCACCATCCACCTTATCCGCACTTTCCCCCCAGTAAAACCGCCACTGGTGCTCGGTTAAGGGTACGAACGCCTCGATATAGTCATGGGTATGATAAGCGGGACCGTTACCGGCTGTGGCTTTAACCATACCGATCTGAAAGCCATGCGGCGCTGTAATAGCTGGTTGATAGTCGGGGTTTTCACTGGCGGTATCACCAATGACCGCGTAGTTAAGCCGCTGATGCCCCGGCAGAATGCTGTCAATAAACATCAGGCTTACCGGATGCTGCCTGAGTTCATTAAATCGCATTACACGCCCGGTCATTGCTTCCAAATGCTCAGTCTTATCACTCATATTTCCTCCTGATAGCTATTGTATTGCGGCATGGCGCCTATCTCTGACGACCCTTTCTATCATCTTTCTATCATTACGAAATCGTTTTCGTCCTTTCAGTTATACAGCACAAAGGCGACACAATGCAAGTTCATACATGAATTACGTGAGACTATACAGCAGGGTATTGCAAGAAGCCCTGCTTATAGTGTAGAGTATCGAAGTATCGAAAACGTTTTCGCCAGCTTAGCAGCAAGGTAGTTTCTTTTGTCACACATTCATCCAGCAAAACGTTCTCGGTAAAGATACTTTAGGAGGAACAAGGTATGAAACGAGTTTTGTTAAGCCTGATAGCCCTGTTCATGCTGAGTGCCAGTATTGCCTGGGCCCAGTGCAACACGTTAATCACCACACCCGTCAGTTCGCTGTCCAATAGTTTTGAGGCTTGGAAAGTTGTTACCAGTGCTATGGCAGAATGCGGCAATCTCAGTGCCGAACTCGACGCCGAGTTCAGACTCAAGCAGGTTGCGGCCTTCGCTGCCAATCCGTCCCAGTATGCCATTGGTGGCGTCTCTAACGCCACACTGGTACCGCTTTTGAATGATGGGCTGGTACGTCCACTCAACGATCTGGTGGAACGCTACGGTCAGCAATTAACAGAAAATCAACTCATCATTGTTGACGGGCAAATTGTGGCCATCGCCATGATGGTCAATGCTCAGCACCTGATGTACCGCAGCGATATTCTTGAAGAGCTGGGGCTGGCAGTTCCTACAAGCTATGAGGAAGTCCTGGCAGCGGCCGAGGTCATTCGGGAAGCGGGCGTGGTTGATTATCCGCTGGGTGGTACCTTTGGCGCAGGCTGGAACTTGGGCGAAGAGTTCGTCAACATGTATCTGGGCTTTGGGGGCAGCTTTTTCGATGCCGACAACACCGCCACCATCAATAATGAACAGGGTATTGCCGCGCTCGAAATGCTCAAGGCATTAAGTCAGTACATGGACCCTGAGTACCTGAGTGCCGACTCAACAGTGGTCCAGCAGCAACTCCAACAGGGCAAAATCGCCATAGCTAACCTGTGGGCCTCCAGGGCGGGTGCCATGGATAATCCAGATGAATCTGAGGTAGTCGGACTGATTGACTTTGCGGCTGCGCCGGCTGCTATGGCGGGAGCTGCGCCAGCCACAACGCTGTGGTGGGACGGTATGGTCATTGCCCAAAATATCAGTGACGCAGAAGCCGAAGCAGCTTTTCAGTTGATGATGGAAGGTCTGAAACATGAAGTCCTGGCTGCCCATGCCGACGCTGCCATTTGGCTCTCCAACCAACCCATTGAGTCGCGCATTGCCAAAGGCGCAGTTGCATCGTCCAGAGCAGGTGCGCCTTCCTATCCCTCTTCAAACGCCATTGGCCTCATCCATACGGCTGCCGGCAACAACATCGCCGACTTTTTAACGGGTAGAAAATCAGCCGAGGCAACCCTGCTTGCCATTGAAGAGGAATACACCATTGCTGCTAAAGAAGCTGGTCTGATTCGCTAAACACAAATACTGCCAACAGCCACAGTGTATTTCAGCCTGGTATGCCGATTCCGGATAAATCCACCCTCTGGAATCGGCATCTAACCTCGAGGTTCTCACATGAAAACCAAGACCTTCCTGTTATTTGTCGGCCCCTCACTCATCATGATGCTGCTTTTTATCGCTGGACCTCTGGCAACTGTCTTTTATCAGAGCTTCCTGCAAACCCAGAGTGTCTTTGAAACCGTTGAGCAACAGAGATGTGACCCCTTTGGCTGCACCACAGCAAACGTAAGCATTCCAAAGCTTGATGATAGTGGTCGAGCAATTCGCGAAACCAGATGGGTCGGCTGGGCTAACTACCGCAATATCCTCAACTGGCAGAATGTACAAAAAGCGTTTTCGGCTTCGGGTCAGGGCTTTAGTGAAGTCAATACCATTGCTTTCTGGAAAGCCCTGCGCTTTACCATTATGTTCACACTTATTACCCTGCCACTGATTATCCTGCTCGGTTTGGTACTCGCTTTTTGCGTTAACTCCATCATTCAAAGCCTGCGCGGGTCGGTTATTTTTGTCACGCTTCTGCCCTTTGTCATCACGCCAGTGATCGGCGCTTTATCTATCCGCTGGCTCTTTGTCAGCGACGGTATCTTGGCAGCACAACTCCGGCACTTCACTGGCCCGGGCTTTTCCATGTTTGCGCAGGGCTGGACTATTGAGCTGCTGATGTACTTTTACCGCGTCTGGCATGTTGCGCCTTTTGCTTTCGTCATTTTTTATGCCGCCTTGCAAACCCTGGAGGCTGAGCAGGTAGAAGCGGCCCGTATCGATGGCGCTAATCGCTGGCAGGTGATTCGCAACATCATCCTGCCACACTTAAGTCCACTGATCGTGTTTGTAACCCTGATTCATCTGATGGACGCCTACCGCGTTTTTGATGAAGTTATCGGCTTTCGCTCAGAGGCTTTTGTCATTTCCTTGCAGTGGCTGACCTATGATTTTCTGATTCCCGATGATACCGGTAACCGCTCGATTGGTCGCGCCTCTGCCTCGGCAGTGCTGACAATGATTGGCATTGCCCTGTTACTGATTGCCCCCCTCAGAAATACCTGGAAAGAACAAACTCAGAGGTAAGCCATGCAATCCAAACTCTTCAGACTCCCACTCGGCTTGAAACTAACGACCTGGCTGATACTGCTCATCTGGATTATCATTGCTCTTTTTCCCATGTTGTGGATTGTGGTGATGTCTTTCAAGTTGCCAGTCGATGCCTTTCATCCCAACCCGCTGAATGTCCTCCTGGGACCACGCACCAATGAGGCAGTTGGCGGCCTGTCGCTTATCAGTATTGCCCTGACGCTTATAACAGCCTATGTCCTGCTGCAGATCTTTGCTAGTAGAGAAAGCCTGCTGGAGCGCATGGCATCGGTGCGCAGCGGTGTTAGTCCGGCACTGGTGATAGCGTTTTATCTGGGCTTTTTTCTGTTGGCAGCCTTCTCTTTTGTCGTGCTGTTGCCGCTTGTGTCACGCCTGCTCAGTTCAGCCGTTTCGGGCCTTCCTGTGCTGAACGCTTTGAGCGAGCCCGTTCTGGGCCTGACCACCCAACACTATCAGCGCGTATGGCTGACCGACAGGTTCTATCAGTATTTTTTCAATACCCTGCTGGTCACCACAGGTGTCGTAGCCATTTCACTGACCATCGGTACGCTGGCAGCCTATGGGCTGGCGCGTACCCGTAATAACTGGGTCTTCTGGATTCTAATAGCAGCACTTGTGTTTCGCGCCCTGCCCCATTCCACCCTGGTATCGGGCTACCTGCCGCTGTTTATCGACTGGGGGCTTTATGGCAAGCACATTGCTGTGATCATCGTTCTGGTTGCCATCAATCAACCTTTTACCATCTGGATGCTCAGATCTTTTTTCATGAACATACCGCCTGCGCTGGATGAGGCTGCACTGGTCGATGGTTGCAACCGGTTCCAGGCCTTCCGCTATGTGATCATGCCGATAATGTGGCCGGGCGTCATCACCACAGGTTTGTTTTCCTTTCTGCTTGCCTACAATGACTATCTGGTGTCTGCTTTGCTACTCGATGGTGATACGCGCACCATGGTTCCAGCCATTATGGCCTACTTTAACCGTGAAACCACCTTGACCGATCAGCTCGAGGCCATTGCCGCTGCAGCGTCTATAACCTTCCCCATTTTCATCCTGGTACTGATTTTTCAGAAGCAGATTGTTTCGGGTCTGACGCAAGGGGCGGTGAAAGGCTAGGAACAAGTGCATCCTTGAAACTGTAAGTATGCTCTTTGACCATCAAAGGAACCCAATGAATATCCATAACCAGAATAAAAACCTCATCCTTAAGCTCCGTGCAGCACTTTATGATCTTGAAGTGAACAAGCTTGAGTCTCAACTTGCCAGTGTTTTTGCCCCTGATGCCAAACTACGGCTGGCTTTTCCCTTCGGAGACATTGAGGGCCCTGCGGCTCTGTTTAGCAAGGTTTACAGACCCCTCATCCACGCCGTTCCTGATTTAGAAAGACGTGATTATATCGTCATGGCAGGTCGAGGTGAAGACAATGACTTAGCAGGTAATTGGGTAGGCTGCGCCGGTTTTTACACCGGGGTGTTTGAAAAACCCTGGCTGGACATCCCAGCAACGCGCCACCCCATCAGCATACGATTTCATGAATTTTTTCGAATCGATGACAATCAGATCATCGAAATGCAGGCACTCTGGGATATCCCTGATGTCATGATGCAAGCGCACGCCTGGCCAATGAGCCCCAGCCTGGGTATCGACTGGCTGGTACCTGGTCCTGCCACCCAGGATGGCATAATCACTGAAGCCTTTGATGACAGCCAGGCAAAAGCCTCTCGCAAGCTGGTCATGGATATGCTCATCGGTTTACAGAAACATGCTGAACATGGCGCTGAGGCGATGGGTTTAGAGCAGTACTGGCATCCACAAATGTTCTGGTATGGTCCGGCTGGCATCGGCACCAATCGACGCATTGCTGGTTTTAGGAACTGGCACCAAATACCTTTTTTAAAAGGGATGCCTGACCGCGAAGTGGTACCCGGCAATGGTGTCCTTTTTGCTGATGCAGCTTATGTTGGCTATACGGGTTGGCCTGGTATGCGAATGAGCATTTCAGGGGATGGCTGGCTGGGTATTCCACCGGTTGAAAAAAAGATCACCATGCGCAGCCTCGACTTTTGGCGCACCGAAAACGGCTTAATTAGGGAAAACTGGGTACTGATTGACCTCCTGGATGTCTACCATCAGTTGGGGGTCGACGTTTTTGCGCGTATGAAAGAACTCAGCTACGCCAGGCTGCCTGCTCATCTTTTTGTACAGGATTAAGGACTCAATGTGTCAATAACAGACCCGCCTAACTATCAATTTCGGCAGCTTGACGAAGTGACTAATCAGGATAATAAAAAACAGGTACTCGAGTATTTTCAAGCCCTCGAAGCTAGTCGACTCAGTGACTTGACCAATGTTTTCAATAGCTATACCAGTCATGACTACCGCTGGCACGGCGTTTATCCGTTTGAGGATTTAAGTGGTGCCGAGGCTGTCGCCAGCACCTTTTATCAACCTCTCTTTGAAGCGCTGACTTACTGCCAGCGGCGGCAAGATATCCTTATGGCAGGTGAATCGGTGTTTGGTGGCAACTGGGTCACCAGCATGGGGCATTTTGTGGGCCTCTTTGAGCGCGACTTTCTGGGTATTCCGGCAACCGGCAAGATGGCCTTTTTGCGCTACTGCGAGTTTCACCGAGTCGAGGGGGATAAAATCAGTGAGACCTACTTTCACACTGATCTAATCAGCCTAATGATACAAGCAGGCATAAACCCGCTGCCACCCCAGACAGGTGCGGAGTTTATCTTTCCGGGGCCTCGGACGCATGACGGGATTCTCCTTAAAGAGCAGGACCCGGCTGAATCTGAAAAGACGCTCGAGCTCATCCAGCGCATGGCACACGACCTGGGAGCCAACCCTGAGGTTGACATGGCCTATGACAAGCTGGCTGAAACCTGGCACGATAACATGATCTGGTACGGTCCCAGCGGCGTCGGCTCAACTATGGGTATCCGAGGCTTCAAGCAGCAACATCAGATTCCTTTTAGAAAAGCGCTCTACAGCACGCGCAAATTCAACGGACACAAAGCGCGCCTGGCCGAGGGTCACTATGGTGGCTGGGTCGGCTGGCCCAGTCTCAGCATGACGGTAACGGGGGGCGGCTATATGGGTCTACCCGCGACCCATACCGATATTGATATGCGCGTTGTGGATATCTACCGCCGCGAAGGGGACAAGATTGCTGAAAACTGGGTGTTTATCGACACGCCCTATACACTCAAGCAACAGGGCCTGGACATCTTTGAAAGGATGCGCCAACTTGTTTACCGCAGCTAATACCGGTTTCGGATAAATCCTTGGGTTTATCCCAATGATTTATCCCGAGCAGGGCTAGTAGGAAGCGGGGAAGTGCTTTTTATATCCGTAACCAATTTATCGGGCTCGGCATAGCTCCCGGCTACCGTCGAACCGCGTACCAGAAGCTGCGTGGCGAAGGTGTGACTGGGAGCGGCTTCGCCAGTTTCAATCAAATGCAAGAGACTGTCAAGCGCAGTCTCGCCCATCTGCCGCAGTGGCATTGCCAAAGTGGTAATTTTTGGACTGACAATCAGTGACGAGGGAATGTTACCGTAGCCGGTAATAGCGATATCCTCTGGAACCCTAAGGCCCTGCTCGAGTGCTAGCCGACAAGCGTCAATAGCGATATGGTCATTGTAGGCAACCACTGCCGAAGGTGGTTCAGCAAGCTCCAGGAGTGTGCGCATAGCGCTCATACCACTATAGGGAAGGTAAGGCGCGTCAGCAACATAATGTTTATCGAAAGGAAGTTGGGCAGACTCGAGTGCTGCCTGATACGCCGTGAACCGGCCAAGATTGTTGTGCGTATCATCGGGTCTGGCAATATAGGCAATGCGACTGTGACCTAACTCGAGCAGGTGCGTCATCACTGCCAGAATGCCTGAGGCATTATCGGTAGCCACAAAAGGCACCGCAGCATCCTGCAAGACCTGTCCCAGTACCACGACCGGCAAACGCTCTTCCTTAAAGAGTTTGACCGCCTCATCCAGCACCCCGGCGATACTTGCCCCCATCAGGATCATACCGTCCACCTCGCGACTACGGCAGACAGCTTTCAGGCTGCCTATATCCGAGATCGACACAGTATAAAGCACCAGGTTGTAACCACGCTGCTGCGCCGCGTAAGTTAAGCCCTGAAAAAAACCAATCAGGATTTCACTCTCAAAACCCTTCACTGGATAGGCGATGCCAATTTTATCGGTACGCTGCCGCCGCAGGTTGCGCGCCGCCGCATGGGGGTGATATCCCAGTGTCCGACTGGCCTCGAGTACTCGCTCGCGGCTCGCGGCCGAAATGTCCGAGTAGTCATTAAGCGCCTTGGACACAGTAGAAATCGATAAGCCTACATATTTTGCAATATCCCTGATTGTCACGGACATGCTGTTATCATATCCCGAAACTCCCAGATAAGCGCTCACGAAGATATCCACAGCAAACAACCGTAATTACTTGAAAGCTTATACCGGTTCCGGATAAATCATTGGGATAAACCCAAGGATTTATCCCGAGCAGGGCGAGTAGGAAGCGGGGATTGCTTTTCAAATCTTTTTGCAAATCCACGAATCATTGCACCAAGATTTAGCTGTATGGCTTCAGCTTATACCAATTCCGGTTATTTCCTTAAGGAAATAACCGGAGCGTAGCGAGATGAATCAGATACCGATTCCAATAAGAAACGATACAAAACCAACTGGATTTTGTTATTGTACTATCGGAATCGGTATTACCTAATTCGCAACAAGTCAGCAGTTCCACAATAAAACCAGGCATCTTTTATTTGTGGCTCTTGCCTTTCGCCTAAATCACACAGGCGTGGCTACTGCAATACCAAATGCACTACCCAACGTCATT
>CAZZPQ010000002.1:0-62615 GCA_964655595.1 uncultured bacterium
CGCCAGAAAGCTGGCTTGGTATCGGTTGTTGAATGCACGCCTGCTCATACTCCTTCCAAATAAGAGGTTTTTCGCAGCATAGAGATGAGAAAGATGATAAACAAATAGTTCGTTAGGCTGTTTACTCAAAAGAAATATTTCCTTTCTTTTTGAGGTACATAAAGTGATTGTCCCAAACAGCGTGGCGACAGCGCCAAAAAGTCTTATCTGCATTACATGTTAGACTAAAGGCACTTCAATAACAAGAGACAGCCTAAGGATCCAGGCAAGGCAGCAGACTTCAATTGCTTAAAAAAATAAAGTTGGACTGCTGGAGGCGTTAGTTATTCCAATCATGAGAAAGCCTATCATTCGTGTAAGGGTGTGGGAATCTGGCAGCAATGGTAAATATTGAGCAAACTCTCAGTTAATTGCCATCCAGCTTGGATAGACTGAAGCTTGTGATGCTACGTTATATCCTTGGATTTTGTCTTGTTGCGGCATGTGTTGTCTGGCTTGTAGCTGTGCGGGTTCTTGCTCCCGTTTCGATACCCGTTCCTGTCTTCCAGGTTGTGAACCTTGACCCCTATGATCACGCGTTACTGGACTCTTACAAGCGCTTCCGTGATGCTTCGTTGAGTGCTGACCGGTCTACAGTGCAGGACTTGGCCTTTGGGTCAGAAACCTTTTTGGCTTACCGCGCAGCGCTTAGTCTGGCACAGGATGAGGCCTTGTCGGCTGCGGAGCGACTGCCGTACTATCAGCGGGTATTTGCTCTCAGGATAGATGATCCACTGGATATTCTTGATCGGCGGGCGTTGCTAAGTGAGTATGCTCGGACGGCAGAAGCTGCTGGTGACATTGCTTTGGCACTCGAGCTATACCAGCAACTTCTGCCACGCACCGAGGCAGCCAACGCCCTTAACCGTTTACAGACAGACCCGTATCGTAGGGCCAATGCCTATGTGAATGCGCGTATGCATCAGGCGGCGCTGGACGCGCTTGCCGGGCGCACTGCGCCGTCACTCGAAGCACCTGCCTACGCTGCACTCGGTGAACACCAGAAAGCACTGGACGCCTACAACCGCTGGCTGGCTGAAGTGCCAGATAGCACTACGGCTCTGCTGGGCAAAGCCTGGTCGCACTATCGACTTGGTGATAATGAGGCCGCCGAGAATCTTTTCGCTCAGATCGGTGGCAATACTGCGCTGTATGCTCGAGCGCTGATTGCCAGACGTCAAGGGAGTACCGACAGGGCAGTAGAGCTGTTGTCGCAAAGTTCCGATGCCTACCATCTGTGGCTGGCAACCGAATTTTTGGAAGCAGCTGGGCGCAGTGCTGACGCTATCGCGCTCTATTTGCGACTTGCTCGAGGCACGACTGCATATGCAGATGACGCTGCTTACCGAGCTTATATCCTGGCGACTCGTCTGGGTTTGTCAGACCTTCAGGCAGAGGCCAGGTCGCTCATTCCGGGGGGTAGTTTCTTTGGGCGTAAGCTGGGGCAACCCCTGTTTATTCCGCAGGACAGTAGCCTGCCACAACTCGAGCTGCCAGTTATTGAGCAAGCCAGTTTATTGGCAGGACTCCAGGACCGTGAGGCGGCCGTAGGGGAGTTGCTCTTTGCTTTGCGCGCTGCCTCTCAGCCAGCAGAGCGCTTGGCGATTGCCGAAGCCTTGCAGCAGCACGGGGAGTACAGGCAGTCGCAGCGGGCAGCCATTTTGCTACTCGAGTCGGGCTTGAATGACAGGCGTCTGTGGTATGTCTCCTACCCTCAGGCTTATCGGCAGTACGTGCTGGGGGAAGCACAAAACTGGAACGTGGATCCGGCGCTGGTATGGGCAGTCATGCGGCAAGAATCGGCCTTTTTTCCAAAAGCCATCTCCACTTCCAATGCTCAGGGGCTTATGCAGGTAATACCCTCGACCTGGAACTGGCTGGCAGAACTGCAGCGCGAATCGCCACCAGACCCCTTTAATCCTGCAGATAACGTGCGTTACGGGGTCTATTACCTGCGTTGGCTCAAAAACTTTTTTTCTGAGTATGAGGGCGACCTTGAGTTGGTCGTCGCCTCTTATAACCGTGGTCAGGGCTATATCCGGAGGCTTTTTGAGGGCGATGTGGTCAATGTGAATAAAGATGATCTTTATCGTGAAATCGACGCTTTCGAAACCCGTGAATACTTGCAGCGAGTCATGACCAACTACGAGGTTTATCGCCAACTCTATGGTGCGGAAATCGAAGCCTGGCGAAGTGCTGAATGATTGCTGGGGCACATTTAATCGCATAGACAGGCGTTACCTTTAAGAGCAGGTAGTCTTGGGTCATTTAAATTTTTGGAAGGTGAAGGAGAAACATGCCACAATTAACTGTCAATGGAAAAACCGCCTCGTTCCCTAGTGACAAGCGCCTCGTTCTGGCAATCAAGGAGCTTGGGGTCAATATAGGTCACCGCTGTGGTGGTAAGGCTCGCTGTACGACCTGCCGCGTTGAGTTTGTGGCAGGTGAACCTGGGCAGATGAACGTAGCTGAGCGTGACAAGTTGCAGGAAAAAGAAATGCTGGGACAGTTTCGCTTGTCTTGTCAGCTTACCTGCTCTCAGGATATGGAGCTTACGCCAGTTATGACACTCGAGTCGATGGAAGCCTGGACGGATACCGGGCCGATGCCTGCCGATAGCATCGAGCCAGAGCCAGAGTGGCTTGAGGAGTAGGTCGTTTAGCGCTCCGGTTGGAGACTCGTGCAGTTATCCTCGAGCCATTAGGCATGGCCAGCGAAGCGGATAGGTAGTGATACCCAGGTTATGCCTATCCGCGTTTATACCCCATCATCTTTGAGGACTTTTTTTAGGACCACTCGCTAAACGGTATCCCCTTTTGCAGTTGGGCGGTTAGTTCCCGAAGGTCATTTAGGATAACGTGGGCTTGAATTGGACTATTTACCAACTCAGCTTTCTGCGTGACACCCGATAGCAGCAGTACCGTTTGCATGCCGACCGCTAGCGCGCCTGCAATGTCAGTGTTCAGTCGGTCACCGACCATGATAGCTTCTGATGGTTCGCAGCCCAAGCGGCGTAAAGACTCGAGAAATAAGGGGGCTTCAGGTTTGCCAATCACCAAAGGTCTTACGCCTGTGGCAGTAGTAATGACGGACAACACGGCGCCAGCACCTGGTAGATTACCGATTTCGGTAGGGAAAGTGGCGTCTGTATTGCTGGCGATGAACTCTGCGCCTTCGGCAACCAACAGACTGGCCATGGCCAATAGCTCATAGCTCAGTGAGCGAGCCAGGCCAGCCACGACCACTCCGCAGCGTTGACCCTTACGCACTGCCTCGGGTGTCAGAATACTAAAGCCCTGCTGCAAAATGGCGTTTTTTAAGCCATCATCACCGACCACATACACTGTTGTACCAGGGGGATGGTTTTGCCGTAAAAAGGTTGCTGCGGCTTCTGCAGAGGTCAGGATGCGCTCGGGCGGCACAATCACACCAAACCCAGCCAGTTTTTTGACGTAATCCTCGGCCACTTTTGTCGCGTTGTTGGTCGCCAGAACAAACCGAATGCCCAGGTCGCTCAGGGTCAGAAAAAAGGTTTGAAGTCCGGGAACTGCGGTGTCTCCGTGCCACAGCACGCCATCCATATCGAGTACCAGGTGTTTTACCATGCTTGCCAGCTTAACTGATTTTTAAGAGGGCTACTGTTATGACAAAAGAGGCAGGAGCCGATATACTTGCTGGATGATAGCTTGCACCCTAGGAGCCAGCCATGCTTAATCCAGCAAAACGCATTGATCATCTCTATGAATCCACGATTCGCAGTCTCACTGTCTATGCTGTAAGTAAAGGCGCGATAAATCTGGGACAGGGCTCACCAGACTTCAGCCCACCACAGGAGCTTCTCGAGGCCGCGACACAGGCTTTGCACGATGGCTGGAACCAATATGTTCCTACCTGGGGCTTGCCGGAGTTGCGTGAGGCGATTGCGCAAAAAACAGAGCGTTTTTATGGGTTTTATCCAGACCCGGCTGCTGAAGTTACTGTAACCTGTGGTGTGACGGAGGCTGTTATCAGCGCTTTGGTTGGCATTCTCGATCCTGGTGATAAAGTTGTCATTCTCGAGCCAGCCCACGAAAACTACCATGCGGGGGTGGTCTTTGCCGGTGCTGAGGCAATTTGGGTTCCTATTCGGCCTCCGGATTTTCAGTTTGATCCTGAGGAGCTTAAGAAAGCCTTTGAGCAGCCAAGGGTCAAGGCAATTATCTTTAATACCCCCCATAATCCTACTGGACGTGTTTTTAGTTATGAAGAACTGGACTGCATTGCTCAGTTGTGTATCCAGCATAATGTCATCGCCATCAGTGATGAAATCTACGAGCATATGGTCTTTGATGGTCTCGAGCATATACCTATAGCGACCTTGCCAGGTATGATGGAGCGCACCATCACCATCAGCGGTTTGAGTAAATCCTATTCAGTGACTGGTTGGCGTGTGGGTTACTGTATTGCGCCTCGGGAACTAAGCAATGCCTTAAGAAAAGTCCATGATTTTACGACTATATGCGCACCGGCGCCTCTGCAAAAGGCCAGTGTGACTGCCATCAACTTTGCCAGGGATTACTATGACTGGTTGCGTACCTATTATCTGCAAAGACGGGAGCGCATGATGCAGATTTTGCGGGAGGCTGGTTTTGATGCCCCCACGCCCCAGGGGGCCTACTATAGCCTGGCAGATTTCCGTCCAGTAGCCAATGCTGTAGGACTCAACTACGATGACCAGGCCTTTGTTTACTGGATGATTGATACGCTTGGAATTGGCACTATTCCTGGCTCTTCTTTTTACCGAAGTGACCCGAGTCTGGGTAGTGGTCGGATTCGCTTTGCCTTTCCCAAAAAGGATGAGACTCTGGATCTGGTTGCTGAGCGCTTTGCCAAGTTGCACGTTTACAGCTGAAGCGTCATGCGACCAGCCCGACGCCAGTCAAGATCCAGTTCACGAAATGCCCTTACACTTATGGCTGGAACCCTGGGGAGCCGTATCACGGGCTTTCTCAGGCAATCTCTGATTACCCAGCTATTTAAGACTGAAGCGACAGATGCATTTTTTGTCGCTTTACGTGTGCCCAACCTGTTCCGTGAACTGCTGGCTGAAGGCTCACTCACCAATTCCTTTATTCCAAGTTACAAACGCTTGAATCAGCAAGAGGCCAGGCGCTTTAGCGCGGCACTTTTGGGCTTATTGATTCTGGTAAATGGTCTTTTGCTACTGCTGACCTATGCTGCTGCGCCCTGGATTGTCCAGTTGCTGCTTTTAGGCGATGGCAATGTCAATCCAGAACTGACCTTAAGTCTGGTGCGAATCGTGTTTCCGTTTTTACTCATGGTGTCGCTTTCTGCCTGGGCGATGGGAATTCTAAATGCGGAGGAGCGTTTTTTTGTGCCAGCCTGGGCGCCAGTGGCTCTCAACCTCACAGCCATCGGCGTTATGCTGCTGTTTCCCAATCAAGCCTATTCGCTTGCCTGGGGGTTTGTGCTTGGGGGGCTTATTCAGTTTCTGATACAATTGCCTCCCATAATCCAGCACCGCTACAGTGGTTTTATTCGCAGGATTTGGCACCCGGAACTTTTACTTGTTCTCACACTAATGATTCCGTCAGTCATTACGACCAGTGGGCGTCAGGTGCTTAACCTGGTGACCTCTAATGTTCTCAACCTTTTACCCGAAGGTAGCAACACTGCCTTTATGAATGCGGAGCTGTTTCTAAGTCTGGCGCTGGGGCTATTTAGTATCAGTCCTACGCTTGCCTTCTATTCACGCCTCAGCGCGCATGCTGCTGATGAACCTGAGGCCTTTAATCCCACGTTGCTTGCCGGGCTTAAGTTTATTGGGTTTCTGACTGTTCCAGCAGGTTTAATCCTGATGCTTTTGGCCTCATCAGCCGTGGAGCTGACCTATAACTGGTTCCCCCTCATGGGTCGTAGTGGGGCGGATGTTCAGGTACTCGAGCTCACCACGCAGGTGCTTTTTCCCCTGGGGCTGGCAATATTTCCTATTGGGCTAAGCAATTTGCTGGTGCGAACTTTTTATATTCGCAAGAATATTCGTACGCCGATAATCGTGTCGCTGATTTTTTTGAGCCTTCAGGCTGTTCTTTATCTGATTCTTAGCCAGATTCTGGGAATTGCTGGCTTGTCCTGGGCGACGGTGATCTTTGGCTGGCTACAATTCATAAGCCTTATGGTGATTGTCAGTAAAACCGAAAGGCTAGCTTGGCTCGAGTGGTTGTTTCATGCGGCTCGAGTTTGGCTGGCTGCTCTGAGTGCTGGCCTGGTGGTGTATCTGACCTTGGGACGATTGCCAGAGGAGGTAAGCTGGTTTCACCACCTGCGCTATGCCAGTCTAGGCACGGTACTTTTTGCCTTGGTCTATGCGACGATGGCGGCATTACTAAAATTGCCTGAGCTGATGGGGCTTGTGCAGCGCCTCAGCAGGAAGGGTAGTTGAAGCATGACCATGAACATTTGGATATCACTTTGGACGACGATGGCGAGTATTGACCGATCCCTTTGCAAAAAACAAATGTCGAACAAAATTAACAGACTTATACTGAGCTTGTGCTAGAGGTCTAGTCTTGATATTCAGCCAGGTCGATGGGTTTGAATAGATCTACAGGATTGTCTTTATGGCGCATCATAATAGCAATCATCAGCGCTGCACTGTAGTGAAACTGTGGGAGCCCCAGAAAAAAGGTGAAGACAATAATCAAATAGATGCCGAGTCTAAGATAACAGCGAGATACATGCACGAGTGACTCCCGGAAGCAGTCTGGCCGTTAAACCAGCTGTCTTAAAGATGTGAAAAAGTTTACACGGATTTTTCAGAAAGCTCTGTGACGGGCATCATAGTGGCAGCATTTAAAATTGGGTAGTTCTACTTGCGCTGAATGAGCTCATCAAAAAACAGGCCACGCATACGGACACGGTAGCGCTCTGGCAGGATAGTAACATCAAGAAAGCAGTACTCGTCCTCGTGGCCGTTAGTATCAAGCAGTAAGGCCCGCCCCTGCGAGGCAATATTGACACCGCCACGTACGGGTGTATGTCCATAAATACCCAGCCGATAAGGCGTTTCTGTCAGAAAATCCTTATCTTCATAGATCCAGCGACGTCGATTTTCCAGATAAAAACCACTATCATAGATATTGTGTTGCTTTAAGGGACCTACGTGCGCCAGGTGAATATCTTCAATCACCAGCTCATGCGGCCAGGAGTGCAGCCAGACCTCGAGCTCCTGAGGAAAATGTCTGTGGCTTACATCTTTCCATTCCAAATGGGCTACGTCATCGGTGCGTAAGGGACCCTGTTCGGGATGGAGCACATTATAATCATGGTTACCCATCAGGATATGCATGCTACCAGAGGGTACTGCGTCATAAAAACGCTTAAGCTCTATAAGGAAACGCTCCTGATAGATTTCAGCTTTTTCGATGTGACGTGGATTGTATTCATCAAAGGACTCGAGCTCGGTCAGGCGGGCATACTGCGCTCTGCTTTTGGCATGAACCAGATCACCCAGTAAAATAAGTTTGACTTCAGCAGACATCAGAAGTTGGCTTGGTCGGTTTTGTGCGTCTGTCAGACCAGCTTCCTGAAAGATCTTCCAGAGCTTTTGTTTTTGACTGTGAATATCTCCGACAACGATTAGTCGCACGACGCTCCAATACGCTAGTTGCCTAGACCGCTATACTCAAGAAATGGCCAAGCTAAAAAAACCCAGGCGGGTACTCGAGGCAATCCGCACAATCATTGTAGCGGAATTGCAGTTAAAAGTCACCGCGATGCTTGTTGCTCGAGTATGGGTAAAGGGTCAATAGGGGTACCGTCAACGCGAATCTCAAAGTGCAGGTGAGGTCCTGTGACACGTCCGGTAGTACCCACTTTGGCAATTACCTGCCCAGTGCTCACATAATCACCAACACTGACAAGCAGCTCAGAGGCATGTGCATAATAGTATTCAGAATCGCCATTTTTGACAATCACCAGTTGGCCGTAGCCTCCACGCCAGCCGCTGAAGCTCACAGTACCACTCGTCGCGGCCCGTATTGGATCTCCGGTATTCCCATCAAGGTCAAGTCCGGTATGAAAGTTGCTGCCCCCAATATTGAGCCGCCGGTAGCCGAAGCGAGAGGTAATTTGTCCTAGTACCGGCCAAACCATGGCAGCGCTGATGCTGGCTTCGGGCTGGGGTGTAGGTGATGGCGCAGTCGTAGCGCGGATAAGCTCGGCGCCAGGAACAACCGTCAGGCTTTGACCGACGCGAATGGTCTGGCTAGATAGATTATTGGTTGACATCAGAGCAGAGATAGTAGTTTTATGGTCCCTGGCAATGTCCCATAGCGTGTCACCAGGTTGAACGATGATGATTGGCGGTGATGCACCTCCCTGATCAACTGACGAGGTAGCAAAGCGGTTAGGTATGACCAAGTTGTCACCGGGTCTTAAGACATCGCTCGTCAAGTTGTTGACAGACCGTAAGTTATCCACAGAAGCGTTGTGTTCTCTTGCTAGTGCCCATAGCGTATCACCAGCCTTAATAGTGACGGTGAGGGGTTGTGGGGCAGGTGTCACAGCTGAGGGATTCACGAGCAAGTCTTGACCTGGACGAATGAGCGTGCCTTCAAGATCATTTATGGCAATAAGAATATCGGTTGAAAGACCGAAGCGAACAGCAATGTCGTATAAGGTATCGCCGGCTTGAACCGTGTAGGTTTCAGCGCGGGTTGCCATACCAGGTATTTTCAAAATGGCACCCGGAAAGAGGTCCGTGCCCGATAGACCATTAAGGCTCAGAATGTCTTCGACGCTGGTGCTGTACTCGTTGGCAAGAGACCATAGAGTGTCGCCTTGCTTGACGATATGATGATTATCCTGCGCAGATGCGAACGAAAAAACGAGCGTGATTATAATTAAGAAAAAGTTAAGGCGCGGCATCGTCGCCTATCGTAACAAATAAACAGGGGGGTAATGCAAGCCCCCCAGAGACAATTGTTGCCAAGGGCCTTCAACGCCGCTTTCCAAGTAGTGTAGTTGAAGGCAGGCTGCCGAGGTGTGAAATAAACATCATATATTAAGTATTTGTTCAATTGACCTCAGCTGGGCACTGCGGTATTGCCCTGGCGAGTGTGTTTCGATTGAACATGCTGCTGCACAAGGCTGCTAAAGTGCTCCATTACAGTCTTGCTCACGGGTCCAACGCTAAAAACATGGTCATCAATTTGCGCAACGGGCAGGGCACCCTTGGTCGTGCTGCTTACAAATACCTCATCGGCCTGCCAGACATCAGTCAGGTTAATGCTACGCACCTCGAGCCTGTCAGCCATGAGGCTCATGACATGTTTGCGGGTGACACCTGCCAGAATCTGTTTGTCGGGTGTGAAGATCCTGCCGTCTTTGACGATGAAAATATTTGAGCGACTGGTTTCAAGTGCCTTGCCATTATGATGGTAGAGCACATCCTGTATTCCGCGCTGCTGCATATCATAGTTGAGATAGACTGCCATTTGGTAATTGGTCGTTTTGGCCTCGGGAAAATCCCTTTGGTATGGGTAGGTCATAAGCTTGATACCCGTTTGGTAATGGTCAGGTGCGGGCTTGGGAAGGGCCACCTGTAAAATAACGAGGTTTGGCTCTACTGGGTTAAAACCATCCATGGAGTAGCCACCGGTAAGAAATAGCTGTATGCCGGCTTCCTCGGTGTGGTTAAGCAGAATGAGCTCGTGAATCCTTTGTCTTAACACATCACGACTCACTGGCAGTTTGAGGCGCAAGTGAGCCGCAGAGCTTTCAAAGCGATCAAGGTGATCCTCGAGAAATACGGGAATACCGTCCAGCACTCGCAGAAAATCAAAAACGCCATAGCCACGCCTGAAGGTCAGATCGCTGGCATGAATGGTGGCGTCCATATGACCGATAACCTTGCCATTAATATTGTGATAGATCATGGTTTTGCCTCGGCTGCCCTGAGTAATGTGGGCGCTTTAGGCATCCTTCTTGTCGTCAGTTTCGCTGCCAGGGCTGGTTTCATTATCTGTGATATCTGCTGTGTCTGCTACGGTCTCAGTTTCGGTCTCGGCAGTCTCAACGGTGTTGGCTGGTTCCGTTGCTTCTGTGACCGCGTTGGTGACATTCTGGACTGATTCTTGGGGGGGCACGACCTTGGTTATGGCTTCTGTGGTTGTGTGATTGGCTGCTTCATGCAAGTGTTCGCTCTCAGCTTTGGGTGCAGTGTCAACCGTGATGGTCTGGGTACTCGAGCTTCCCATTTGCGGGCTACCTCCGACGACGGCAGGGGTCGCGTTTTTGGGCTTTGTCAACATGCGAACGATAAAATAAACCACGCCAGCAACAATAGCGATAGGAATGATGAAGCGTAGCAGCATCCAGATGAGGCCAGCGATAAACTTAAAGACAATCCCCACGATGCCAAAGAGCCAACCGAGCAACCACAACACACCAGTGCCAATCAGCAAAGCAATCAGACCAAAAACGATGAGTTCGACAATTTCCTGTAGTGAGCGTTTCATGATTCGCAGTATAGCAAGGCTTGGCGAATAACGCGAAGGGGTACACTGCTTTGGTGACCGAACTGCGCATTGAAAAGATGCTCCATCAGGCCAAGGGCCTGGCACGATTGCCTGATGGACGAGTTGCGCTTATCAAAGCTGTGCTTCCTGGAGAACTGGTGAGGGCCTCCCTGGCATCTCACAAGGGCGTATTGCAGGGTACTGCCACCAGTATTCTTGAAGCGTCGGAGGCTCGTATACCTGCTAGCGAGCATCCAGGGCTGGATTACAGCCATATCACTTATCAGCGACAACTCGAGCTCAAACATGAAGTCATTACAGACGTGATTGCGCGCCAACTATCCACCAGGATCCCTGTTCCGGTGGTCACAGCCGCCCCCAGCGAGTGGCGCTACCGCAATACTGTTCAACCGGTAGTGACGCGTGCGGGACTGGGCTATCGGCAGCCAGAGAGTCACAATGTCGTGTTGCTGGCCGAAGATCCGGTGGCCAATGCCGGCATTCAGGCAGTATGGCAGCACTTGCAAACCATCGGCATTCCCAAAGGTATTCGCGAACTCGTCATCCGCGCCAATGCCAAAGGAGAGGCATTGCTTTGTCTGATCGCGGCAGCTTCTGCGCGGAACTATCTGGCTTTTGCGCATGAGTTGTTGAGTGAGCGGATACTGGGGGTAAGTTACGCCAAATATGACCTGCGGGGACGGTTTCGCAGTGGTAGTGAGCGACTCGCTGGTGTTCGCAGCCTTACTGAGACCTATGGCAGGTACAGCGTCAGCATGACGGTGAGCAGCTTTGCTCAGCCGAATCCGGAAGCAGCGTCACTGCTTTACCGAAGGCTCGAGCAACTCGCACCCGGTGGCAAGCGCGCCCTTGACCTCTATGCGGGAAGCGGTATTATCGGCATGCATCTGTGCCGCAAATACCCTGAAGTGATAGCGCTGGACATTGACCGTGGAAGTGTCAGTCGAGGCCAGCAGGATGCTGAACGCCTGGGTTTAGCACTTAGCTTTATATGCGCAGATGCAAAAGACGTACAAATTCCTGACCAACTGGATCTGATTTGTGTTGACCCACCTCGGGCAGGGCTTAATCAGCAGCTTAGGCAAAAACTAGGTGCGTCGCGTAGTCCCTGCCTGATCTATGTGTCCTGCGATGTCGCTACCTGGGCGCGGGATGTAGCTGATTTTCAAAGCCAGGGCTGGACGCTTCAGAGCCTGGAGGCATTTGACTTTTACCCCCAGACGCATCACATCGAACTTTTGTCCGTGCTGACGAGATGAGTCTTTGGCTCGCATTTAATACCGGTTCCGGATAAATCGTTGGGTTTATCCCAATGATTTATCCCGAGCAGGGCGTTAGGAAGCTGGGATTGCTTTGCAAATCCGTAACCAATTTATCGGGCTCGGTATAACTTCAATCTTATAGCAGAAATCGTCAGCTTGCCAAGACCGTATGAGTCGTGTGCTCGAGCAACCTGATTTATGCCAGGATCTGCATGACTCGTGATATTGGGCATCCGGGTTTCGCGGCCTGTTCTCTGAAATCTAGCGGTGGATTCTTTTGTCGCAGTATGCTTAGCTGGTGTTAGCAAAGCGTATTATCCCATGTTTGGATGTTCACAACGGTCGCACTACTCGTGGACAGCAGTTTGGCAAAGCAGAAAAAGGCGAACTTCGCGATGTTGGTGATCCTGTTGAACTTGCCATTCGCTACAATGACCAAGGCGCGGATGAACTGGTATTCTATGATATCACCGCCACTGCTGAAGGGCGTAAGTCCATGCTCGAGGTTGCCACCAGGGTTGCCGAACAGTGTTTCATGCCACTGACGATTGGCGGTGCTGTGCGTAGTTTGCAGGACTTTAGAGACCTGTTTTTAGCAGGAGCCGACAAGGTCTCTATCAACTCTGGAGCAGTAAGTCAGCCACAGGTCATTCGCGAAGCCAGTGACCACTATGGGGCACAAGCGGTGGTTTTGTCTATTGATGCCAAGCGCCGACAAGGGGGTGGCGGTTGGGACGTCTACGTTGCGGGAGGGCGTAAAAACACTGAGCTTGATCTGATTGCCTGGGCGGTTCGTGGGCAGGAACTTGGGGCGGGGGAGATTGTCCTAAACAGCATCGATGGTGACGGTATGACCACCGGTTATGATATAGAAGCGACCAAAGCGGTGGCTCAGGCGGTTGATATACCGGTGATTGCCTCGGGAGGTGCTGGCAATGCCGAGCACATGCGGGCAGTGTTAGTCGAAGGTGAAGCGGATGCTGCACTGGCTGCGGGTATGTTTCACCGTGGCGAAACTACTGTGGCTGAAGTTAAGCGTTACCTGGCAGCCAAAGGCGTTCACGTGCGGCTGACCTGATACCAGTTCCGGATAAATCATTGGGTTTATCCCAACGATTTATCCCGAGCAGAGCGTTAGGAGCCGAGGAACTGCTCTTCAAATCCATAATCAATTATCGGGCTCCGTATAAGCTGTAAACCAGTGATAGCTATAGGGTGCCAGCTGTAAGTGTCCGCTTTGTGTCTTGACGGCTTGCCCCAGCAGATCGCGTTCCGGCAAGGTTTCAAGGAGGGTGGTGGGTAGCTCGAGTGCTACTTCGGAGAGATTGACTACGATCAGCAGCGATTGCGTTTCGAAGCTGCGCTTATAGGCAAGGATTGCTTGGTGACCAGCGTCCACGAACTCGAGGGTGCCACGGGTCAGCGCCAGGTAGTTGCGGCGCTTAAGGAGCAGTTGCCGCAGCGCCTGAAAGACCTGCGATGCCGGACTGTCCGCTTGGGCAAGCTCAGCTTCTACCTGTTGCCAGTCCATCAAGCCTCGGTTGAGGTAACGGGAATCCTGGTAGCCTGTTTTACTGACAAGCTCATGGTAGTAGCTGTAGTCGTTGCGTTTGGCAACCTCATCGCCGTAGTAAATGACGGGTGTACCAATCAGTGTCACCAGAATGGCGTTAAGCACATTGACCTTGCGTGGGTCACCACCAAGCTGATCGATCAGGCGTCCGGAAACCCCCTCACCCTGACGAAAGTCCCAGAGCGGGTCGCGGCAGTAGTGGGCATGGAGCAGGGCACGTTCTTCTGGTGTGACCATTTCCAGCGTAAGCTCGTCGTGGCAGCGCAGAAAGGTGAACCACTGGCAGATTTCGGGAATCTCCGGGGTGAATGAGGGCTGGAGCGGCTCTTGGATAGCTGCCTTATCTGCTAAAAGCAGCGCTTTGTACATGCGCGGCATCAGTGGGAAGTGATAGGCTGCCAGGCATTCATCACCCTCACCAAAGTACTTGGCAACTTCTACCGGAGGCTGATTTGCCTCAGCCAGCAGGATACTACCAGGGCGCACGTAGTCCATCGCTGCTCGAAAAATCTTGATGATGGTGTGGGTTTTGGGCAGATTTTCACAGTTTGTGCCTTCTTCTTTCCACAAGTAGGGGATGGCATCTGCCCGAAAGCCATCGACACCTCGAGCCAGCCAGCGCATCAGCATCAGCGTCATCTCGCGCAGTACGGTCGGATTGCGGTAGTTAAGGTCAGGTTGAATGTCAAAAAAGCGGTGAAAGTAATACTGATCACCGTAGCGCGTCCAGTTGCTGTCCATCATGCCTTTGAAAATAATCCTGGCTTCCTTATATTTTTCGGGACTGTCACTCCAGATAAAGTAGTCGCGAAAGGCTGAGGCTGGATCATCCTTGGCAGCCTGGAACCAGGGATGCTCAACTGAGCAGTGGTTCAGGGCAACATCAAAAATGACGCTTATACCCCGCGTGTGTGCTTCCTTGACAAAGTCTTCGAAGATAACTTCGGCTGCCGTATCGCTGGTTGCGACAAGCTCGGGTCTGACCTTGTCATAGTCACTGATATCAAAGCCCGCATCTTTCATGGGTGAATTGAGAATTGGCAAGAGCCACAGGCAACTGACGCCTAAATCCTGTAGATAATCCAGCTTGTCTGTCAGACCTTCAAAGCTGTGATTAAACAGGTCCACGTAGAGCGAATAGACCACCATGTCCTTGTACCAGCCATCGGGTAGTGGGGTGAGGGCGTGCGTTGCCTTGAAAGCTTCCAGTTCAGCTATGAAGACCTCGAGGTCATTTTGCTGCGGTTCTTCGAATAATTCCAGCCACAACTGCTTGAGGCGTACCAGGGGTGTTTCCATACCATCATTTTTTCATGTTTTGGACGTCTATGTAAGCGGTGATGGTTGAAGTGAGACGAAAAGGCATACATTTGGCCATTCACAGAAAGGTCAGTCATGAATTAAGCTGCTGTCTGTGGTGGTTGTCCAGCCTCCTGCTTCAGCACAGCTTCGGGGATAAATCTGCTAAACTCTGAGGCGCTGTCGTGTCTTAAAGAAGCATCAGGATGGGTAGTCAAAGGTACTAAATGCGCCGCTAAACAAGCGAGTTGGAGCCTGTATGAACCATAAGTTTGAAACTCTAGCCATTCACACTGCCTCAGAGCCTGACCCAGTAACTGGAGCGCTCAGCCCTGCCATTCACTTAAGCACTACCTTTGAGCGTCAAAGTGATGGTAGTTATCCGCAGGGTTTTATCTATTCGCGCAGTGATAATCCGAATCGGCAGAGCCTCGAGCAGCTCCTGGCAACCCTCGAGGGTGGACACGCCGCTGCTGCGTTTAGTTCGGGTTCTGCTGCGGCCTCTGCCATCTTTAAAGCTTTGCGCCCTGGTGACCACATCATCATTCCCGATGATATGTACCACGGTATCAGAAAGCTCCTCTACGCTGTGTTTGTTCCCTGGGGATTGAAGCTAAGCGCAGTCGATATGACTGACCTATCCACAGTCGAGGCTGCGATGACCCCGCAGACCAGACTGTTGTGGCTCGAGTCCCCCTCCAACCCGCTCGTGAAGATTTCGGATATTGCCAGTCTTGCATCCTTGGCAAAGTCCAAAGATATGGTGGTGGTTTGTGACAATACCTGGACGCCACCCCCGCTGCAACCTGTGTTTCAGCATGGGGTAGATATCGTGATGCACTCGAGTACTAAGTACCTGGCAGGGCACAGTGACGTTCTGGGTGGCGCACTCATTAGCCGAGACGCCAGCGATATGTGGGAGCGCATCACCTTTATTCAGCAAAATGAAGGTGCGGTTCCCAGCCCTTTTGATTGCTGGCTGATTCAGCGCGGTATCAAAACCCTTGCCTACCGGATGCGGGGTCACTGCGACAATGCGCAGCGCCTCGCTGAATGTCTCGAGCAACACCAGCACGTTGAACGGGTTTACTACCCTGGGCTTGCCAGCCACCCAGGTCACGGGGTTGCCAAACGCCAAATGAGTACCTTTGGGGGCATGCTGTCATTCACTGTTGAAGGTGGAGAAGCCGCTGCTATGAGCGTCGCTGCCAAAACGCAACTCTTTATGCGAGCGACCAGTCTGGGTGGGGTGGAAAGCCTCATCGAGCACCGCGCCAGTATCGAGGGACCAGACAGCGCAACACCTCGTAACTTGCTAAGGGTCAGCGTAGGTTTAGAGCATGTTGATGACTTGATGGCTGACTTGGAACAGGCTCTTGGCAATAGCCAATCGACTTGATGCGGTGTGGGTGTTTTAGCTTCGACGTGGCATTGACAAAGATGAGGATTACCCTTTAGACTCTTGTTTGTTAGTAGATATACGGAAGTTGAGTTTGATTGTGGCTGAGATGTTTTTGTATTGTCAAAATCGAACCGGTTCGATTATGGGGCAAGGCCTATGGTAACCGTTCGTGATATTGCCAAGCAGGCCCAGGTTTCAGTATCAACTGTGTCGCTGGCAATGAATGGTGATAGTCGTGTCAAGGCAAGTACTCGTCAGCGTATCCTTAAGATTGCTCGTGAGCTGAACTATCATCCATCTCGAGCTGCGAAGAGTCTTTCCGAAGGACGCACCTACAACCTCCATTTGCTGAATCCGTTAGCAGATGGGGGTTTGTCTAGTAGTTTTTTTACCCGCTTTGTCAAAGGTTTGCACAAAACTGTTTGCCAACACAACTATAGTCTGGTACTCAGCGTTTTGGAGAATGAAGATGAAGCTGTATGTACCCTCGAACAGCTTATTCTTGAGCGTGGGACTGATGGCGTTATCTTGATGAATCTTTCGCAGGAAACGCAATTACTCAGAATGTTGCGAGACAGATTCTTTCCACACGTGCTTTTGGGTAAAAGTAGCGTGGAGGGAATTCAGAGTGTGGACAGTGACAATGAGGCAGTTGCTTTTGAGGCTACCAGTCACTTATTGGAGCATGGGGACGGTGTTCTGTTTCTGAACGGTCCACGTTGTCTTACTTTTGTGCAAGAGCGTTGCGAAGGTTACCGTCAGCTTCACTTAATGCACAATCGTAGTGTTAATGACAACTTACTTCAGTTCGATTTAACTACTGCGGGTGAAGCCTATGAACGTGTTATGGTCTTGCTGCAACAGGGATTGGGTTTTAAGAGCGTGCTTGCTTCAAGTGACGCATTGGCAGTGGGTGCGATGCGCGCTTTGCGTGAAAGTGGGGTCAGTATTCCTCGGCAGGTTGCGGTGCTCGGAATGAATGATGATGATATTTGTGAGTACACTGAGCCAAGACTGAGTAGTGTAGCCTTAAACGCAAATGAACTGGGCTGTGAAGCAGCAAAGCTGTTGATTAACAGTATTAATGGTGCAGCTGTTCAAAGGCGTCTTGTGCCACATCGCCTGATAGTTCGTGACTCGAGCCGCTTGACATTGCGCTGAAAGGGCTTTGTTAGCTTAATGGCTAATTGTCTGGAAGGGAGGATTTGAGGATCCGCAGGGAGTAAATCATTCGGTTTAAGAAGTCAAGTCAATAAAGGAGAATAAAGTGTCTAAATCGTTCAAAATATTCATCGCTACAGCCATACTGCTAATGTTCTTTGGGTCAGCTTTTGCTCAAAACCTCACCATCACCTGCCGCTGTGTAGCGGATGGTGTTAACTCTGCAGTGGTTCAGTGGATTCGCTCTTACGTGATTCCTACTTTTGAAGCCAAGCATCCTGGCGTTAGTGTGACGCTGATTGAGTTCGGAGGAAGCGACGAAGCTCTTAAAGAACAATATGCACTTGATTTATCTGTAGGTGCAGGCGCTGATGTTATGGCTTTTGATGGCTTTTGGGTGCCTGAGTTTGTTGAAGCGGAAATTTTAAAGTCTCTGACCGAGATTGGTGCTGACGCTGCTGCCAATTGGGAAGGCTGGTCACACATTCCGGTTGGTTTGCAAGCCCTGATGAGTTTTGGTGGTGAGCGTTATGGGATTGCCCAGGGCACAGATTTTCGTATGCTCTACTACAGAAAAGATATTCTTGAGCAAGCGGGTATTGCCGATGCCGCAAACTGGCAGCCCACTTCCTGGGCAGAGTTGCTCGAGACTGCCAGAGCCATCAAAGCTGCTTTGCCAGATTCGGTTCCCCTGCAAATCAATGCTGGTACAGCAATGGGTGAAGCTACCACCATGCAAGGTTTCTTCCCGATGCTTTTGGGTACGGGTCACTTTTTGACAGACGAAAATGATAAATGGATTGTGCGTAGCCAAGGCATTTTGGATACACTTCATCTCTATAAAACCATCTACGTTGATGAGGCTTTAGGGGACGCGCGTTTGCAACTTTTGCAAGATGGGCGCAACCAGAGCTTTGCTAACTTCCGCGATGGCAAGACGGCGATTTTGCTCGAGGGTGACTTCTTTTACCGGGGCCCCACCGCTCCTGGTCAAGAATTTGAAGTTGCCAATCGCGATGAAAACATGGGATGGGCGAAAATCCCGGCTCAAACCCCAGGTTCTGGTTTCCGTGGACAGGATTTCACTACAATCTCTGGTGGAACAGGTTTTGTGCTTAATCCCAATACCAAAGAGCCTGCTTTAGCCTGGGACTTGTTGGCAACCATGAATAGCCAGGAAGGACTGATGGCAGCTCAGGAGATTCAGCCTCGCATTCGTATTCGTGATGATGTGCCTGTGCCTGATAATGTATTCTTGACTGAGACGGCGGCTGCTTTAGCCCCCTTTACCACAGCTCGCCCCAACCTGGCTGTTTATCCTGAGATATCCTATCAGGCCCAGCTGATGACCGAGCGGGTCATTTCTGGCGAAATGACCCCCGTAGAAGCCATGAACGCCTTTGCTCAGGCTGTAACCGACTTAGTCGGCGCAGGCAATGTTGTGAGTTTGCTCGACTAGTGGTTTTTTGCTCAGGGCCATTCAGGCCCTGAGCAATCCACAGGGGTTCAAGGTGCAAAAACGTAGTATTTTATCATTACCAGCAGGTCTGATTTTTATGTTGCCTGCCGGTTTATTCGTTTTTTTCTTTATCATTCTGCCATTTTTCTGGATTGCAGCGGTGAGTTTTACCAATCGTACCTTGACGGGGCGCACTGCAGTGAATCCGGAGTTTGTTGGTTTTGCTAATTATCTCAGGCTTTTTGACCCCGAACGCTTTTTGCGCTCAGGTGAGTTTGGTTCATCGCTTCTGATTACTGGACAATTTGTCTTTTTCTCGGCAATAGTCGGACAAGCCCTTCTGGGTTTGATTCTCGCCTGGTTTTTCTTCAATAAGCGTGGCTGGGTGCAAAGCACTGTGCAGACTTTGGCAATTGTTGCCTGGATTATGCCTGATGTGGTGGTTGCTTTTGCCTGGTTTGCTTTTTTGAACTATGAAGCGGGAACCCTTAATCAAATCTTGGCTGCATTGGGTCTTGGTCGCCCAGATTGGCTTTTGGGTTTGCCACTGGTATCTATAATCCTGTTTAATATCTGGCGCGGTACGGCCTTTTCCATGCTGCTTTTTTCTTCTGCGCTGGGCTCGATTCCCCCCAGCCATTTAGAAACAGCCTCGGTAGCTGGTGCAACAACCTGGCAAAAACTGCGCGACATTATTTTGCCGCTGATTAAAACTCATATTGTCACTGCGCTTATTTTGATTACCCTCTGGACCTTTAATACCTTCACGCCTTTTTTGCTGACTGGGGGAGGACCCGCCTTCAAGACCGATGTCGTGTCAATTTATACCTACCGTGAAGCCTTTCGTTTCTTTCGCTTTGGACCAGGCAGTGCTGTAGGCATGGTCATGATGCTGATCAATCTGGGTTTTGCTCTTGTATACCTGGCAATTTTGCGTCAGGGGAGGCATAAAGCATGAGTCTGCGCACCATCTTTAGTCGCATCTTTTTCTATGTAGGCAGTAGCCTTTTTGCCAGCTTTTTTGCCCTGCCACTTCTCTGGCTTATTTTTGCTCCCTTTGATCGTTTGGCGAATCTGTCGGTACAGGTGCCACGTGACCCAACCTTAGCAAATTTTGAGCGGGTATTTGAAAATACCTTTGCTGTGCGGGCTTTGGTACAAAACAGTGTCATTCAGGGTCTAGGCGGTATGGTGCTGGTCACACTTTGTGCTACCCTGGCAGCCTACGCACTCTCGAGAGCCCGCATCCCCGGCACGGATCTGATTACCTATGGGCTGGTACTGTTTTCCTCGGTGGTAACTGGCACGGCAGCCATGGTTCCCATCTTTTTGCTGATTTTTAGGCTGGGGCTAATTGACACGCATCTGGGTGTCATCCTGGTCTTTACGGGTGGCTTGTTGCCAGCTGCTATTTTCATCATGCGGGATTTTGTCGATTCAATACCGCGCTCTTATGAAGAGTCTGCCCTGGTGGCCGGTGCAGGTCCCTGGCGGGTCTTTCGGGATATTGCCTTACCTATTGTGCGCCCAGGCATGATGGTGGTTGGGGTTTGGGCATTTGTAAATATCTGGGGTGGATTTTTGATTCCCTTTTTGCTTTTGCGCAGCCCTTCCAAGATGCCGGCCTCCGTAGCAATTTATTCCTTTTACACCGAGGCTGGCACACCTTTGGTAACGCTCACGGCAGCTTATTCACTACTTTATACTTTGCCGGTGCTGCTGCTTTATTTATTTGTCAACTGGAAGTACGGGTTCAGGTTTTTTGGAGGCATCAAGTCGTGAAGCCCTGTTTAGCTAATGCCTATTATGTCAGGCGTGTGCAAGTAGTTATTTACGTGCGGGAAGATACAATTTCAAGATCAGATTGTAAAAGTTGGGGTTTTTGATGGCGAGTTTAAGTTTTCGAAACATCACAAAGCTTTTTGGCTCGGTTGCAGCCGTTGATGATGTGTCTTTTGATATAAAAGATGGCGAGTTCATTTGTCTGTTGGGTCCTTCGGGCTGTGGCAAGACCACCTCTTTGCGCATGATTGCCGGACTCGAGCCTCCCAGCAGAGGTCAGATTTTTATGGGCGACAAAGATGTGACTAAAATCCCGCCCAAAGATCGCGATATTGGCATGGTTTTTCAGGACTATGCGCTTTATCCACACATGACCATTGCCGAAAACATCACCTATCCGCTCAAGGTGCGAGGAAGACCGGCTGAGGAACGGCGTCAGCGTGCCCAGGAGGTTGCCCAGAGTTTGCAGATTGCACATTTGCTCGAGCGTCGCCCCGCACAGATTTCAGGTGGTCAGCAGCAGCGCACTTCCGTTGCACGGGCCGTGGTTCATAAGCCGCAGATTTTTTTGTTTGATGAGCCACTAAGTAATCTTGACGCCAAGCTGCGCCTTGAGGCCCGCAGTTTTCTCAAGCACTTGCAGCGATCATTGGGAGTAACGTCAATTTATGTTACCCATGACCAGGCCGAAGCGATGGCCTTGGCTGACCGGATCGCAGTGATGCAAAATGGCAAGATTGTGCAGATGGCAGCACCTCTCGAGGTTTACCGAAAACCCGCCACCACTTTTGTTGCCAATTTTTTAGGCAGCCCTCCGATGAATCTACTCAAGGTCACTTTGCAACGACAGGCCAAAAACCTGATCTTTAATGCAAGTACATTTAGCCTCGACGCTTCAGCTTTCGCAGGCTTGCTTGAACCTTTTGCTGATGGCGCAGGTTTTAATTTGGGTATTCGTCCTGAACATTTGCACCTGAGTTCAGAAACTGGTCCCTGGAGTCTGCCGGGCAAGGTCTACGCGACGGAACCTCTGGGACCCGAGACTCTGATTACCTTCAGTGTGGAAGATAGTCTAGTCACCGCCAGACTCTTTGGCGATGAAAGCCCTGAGATTACTGAGACAACGCACCTAAATATCGAGCCCGGGCATCTGCACCTGTTTAATGCAGACGGTGTGAGGTTGGGATGATTCGTTTTTCGGGCAGGCTTACGGCCAGCAATGTCAGTAACCCTTACCTTTACTTGAGTTTTGATGTACCCTCGGGTGTTACGCGTATTGACCTCAGCTACATGTTTTCCGAAGGGAGCATTCTGGATCTGGGTTTACTGGACCCAAGTGTTCAAGTTTTTCCTTCGATTTCAGGCTTTAGGGGCTGGAGTGGCAGTGCCAGAAGGACCGTTTTTGTAGCCACCGATGAGGCAACGCCCGGTTATATTCCCGGAGACATCACGGCAGGAAGCTGGCAGGTCATCTTGGGACTTGCCAAAATTGCCCCAGAAGGTTGCATTTATTCGGTTGAAATCAGACTAGATACAAGTCCCAGAAGCAAGCTCGAGCCGACCCTTTCTAAGTCAGTTGTAAGAGTGGGAGCTGGCTGGTACAAAGGTGATCTACAAAGCCACAGTTACTACAGTGATGCCCAGGGTTCTGTAGAAGATTTGCTGGCCGTTGCTAAAGACCGTGGCTTAGATTTTCTAGCCATAACCGATCACAATACCCACAGCCATCACCGCAAGCTTGCTGAGTTAAACTCGAGCGAGCTATTACTTATTTGCGGCGAAGAACTGACCACTTATCGTGGGCATGCCAATGTCTGGGGTATCGAGGGCTGGGTCGATTTTCGGATTCTTGGTGACACTGACCTTGACACCATCATCGAGCACGTGCATAGCCGTGGTGGGCTATTTTCGGTCAATCATCCTAAAGCCCTGCCCAACTGCTTAGGCTGTGACTGGGAGTATGCCATACCAGAAAAAGCTGATAGCTTTGAAGTCTGGCAGGGACCCTGGGTCCTTAAAAACTGGGAATCGCTGGCACGTTATGAGGCTGTCCTTAAGACAGGTCGATGCCTGACTCTGGTGGGGGGGTCTGACCGGCATCAACCGGGCTATCCTGATCCCGACCCCGAAATTTTACATCTTGGCTCGCCTACCACGTTTTTGGAACTAGAAGAACTATCGCAGGCGGCTGTGATCAAAGCAATTCGTCAGGGGCGTGCCTTTGTGAGTGAAAGCCCGGAGGGTCCCGCGCTCGAGTTTAGCCTTGGTGAAGCCAGGATGGGTGACACGGTCACCGCAGGTCAAAGCTACGCAGCCAAAGCTCGAGTCCGTGGGGCGAGAGGCGATAAAGTCTGCTGGCTGGGTTCAGCAGGCCCAATTCGGGAAACACTTATTGAGGCTGATGATTTTTGTGACAGCTTTGATTGGCAGGCTGAGGGGGCTTATCTGCGTCTTGAAGTGGTGGCTGAGGCTTCACTTGGCAGTATTCAGCAGGAACTCAAGCACTTTCAAAAACATCCAAAATTCCCAAGGTATGTGAGTGTGGAAGATATTCTTAAACATCCTTGGCGGAGGGCGCTGAGTAATCCGGTGTATATTCAGTCTTAATCTGTTAGATCGAAGGAAGATAAAATGGGGTGCTGGGCGTAGTTGTATTATGACATATTGGGAAGGATCTAGGAATGACAAAGGGACCCATCAGCCAGTTTATCGAGCACCATTACCGTCACTTTAATGCTGCTGCACTCATCGATGCAGCCAAAGCCTACGAGGCGCACCTGAATAAGGACGGCTATATGATGATTACTTTGGCAGGGGCGATGAGCACCGCTGAACTGGGTTTAAGCCTGGCTGAGATGATCCGTCAGGACAAGGTGCAGATCATTAGCTGTACTGGGGCAAATCTCGAGGAAGACCTCTTTAACCTGATTGCTCACGACTACTATGAGCGCATCCCCAACTGGCGTGACCTGACCCCGGAGCAGGAAGGGGAGTTGCTGGCGCGGCACATGAACCGTGTTACGGATACATGTATTCCAGAAGAAGAGGCGATGAGACGCCTCGAGCAAGTACTCATCGATGAGTGGCAAGAAGCCGACGCTGCTGGGCAGAGTTACTTCCCTCATGAGTTTCTTTATAAAATCATTCAAAAAGGTTCACTACGCGACAGCTATCAGATTGATCCGAAAGACTCCTGGCTGGTTGCGGCGGCTGAAAAAAACCTGCCCATAGTCGTCCCAGGCTGGGAGGACTCCACCACTGGAAACATGTTTGCCGGACACTGTCTGGCTGGTGAAATTAGCAATGTTCACACAGTGCGCAGTGGCATTGAGTACATGATGATGCTGGCAAGCTGGTACTCCGAAACCGCTGAAAGTCATAGCGTTGGCTTCTTTCAGATTGGTGGAGGCATTGCGGGGGATTTTCCTATCTGCGTCGTACCGATGCTACACCAGGACATGCAGCGCCCGGATATTCCTATGTGGGGTTATTTCTGTCAGATCAGTGACTCGACAACCAGTTATGGTAGCTACTCGGGTGCAGTACCCAATGAAAAAATCACCTGGGGCAAGCTGAATGTGGATACGCCCAAGTTCATTATAGAAAGTGACGCCACCATTGTTGCGCCGCTGATGTTTGCTTATATTTTGGGACAGTAACTTCCACGTTCTTTACCTGTCACGCTGTTGTCACGCCAGATCTTTAGGCTGGTTGTATGAAACGAAGGCTCGAGGCTGGCTTTGTGGTTCGCGTTAAACAGGTGGATGAGCAACTGACCGTCATCATCCTGGATTTGCGGGAACACAAGCAGCATCAATTTGATAGCTGGGATGAAGCAAGTGCGTTTTTGCGCCAATACCCCCAGCAGCCTTCGTTGCGTTAGGAGGCTGTTGTGAAATCTTTGAAGACCGTCACTTGCCTGGTACTGTTGAGCGTTTTTTGTATCAGTTTTGCCCTGCCCCCACTGGTTCCTTACAGTGCTAATGGACTTAACTTCAAAGTGCCGCAAGGCTGGAGTGTCGAAGTGGATGAGACGGGCAGCTATGTCATGGTGGCGGAAAATCCGAATGATCCTTCCGCTGCGGCGATGGTGCTGATTGCCGTCCCCTATCAGGCAGGCATGACGGCGGATTTTTTGACAGACGCAGTACTCGAGGAAGTAGCTCCTGTGAGTACCGAACTCAGTCGCCAGGAAGAGAATGGCTTTATCTACACTTTGTATGAGTTGGATAATGAGGATGGCGCGTTTTTGCTTACCAGTCTTGCTTATAGTTCCGAAGGTGATGGGATTGGCATTATTGGCTTGTTGAGCGCTGAGGCAAGCCAATTTGAGGCTTTGGGTGGTACCGCGTTACTGCTGGTGAGTTTTTTAGGGGCTGATCCTGCCATGTTTTCGCAAGCCGCGACACCTTTGCAGCGTGGCAAGTTTCCAGAACTCGAGCCCATTGCCGAACTGGGTGGTCAGTATCAAAAACCCAAAGGCTGGCACTACACCGCCGAGCAAAACCAGGGACAAGATTTAATCTATCTGCTGGAAAACCCCAGCGACCCTACCACGGCAGCCATCTTCTGGATGAATCAGCAAACTCAGGGTTCAGCACCCGCTGGAACTGATGTGGTCAGCACTGCCATTAGCTTCTTTTTAGAATCCTTGGCTTTTGAAAGTGTCAGTGTCGAGCGGCAGAGCGGTGACATGCTCTCTGGCGCACGCATGATTCGTGCTAGCCGTGGTGGCGTGCCACACCACGCCTGGTTTATTGTTATGACCGGGCAGGACTATGCCAGTGTTTACGGCATCTTTGCCCCTACTGAGCGCTTTAACGCCCTGGGTGGTCATGGGCTGTTGTGGCTGACGCTCCTTGGTAAAACCTTGCAGGAAGTCGAAACCACGCCAGAGATACAGTCCTGGTATCAAGAGCCCTCTTTTGGAAGCGGTAGCATGAGCAGCGGCGACTACGCCATGCAGCAGATGTATCTAGACATGCAAGACCGGATGTTCAAGTCATGGAGCAACAATATGAGTAGCAATGGCTGGTGCTGGGCAGATAGCTATGGGCAGTGTTATTAGAGCTATCTGTTTCTTGCTGCTAGGCCAGCTGGTCCTGGGGCAGACGCTTTACGGCGTATCCGGGCATTACCTGGATCATGACAGCCACCTCACTGTAACGATTTCGCAATTGGGCGATGAGGTCTACGGACATCTGGCGCTCACAGGGCTAATTATGCCCTTTGCGGGTACAGTTCGCGCAGAGGGCAGTGAGCAGTTCATTGAAGCGCGTGCGGAAGATGGGCAGTTTAGTTTGAGTGCAACCGTTACCGAAGACGTCATGACACTCTTTATCACCAATGATGATATGGCTGAGAAACGCAGACTGTCCCGTCTGACCCCGATGCTGTCTCAGGTTTCAAACCTGCCCTTGCAGCGGCTTTTACAGGCTGTACCTGATCTTTCACTCTTGCGTCAGTCACACAGCAGCATTCACTTCGCTGATGAGGTTTTACTGAGGCTGGTCGAAAATGCCCCGATGATGTTCGCTCAGCAGGATTTTCTGGATAACCAGGAAGCAGCCCTGGATTGGTTGCAAGCAGGTGCAAGGCGCAATATCAGCGGTTTGGGTGCTGAGGCTGGTTTTCTGGCTGAGGGTATGTCTGAGACTACGGGCTATTCATTTTTTTCGTTAGCCAGCAGTTTAAGGCTCGAGCCACCTCCCTTTGAAGCTCTCTTGCTCGAGCCGCTGCTTATTCCTGATACTGAGCAGATGACTGAGGCTTTACTCGAGCGCGGATATACCCGCAATGACCCTGCAGGCAGTCTGGGTTTTTACCGTGAGGCTGACTTTTCCAGAGAGGCTGGTGATCCTTTTAGAGGCGTGAACGGAAGCGCTACGCTGATTATTACCCAAGACTTGATGTTAAGTAGCTCGGAAGAAGCTTTTGCTCGTATGTTGTTGCAGGCCTACCGCCAGGATGTGCCAAGTCTGGCAGACGCCCCCGATTACAAGGCGCTGGTGGATGGTATCTACGCACTGACGGCGGATATCTTGCAAGTAAGTATCTATCAGCCAAGCTTTTTTTGGAGTGATTTCGTTGAGCCACTCGCTATGCTGACAGATCAGGCGAGGGAAAAGCACCTGGAGACGCAGCATCTGCATCCCTATGCGCTTGTGGCACTTACCGATGCAGAGCGAGATGGCGCGTCACTGGCAATTCTAAGCCTGCTGTATGAGGACTATGCGGCGGCTGAGGCGGACGCTCCGCTTATCCTGGAAAGGATCGATCGGCACTTCACTGAACATTTCAGCCAGTCAGGCGCTACGCTTGCTTATGATATCTATAATGCCAGGCGCGAGCTGTATGTGCTTCATGTTGTCATCTCATATGCCAAACATGAAGGTGTTCGCCCTGGTTACGCCTACCATGCCTTGCTCGATGCCATCGTGCGCCGTGACTTTCATAAGGTGCTACGCTTACAGCCATAAGGTGCTGTCATATGTTGCAGGCGTAGCTGATTGCCAGAAGGTTGTTGGGGTGTCACTGGCGGTACTCGAGTACCGCCTTATCCACTTGTGACAACAAGTGTTCCATTGCCTGCGCTACCTGAACCAGACCATTTTCAATAAAGACATCACTGGTGCGACTACCAAATCCGGCAGATCCCACCGCATACAGGCCCGGAACATTAGTTTCGAAGGTGTCGGGATTCAGTACCACGGAAAAGTCCTCAGGGCGTATCCGCACGCCTGCCTGTTCGAAGAGCCTGGTGCTGGCGTAATATCCGGTGAGTAAAAACACCTGATCAGCTGGAATCGTAAAGCTTTGCCCTTGCTTTTCGGCGATGACGGCTTCACGCGTGATGGCGCGTACTGTAGTGTTGAAATGAGCGGTGATAGCCCCTTCCTTGACGCGGTTTTCCAGATTCGGCCTGATCCAGTACTTCAGACTGTGCCTGAAGTCCGCACCGCGGTGAATCATTGTGACCTTGGCACCTCCACGATACAGGTCAAGTGCAGCGTCAGCAGCGCTGCTACCAGCACCAACAATCGTGACGTTGCGCTGGTAAAACGGATGGGCCTCTGTGTAGTAGTGGCTTACATGTGGCAGGTTTTCGCCATCAATGCCAAGCAGCTTGGGGTTGTCAAAGTAACCTGTCGCTACCATGACCTTGTGCGCTTTGACAGTAGCGCTTTGTCCCTTGGCGGTGGTGGTTAACTCAAAATCCTGACCCAGGCGCTTTAGGCTGGTCACCTTAGTATATTGCTCGATCTGAAGACCTTCGTTTTGTACAACCTTACGGTAGTAATCCAGCGCTTCCTTGCGGGTCGGTTTGTCAGTCGCGCTTACCAGTGGATGTCCACCTATCTCGAGCCGTTCTGAGGTAGTAAAAAAGGTCATGTAGGTTGGGTAGTTCGCAATGGCGTTGACAATACAGCCCTTGTCAAAAATGCGGTAATCCAGCCCGGCCCGCTTGGCCACAATGGCTGCTTCTAAACCGATGGGGCCGGCTCCAATAATCGCTAGGTCTAACATCCTGTCTACTCTAGCGGCCTTCGGCAGACGGTGCTGATGCCTTGCTTACATTGCCTTATTTATCCGGAACTGGTATTACATTGGCCTGAGTGCCAGGTACTTAGGAGCAGCACGTATAATGAGCGTTATGCAATGGCTCGAGCAACTCAACAGCTTATTGCACAACAAAGTTCCGGTGGTTCTCATAACGATTACCGAAACACGTGGTCATGTGCCACGCGGTCCTGGTGCCAGAATGCTGGTGACACAACGAGAGATTTGTGGCAGTATTGGTGGGGGCAACCTAGAGGCGCACTGCATTGCCAAAGCCAGAGCTATGTTGACAGGCGGCGTAGCTACGCCGCAGCAACTCAGTGTAAAACTGAATCTGCAAGGTGGTGACTATGGTGTGCAGTGTTGTGGGGGAGAGGTGAGGGTGATGCTGGAATACATGACCTCAGAGCGGGAAACTGTAGCGATTTTTGGTGCGGGTCATGTGGGCTGGGCGCTGCTGGGAGTTTTGGCGACCTTGCCACTTGAGCTTTACCTCATCGACTCGCGTCAAGAGCAGCTCGAGTCCCAGGCGCTTCTTAAGGGTTTTGCCAACATTCACAAGCTTCATGCACCAGTTCCCGAGACTGTGGTTGCAGACTTGCCAAAAGGTAGCCATCTACTAGTGATGACGCATGATCACGCTGAGGATATCGCCATACTTGATGTGGCCTTGCGTGAAGATAACTTCGCTTTTATGGGGTTGATCGGCAGCAGTGTTAAATGGACGCATTTTCAGCAGAGACTAAGAGAGCAAGGACACAGTGCTGAATGCCTGCGGCGGATTACTACCCCTATTGGACTGCCGAGCATCGCTGGAAAGCAGCCCCAGGTGATTGCTATTTCGGTAGCTGCCCAGCTCTTGCAACAGCTAAGGTTGGCTGAAAGTAGCTTTTGAGACGCGATCTTTAGCTGAATAGTGTAAGGATGGTTTTGTGAATGCAACTGGTTTACGATGGGATCTTTGGATTAAGACCAAAGATCTTGAGGCATGATTGCGACCAGCAAAGAAATGAGGTAGTTATGGTAGAAAAAATCAGAGTTTTGGGGCCGGGTAAGCCACACTTTGATCGGATACTAACAGCGGAATCACTCGAGTTTTTAGCACAGTTACATGTGGTGTTAAACCCCAAGCGGCTGGCTTTACTTGCTGCTCGCGATGAGCGCCAGGCGCGCTTTGATGCAGGTGAGCTACCTCATTTTTTATCAGAAACCCAGTCTGTTCGCGAGGAGGAATGGCAGGTTGCAGCCGCACCTGCCGATCTGAATGACCGCCGTGTGGAAATCACTGGGCCACTAGAGCGCAAAATGATGATTAATGCCCTGAACAGTGGTGCTAGAGCGTTCATGGCCGATGCTGAAGACAGCATGTCACCGACCTGGCATAACGTCATTCAAGGTCAGATCAATCTCTATGACGCTGTGCGCAAGACCATCAGTCTGCATGACGCGGAACGTGATCGGGACTATCGACTGAATGATAGTGGACTAGCCACGCTGCTGCTTCGTCCGCGTGGCTGGCATCTGCCGGAAAAACACCTGAGTCTTGCCGGAGAAGCTTTGTCTGCCAGTCTGGTGGACTTTGGTCTTTATATGTTTCACAACGCTAGCTATCTGCTCGAGCAGGGCAGTGGTCCCTACTTTTATCTACCCAAGCTCGAGAGCCACTTGGAGGCTCGCCTGTGGAATGATGCCTTTAAGCTGGCCCAAGAACTGCTTGGCATTCCCCAAGGCAGCGTCCGCGCTACCGTACTGATCGAAACGATTACCGCTGCTTTTGAAATGGAAGAAATTCTCTATGAACTTCGCGACCATTCGGCGGGTCTCAATGCTGGACGCTGGGATTATATTTTCAGCTTTATCAAGAAATTGCGTAGCCACCAGGATAAAACGCTGCCAGACCGCGCTCAGGTCACTATGGCGGTTCCGTTTATGCAGTCCTACGCGGAGCTTTTGGTTAAAACCTGTCACAAACGGGGTGCGCATGCCATTGGTGGTATGGCCGCCTTTATTCCCAGTCGCCGTGATGAAGCCGTGAATCAAAAAGCTTTCAGCAAGGTGCTCGAGGACAAAACCCGTGAGGCGAGTCAAGGCTATGACGGGACCTGGGTTGCCCATCCGGATCTGGTGCCGGTTGCGAGAGAAGCCTTTGACAAGGTTCTGGCTGACAAACCCCATCAGAAACATATCCTGCGTGAGGAGTTGCAGGTGAGCGAAGCTGATCTGCTCAATACGGATTTCCCCGGAAGCATCACTGAGGCCGGACTCAGGATGAACATCGATGTGGGGATTCAGTACCTCAATGCCTGGTTAGGTGGTAACGGCGCAGCGGCAATCTACAACCTGATGGAAGATGCTGCTACCGCTGAAATCTCACGGGCACAAATCTGGCAGTGGATGCGTAACAACGCGATGCTGGATGATGGCAGGCCAGTTAGTCAGGCGCTTTATGAACAACTGCGTGATGAGGAACTGAAGCGCCTCAAAAACCAGTATGGAGACACTCACTTTGATAAAGCCGCTGCCATTATGGATGAGCTTATTTTGACGGATGGTTTTGTAGCTTTCTTGACCTTGCCCGCCTATGAGGAACTTTAAATGAAGAAGGTAGTTGACGCTGTCGTTGTTGGCGCTGGTGTGATCGGGGCAAGTATCGCGTTTCATCTGACGCGTCTGGGTATGCGAAACATTGCACTGGTTGACCGAGGGGCAGTATGTTCGGGTGCAACCAGCCGGTCGGGGGCGTTGGTTCGTACGCACTACAGCAACATGCCAGAAGCAGCTCTGGCCCAAGCGTCCCTACCCTGGTTTCAGAACTGGGCTGAACGCGTTGGTGGAGACTGTGGCTTTGTCCAGACGGGTTTTGTGCAACTGGTGTTACCAGAGGATCATGACAAATTAAAACGTAATGTGCAGCGCCTGCAAGCTATAGGTGTAGCCACATCGGTGGTGTCAGCAGCAGAATTGCGCGAACTGCAACCTCACTGGCAACTGGCAGATGATTGCCTGGTCGCCTATGAACCCTATAGCGGCTATGCTGACCCTGTGGCAACCACCACGAGTCTCGTCCACGCGGCCCAGCGTCAGGGTGCAAGCATCATGGAACAGTGTCTTGTTACAGGTCTGTGCATTGAGCAGGGTCGTGTCACTGGCGTTGAAACAAGCTCAGGGGTTATACACGCCCCTGTCGTTGTTCTGGCTAATGGTGGCTGGTCGTTGCCGCTGCTGAGTGCCTTTGATATTCACCTGCCTATCACTATGGCGAGGGTGCAGCTGGCGTTTTTTGAACGACCTGGTGAACTAGGGCGCGGCCCAGCGGGACATCTGACTTGTATCGATCGCGCCAATGGTATCTACTGCCGCCCCGATGCTGATGGGGCGACGCTGGTAGGCTTGAGTGCCTACCGCAACCCTGTGCCTGACCCAGATAGTTATGAGCTAGCAGCCGATCCTGATTTCGTAGACCTGGCTAAGCTTTATGGAGCGCGGCGCATCCCGGGTTTAGAGCGTCAGCGTTATCTGTCGGGGCGTGCGGGTGTTCTGGATATCACGCCTGATGCCAAAGCGATTTTAGACCAGGCCCCTGGTATTGATGGTTTATTCCTGGCGCTTGGCATGAGTGGCTCGGGCTTTAAGAAAGCGCCTGCCATAGGAGCTTGTATGGCAGAGATGATTTTAACGGGTGAAAGCCAAGCGGTGAGCCTCGAGCCTTTCCGTCTGGCACGTTTTGAGGAGACTGTGGCAGCTACCGATGAAAACTACAGCTTGCCCGCAGATTTACAGAATGATCAAGTTCGTGGTTATCTGAACTAATACGGAGCCCGATAAATTGATTATAGATTTGAAAACCAGTTCCTCGGTTCCTAACGCTCTGCTCGGGATAAATCATTGGGCTAAACCCAATGATTTATCCGGAACTGGTATGAAACTCATTTGCCGACACAAAAGTTGGCAAAGATATGCTCGAGGGTTTCCTCAGCGATGTCACTGCGGCCGGTAAATTCGGCAAGTTGTCGTAAAGCGTCTTCCAGATCCAGCGCTGCGAGCTCATCTGGAGCGTTTTGTGCCTGAATAATCAGTTCGCGCACAGCTTTGAGAATCTCAGCCTGCCGGTCGCTACCCAGCCACAACTCACTGCTGCCTGCGTCACCCAAGAGCTTGGTGCGAATGTAGTCTTTTAGGGTTGCTATTCCCTTACCTGTGACGGTAGATACAGCCTGAACTGCCATACCGAGGTCTGCTTCTTGCCAGAGCTGAGGCAGATCGGATTTGCTCTTTACGACGATCAGGCGTTCTGTCTCGAGTTCTGCCAGGATCGTGTGGATATCCTCGGTCAGCACTTCGTTACCGTCAAGTAGTAAGAGTGTCACATCAGCATGTTTGGCAAACTCTTGTGCTCGTGTCACCCCGATCGCTTCAATGTGATCCTGGGTATCGCGCAAGCCAGCGGTATCGATGGCAATCACGGGTACGCCTTCCAAGTCCAGCGGGGCCTCCAGATAGTCACGGGTCGTACCTGGTAGGTCACTGACGATGGAGCGTTCATAACCCAGCAGGGCATTGAGCAGGCTGGATTTGCCAGCATTGGGTTTGCCAATAAGGGCCAGCCGCGCACCCTGGCGAACAATTTGTGCTGCTTTGGCTGTTTTCAGGAGTTGGTCGATACGCGCAATGGCTCTTGCCAGAGGGAGCTGTCGCTCGCTTTCTGGCACACCCTCATCTGGATAATCAAAGACGGCTTGTATGTTGCCATAGACGCGCGTAATATCGGACTGAATGAGGTCGAGCTGGCGACTGAGTTCTTTGCCCAGCCCTAGAGCCGCCTGCCTGCGTGCGCTGTCCGACTGGGCATTGACCAGATTGAGCACGCTTTCAGCCTGACTGAGGTCAAGCCGACCATTGAGATAAGCGCGCAGGGTAAACTCGCCTGGTTGTGCCAGTCGTGCTCCTTGGCTCAAGCAAAGCTCGAGCACTCTGCGCAGCACTGCTGGCCCCCCGTGGCTTTGCAGCTCGATGACATCCTGCGCGGTGTAGGAATGCGGTTGGCGAAAGCTGAGTAGCAGCGCTTCGTCTACCAGTTCCTCTGCCTCTGTAATCCTGCCATAGATGACGCGACCAGCAGCAAGTTGGCGAATATCAAGCTGGCGTTTTGGCTGAAAGATTTGATGGGCAATAGCATAGCTATCTGGCCCTGAAAGTCGGATAATGCCGATGGCACCAACCCCGGGTGCTGTGGCAATAGCGGCAATGGTGTCATGTAGGGGTGGCAGGGCCATAGCAGGTATGCTGGCACATTCAGGCTGCCTGGGGCGTTCTTTGCGTTACTGTGCATAGAATACAGCGTAGTAGCTCCATAGCGAAAATCCAGGCAGCAATCAATAATGAGTTCTGAGCAATGAGTTGAAAGCCATGAGTATTGTCTTCATTCCTTTATTTTCTTCGTACCGTATCCTTTCTGCTTTTTGCCTAATCCCTGTAATATGGAGCCATGAGGGTCGCTGATTCCATGATGCCATCTCCCCAGCACAAACCGCCAACGGCTCAAGCTGGAGCAGCTCGAGTATGCCCTAGGAGGTGAGCGGGTGGGGATGCGCAGACTCAAACTAACACTCGAGTATGACGGGAGTAAATTTTTTGGCTGGCAGATTCAGGCTCGGACAGGCGAACGTACCGTTCAGGGGGTCTTACAGGCAGCCCTGACAAACCTTCCCGGGACTCACTCACCGCTTTGCGCGGCTGGACGTACTGATGCTGGTGTTCATGCACTGGCGATGGTCTGCCACTTTGATACAAGTACGTATTTGCCGATAACCGCTTTGCAGCGCGCTATAAACGCATACTTACCGCCAGATGTACGGGTCTTGGGTATCGAAGAGGTAGCTACCAGCTTTGAAGCCCAATATGGCTGCCACTACCGCGCCTATTGTTACAGGATGCGCCTGGCTCGAGCTGATTTGCGGGGTGTGTGTTTAGACCGCTTGCGAGTGCTGCATCTTTATCAGCAACTAGATGTTGTCGCCATGCAGGCAGCCGCCAGGCTGTTTGAAGGTAAGCAGGACTTTGCCTCTCTGGCAACGCAGGAGCACCGCGGCACGGTTCGTACAGTTCATCTTTGTAGGCTCGAGCAGCGAGACCGCAATCTGAGTTTGCTTATTGCCGCAGATGGTTTCTTGCGCAATATGGTTCGCGCAGTGGTAGGAACGCTGCTGCGAGTGGGGGAGGGCAAGCTGAAGCCTGAAGATATTCCGCGCTTGCTGGCAACCCGTGACCGTAGGCAGGCAGGTGAAAACGCCCCACCGCATGGACTGTATTTTCTTAAAGCGAGTTATGAGCTGTGGGATAACTCTAATCCTGAGACGTTGTGGTATGACACTCAGTTTTGAAATACGCGTGCAAAAGACGGGCTCTGTTAAGGTTGCCATTTACAGGGTCATGCTGAAGCATGCTGACCACTGACTCCTGAATACTGACCACTTCCTATAGTGCTCCGGTGCTAACTCCTCCCACAGTCTGTGATGCCGATATGCCGTATACTCAAAACTATGTCCACACATTTTGAAAACGGTAAGGCCATAATGGTAGATGTCTCAACCAAGCAGGACACGCTTAGGCAGGCGGTAGCCGAGAGTGTTGTGCTGATGCCTAAAGAGGTTTTAGTGCAGTTGCAAGATGGCAAGCTGGAAAAAGGTGACCCACTCGTGGTGGCGGAATTGGCTGGCATTATGGCGGCCAAGCGCACGGCGGAGCTGATTCCGCTTTGTCATCCTTTACCTCTTAGCAAGGTTAGTGTGCGCGGAACTGTTTATGAGGGTGGTGTCCGGTTTGAATCCTTGTGCAAGACAACCGGCAAAACCGGTGTGGAGATGGAAGCGCTGACGGCTGCCAGTGTGGCAGCGTTAACACTTTATGACATGCTTAAGGGAATCACCAAGGGTATGGAACTGCGCTGTCGCTTGCTCAGCAAGGAGGGAGGGATGTCGGGCACATGGCAGGCCGAAGCTACGTCCAGCCAGTAAGCCTCGAGCACCTGGATGCGCTCGAATTGATTGACCGTGAATATGCTGAAAGGTATGGTCTAGCCCCAGTTCTGTCTCGGGGAAGTCTGATTTTTTACTCACGCAGTGGTCATTCCTTTGTTAGTCTGGAAGCAGATAAGGTGACGGGTTTTGTACTTGCCCAGGCAATTTGGAATGGTGTTCGACCGCAGGTATTTGCCCTGCGCTTGGCAACCACAGAGTTGGCAAACGCCTCTTATGATGTTTTGCTTGAAGCGCTCACCAAAAGTGCCTATGACGCGGCAGTATATGATCTGAGCATCTTGCAGGTTCGCCACGACACTGTCGCCCGTGCTGCTCTGAATGCCAGGCAGTATCAAGAGCAGGACATCACGCTCTACAGTCGCACTCTCGGGTCGCGTGGTAACCAGAAAGGAGAATGATGACTAGAGTGATTTTGGGTGTGCGGGGCATGACCACTGAAGATGGAGCTCTCCAGGTACAGCGTGCACTCATGCTTTTGGAAGGTGTCAAAAAAGTTGATGCCGGTACGGACCAACAAGCGTCCGTTGAGTATGATCCCAGCACCACCACGACAATGGATTTGATTCGGGCCTTGCGTCGCGCAGGCTATACCGCTGGTATGGAGTAGCTTAGAACCATGCTTGAGCGCTACTGACCACAGATAAAGTAAGCTACGGAGTATGTCAGCTTCCAAGATTTATCTGGCGGTTTATGTTGTTGACCTGCACATGGAATGGGTGCGTAGCCTCAAGGAAAAACGCGCTCATGTTTTGCCTATCACTGAAAAACTCAAAAGCCGCTTTCCTATTTCTGTAGCGCGCCTTGATGGTTTGAACGCACATGGCTGGGAGCGTATTGGTGTTTCAGCCATCAGTCATGATGCTGTGTGGCTCGAGGCCTTATTGGCCAGGGTCCATCAGTTTGTCGTGCAGCACAATCCGGAGGCGGCCGTTCTCGAGCAGGTTGTGGAAGTGTGGGATGTGCCAGACTGATTGGCTTGTGATAGGCATATCTGGGCGGTGAGTGACTTCTGCTTCTAAAGCGATGACCTGTAAAGGTTTTGTGCGGTAAACTGGAAATCATAAGACAACTTGGAGGGTTTGGAGGTGCGCATGGCGGAAAATACGAAAGCAAGAAGAGGGAGCCGTAAACAGCAACCCTTGACTGAAATTGACAAGATCATTGTGACGGATGGGGCGCTCGCAACCATCATTGGCTTGGCAGCACATGAGGTACCGGGTGTTGTGGGTATGGCACCCGCAGGTATTCGTGAGGGAATCAAGCGCATTTTGGGAGTCTCACAGGCCGATGAAGGGGTCGAGGTTGTGCGCAGCGAAAACACCACAGATGTAGACTTGCATGTGGTTATCGCCTACGGTGTGAGTATTCCAGTAGTTGCAGATTCCATTCAGGAACGGGTACATTACGCGGCGAAGGCATTTGCCGGGATTAACCTGCAGAACATCACAGTACACATTGCAGGGGTTAGTCGTGCCTGAGGCGCATTCTGGAACCCTATCGGCCAAGGAATTAAGTCGTGCATTTAGCTACGCCACCGAATGGCTGGGCGTGTTTATCGAGGAAGTCAATGCCTTAAACGTTTACCCGGTTCCCGATGGCGATACCGGTACCAATATGCACTTGACCATGCAAAGTGTGCGCAGGCAACTCATGGAAGAAAACCCTAGAGCCATGCCCGAGTTTGCTCACGCTTTGTCCTATGGCTCACTGCTCGGTGCCCGAGGTAACTCTGGTGTGATTCTATCCCAGGTTCTGAAAGGCTTTTCTGAAGCGGTAAAAAATAAAAAACACCTAGATGCCCAGTCAGTCATTGTTGCTCTTGAGTCGGCGACCATGGCAGCCTATGCAGCGGTGATGAAGCCTGTTGAAGGGACGATCCTCACGGTAGTGCGCATGGCCGCCGAGGGAGCTGCTGCTCAGGTAAAAAGCACACCTCTCGAGGTTTTCAAGGAAGCGCACCTAGCAGGTCAGATAGCGCTTGATAAGACGCCAGAGATGCTTCCCATTCTTAAGCAAGCGGGTGTGGTCGATGCTGGTGGCTTGGGTTTTTTGCGTATCCTAGAGGGTATAATTGCCTACTTTGAAGGTAGGGACCTGCCAGCTCCCCCCAAGATTGTCAACCGCGCCCAGCAGCAGTTTGAAGAGGAAGAATTTGGTTTTTGCACCGAGTTTTTATTGTCTGATGTGACGGTGCCGACAACTGAAATCCAGGAACTCGTGGCTCCTTTTGGTGATTCATTGCTGGTGGTTGGTGCAGAGGGTTTTGTAAAGGGGCATATTCATACCGAAGAGCCTGAACAGCTCCTGGCGCTAGTGGCTCGCTACGGCAAGATGGTGCGGACTAAGGTCGAGGATATGAGTGAGCAACACTCCGAAATCCTTGCTGGCAGTGATTTGAGCGAGACGCAGCAGGTCAAAACAGGTCTGGTGGTGGTTAGTGATGGCTATGGCATCACTAAGGTTTTTCGCAGTCTGGGTGCGCGGGTTGTGGGTGGTGGTCAGACAAATAATCCCAGCGTGCAGGATATTGCTGACGCAGTACGCAGCGTTGGCGCTGATGACATCATCATCATGCCCAATAATAAAAACATCATTATGGCAGCTGAGCGGGTTCAGGAGCTCATTACTGAAAAAAAGATTGAGGTGCTACCAACCCGCACTCTGGGACAGGGTCTGGCAGCAGCAGTGCTGTTTGGGGAAAATACCAGCTTGTCAGAATTGTTGGAGCCCATGCGCGAGGCAGCTGAAAACGCACTGACGCTCGAGGTTACAACTGCCTCGCGTAGTGCCACTATCGATGGTGTCACAGTGCAGGAAGGCCAGTATATTGGTCTGCTAAACGATAAGTTGATACTGGCAGAAAATTCGGCTGAAGCCTGCTTGCTTGGTCTCTTAAAGGGTGTGGCACAGGACTATGAAATTGGCACCTTGTTTTATAGTGCGACGGTAGGAAAAGAGCTGGCCACAGCCTTGTGTCAGGAGTTGTCTGAATGCTATGAGGATCTCGAGATTGAAGTCCATGCAGGTGCGCCAGACCTTTATCCCTTTGTGATGGCACTTGAATGAGAGAATTGTTACTAAGACCTGGGGGGCAGCACGATATCTTCAATAGTTGAGTGTTGTAGGCCTTTAGGGTATTGATTGGGTAGTGGATGAGGGAGGACATGATGAAGCGTTTCTTTTGGTTGGTAGGTCTGCTGTTGATGACATCCTGTGTCATCAACACGGGGCCACGAACGGTCAGTGTGTTTGCCGATCGATCGGTGTTGAATAGAGAGACGACGAATGCTCAGGAATTGCGCGTTCGGCTAACTGCTGAAGTTAATGGTTTGGCAGCCTCGGAGATTAGCTGGCGTGCGAATGATGGACGCAGTCCAAATATAGCCTTTCCTGAGGGGCGTGTTGGCGCAGAGGTTATTTACCAGGCGCCAAATCGTGATGGTTTTTATACCCTTACAGCCAGCACTGAAGATGGCGATGTCAGTGACGCTATTGTCATTACAGTGGTGGGAAAAGAGCTGAGTCCTGCTGCAGATGCCAATACCAGAGTTGATTTTAAGGCGATGGGTGCGCGCGAAAGTCGTCTTCTACTCATCAAGGTTAGTGAGGCTGATACCCTAAATGGTGAAGCCCTGTACTTTGAATTGAACCAGGCTATTGATCTGGAGCTTATGGGCGCTTCTGAAGCGGCTGCTGAAAGACCGACGCTCGCTTCCAGCTCATCCAGTGCGTTTTTCGCAACTGGCAAGGAAGGTCTTCAGTCTTCACGGGCTGTTGTGCAGGCCATTACGCCTCAGGTGACCTGTCGTGGTGCTTGTATTATTCAGGATGCTGCAAAGAGTGAATATCTGCTGCGTATCACAAATCCTGGTACAGAAGTGGTGACCTTCGAGCTATACGTGTTTATTGAGGATTATCAGGACCCAGGTGAGCCACAGAATAATATAACAGCGAGTGCTAGCGTGATTGAAGAGGAGACTAGTGGCGCTATTGAGCGTTTGGGAGATGTGGATTACTTTGTTTCGAATACCACTGGGACACTGCAATTTAACTCGAGCTCTGCCTTGCTACTACGTGCTGCTGTGCTGGATATTGATGACAGTGCAACGGTACTAGAGACTTTGCAACCTGGTGAGAGCTTTGAACTACCGGACGATGGCGCTTATGTACGTGTTTACGTCGAGGGTAATAACCGCGCTGCTGCCTCAGCGCAGAGTAGCTACACGCTCGAAGTTCGACCATAGCATGCTTGAAGCTTAATATGAGTGATGACTTTTCGCGTCTAGCCTGCGATTCATGGGCGTGTTCCAGCGTTTTGCTTGGCTATGCTGCCAAAAGGTTGTTATCCAGGAGGGCTTTGATAAAAGTTTTTGTGAGGAAAGAGTTGAGCTTTCCTCATCTACTTTGATTTGTGCGGCGTAAAATGGGCTGTGAATGGAGGATTATGTATAGAACAGGTATTTTGGCAGTTTTTCTGCTACTGACAGCATGTACAATTACGATCGACCCTAAGACGGTGACGGTTACGGCGAATCCTTCGGTTGTGAGACCAGGTGGTACGGTTACGCTAACTGCATCGACTAATTTCCAAACCACCTCCGAGATTTTATGGCGTCTGGGGAGTAACGACACCAGGGATCCGAGTACGGTTTTTAGTAGTCGGACTGGGCTTACGGTGACCTATACTGCACCGATGCAGGATGGAAATTACACCGTCACGGCTGAAACTGTTGATGAAGTTACCCTAAGGGGTTCAGCGCAGATCGTCGTTGATTCGTTTTTGGGTGCTGAGGTCGTTAGTCCGACAGATCCTGACACGTCGGTGAAAAGTGGTAGGCTGGCTTCTGGGGACACTCAGCTTTTGGCAATAGATGTGAGCAATGCGCAGGCGGCAGCAGGTCAAGCCATATTCTTTGAACTTGACCGCAACATCGACCTCTCAGTTTTCAACGCTGATCGCAGCATCTATGCCTCGAGCAATTCACCTGCATTCTTTGCTGCAGGCAGTGGTGGTCTCGGTGCGGCTGTTTTGACCACCGAAGCTATCAGTATCAATCAGGTGTGCCGAGGGGCCTGCGTCATTCGTGATGTGAGTGCGGGAACCTACTATCTACGGATTCGCAACCAGTCAAATGCGGCTGTAGACTATAAATTGTTCGTCTACGTGGAGGACTACAAGGATCAAGGAGAGCCTGGTAATGGTAATGAGACCACAGCCATAAGCCTCTCGGATGTAGACCTAGGTGCCATTGAGTCTATCGGTGATGTGGACTTTTACAAGGTTACAAGAGGTGGAACCCTGGAGTTTCGCTCTAACTCGGTACTCGAGCTCCGTGCTGAAGTCAGAGGTGAAGATGGCACGACTGTAACGCTCAGTCCAGGTGATAGGTATGCGCGCCTGATCGCTGGTGACGTCATTCGTGTTTTTGAACTCACTGGAACGAGAGCCGCTGCCTCTGCGGCGAGTAGTTATACTTTGGAAATTCTAAGCCCTTAATACCAGTTCCGGATAAATCGTTGGGATAAACCCAACGATTTATCCCGAGCAGGGCGTTAGGAACCGAGGAACTGCTTTTCAAATCTATAATCAATTTATCGGGCTCTGCATAAGACCTTTTTCTATGATGAATTGCAAGGGGCTTCGGCCCCTTCTTTTTTTCTGGCACCGCCACGAAAAACCCTTCAAAGTCTCAGTGCGTCGTGCCAGCGCAGGCTGGCCCCCAAGACCCAGCGGAAAAAGAAGTATTCTGCATGTGGTTAGACCGCATTATGGATTCCAGCTTTCGCTGGAATGACGTTTACTAGTGCAGAAGCTACGCCTGTGTGATTTAGCAGAAATGCAAGGGCTACAAGTAAAAGATGCTTGGATTTACTTAGGAACTTCTATGTTGAATAAAGCTGTGATAAAGAGACGGTGAGATTTGAGCAGTGGGCTGGTGTTTTGGGTGAGGATAGCCTACAAGCCCAAATGCTCTTTTATCTCTTGTAATTGGAGTTTGACGGCGTCCAGCTCTGCACGCAACTGCTCGAGATCTGTTTGGGGAGCTGCTGAGGTTGGCTGCGGTGTGGCAGATGGCTGATTGTTCCTTACGCGTGGGCGTTGCTGCTCTTCACTCACACCTAGCGTGTGCATCCAGCGGTCCTGGCTTTGCCCAGGTCCACGACCAAGGTTTTTGACGAGGGAAGGATGATGCTCGAGCAGTTTTTGTAAGTTTTGTTCTACATCTGCCAGATCCTGAAACTGTGTATAGCGCTCGGTTCGACTGCGAAGTTCGCCGGGTGTTTGTGGTCCACGCAGCATCAACACGGCCAGCAAAGCAAAGCCTTTTTTGCTCAGCTGAAGACTTTTGTCCAGACGGTGTTCGTGCTTGACTGAGCGTTCAGCGATGCCGCGCTGCGAGCTGACAAGACCTTTATCCCGCAAGTCCTGCATGGCGTATTCGATATCATGCAGTATATAGTCGCTAACGGGATCACGACTACTTTTCTGATTACAGGCTAAAAGCAGAGAATTGCTTGTTAGGGGATAGTTTTCTGGGGTGGTGTACTGTTTTTCAATCAGACTGCCGAGAATTCGCAGTTCAATGTCTTTCAGTGCCATAAGTTTCTCCATTTAACGCCACATTATTTAGCGGCGTAGTATTTAACGCCATAGTGTAGTGGCGGACATTATTACAATAATACCAAGTTAGCTTACGGGAGTTTATGACATCATAAACTTCGCGCTTGCAGGAAGCAGGTGCATTAATACCAGTTCTGGATAAATCGTTGGGTTTATCCCAACGATTTATCCCGAGCAGAGCGTTAGGAAGCGAGGATTGCTTTTTAATTCTTTAACCAAGTTATCGGGCTCGGTATAAACTCGTATTGCGACACGAATAGGAACAGGTCGAGTATATTTTCAATTCACAAGGTCTGCTCGCTGTCTCAGCCTGAGCTAGCACCCATGGCTAAGCCGCACAAGGAAATGCACCAGGTGCCTAAGAGCTCTTGATTTTTACAGTGAAGCTGTAAGTCTTATTAGCGTCAGTGTTTAGCGGTGATGTTGGGTGTCCCGCAAGAGTTCCCTGGCAGTCGCCAATGACGCTTCGGTTACAGTGCCTGCCAGCATGCGGGCGAGTTCCTGTTCACGTTCCTCGGCAGACAAGGTTGTAACTCTGGTTATGGTGCGTCCAGAACTTTCCAGTTTTTCAACATGGAAATGCGTGTCAGCAAAAGCCGCCACCTGTGGAAGATGCGTTACCAGCAAAATCTGATGCTGTTGTGCCAGCTGCTTAAGGAGTTGCCCGACGGCTCGAGCGGTTTTTCCACCGATGCCTGCATCAACCTCATCGAAAACCAGTATGGGAATATCGCTGCCTGTGACTACGTTTAGAGCCAGCATCACCCTGGATAGCTCACCCCCGCTGGCGACAGCGCTGAGGGGTGCTGGCACTTCTCCAAGATTGGCACTGAACATAAATGTCACGCTATCTTGACCTGAAGCCTGCAGTTTGTCGGTAGCCTGAACTTCCATGGCAAATACCGCGCTGTTCATGCCTAGCGGGCGCAGCTTGGCAGTGACGGCTTTAGAGAGTTGTTTGGCGGTGGTCTGCCTGGCCTGGCTGAGCTCGCCAGCCAATGCCCTTAGGCGATTTTGCAACTCGGTTTTTTGCTGTTCAAGTTCAGCCAGGCGGTCATCGGCCTGTATGAGTTCATCCAGTTCACTCTGAGCGATTTGACCATAGCTCAAAATCGCTTCAATGCTGTCACCGTATTTACGCTGAAGGTTTTCAATGACAGCCATACGAGTCTCGAGCGCCTCAAGTCGCCCTGGCTCAACCTCAAAGCCACTGACAAAACTGCCGATTTCTTGTGCTACGGCCTCGATACTGGCGAGTGCCTCACTGAGGTCATGACTGAGTGACTCGAGCGCCTTGCTGAAACGGCTGGCTGCCTCTAGGTCGCGGCTCGCTTCAGCGATCAAGCTGACGGCACTGATATCATTCTCCGAGAGCTTCATGCTGGCACCACCAGCAGCTTGCAAGATGCGTTCGGCATAGCGCAGGCTGTTCAGCTCTTCACGCAGGCTCTCAAGCTCGTCTGCTTGTAAGTTTGCAGCATAGATTTCGTCCAGTTGAAACTGCAGAATGTCTATGCGGCGTGCCCGTTCGCGCATCGCTGTACTTAAGGTCTCGAGCTGCGCCAGTATTTGCTGGTAGCTCGCAAAGGTTTGCCCATACTGCTCCAGTATACTTTTTGCCTGTGGACTTAGCTGACGATCAAGTAGCTGGCGTTGCTGGACGCCACTGGTCAGAATCTGCGAGGCATTCTGCCCATGAATGATGAGGAGCTCAGCAAGCTCCTCTGATAACTCCGTGACTGTGACGAGCTCACCGTTGACTCTGGCGGTGCTGCGCCCGGCAGCTGCAATGCGCCGTGCTGCGGAGTCAATGCTGGTTTGGCAAAAAACGGCCTGGATTAAAGCACTCTCCGACCCGCGCCGAATCCAGCTGACCTCAGCCCGATTGCCGCTGAGTAGTGCCAGTGCGTCAATCAGAATGCTCTTGCCAGCACCTGTTTCGCCTGTTAAGACGTTAAGGCCGGCAGAGAGGTTGATTCTGAGCGTATCGACAATGGCAAAATTGGTTAACTCCAGCGCCTGTAACACCCCTGATAGTATAGGTGCTTTTTGAGTTTAGGTGAAGAGTGCGGGTAAAGACTTACCTTTGCAAGCATTTCCGCGATAGACTAAGAGCTTGACAAAGGAGTGTGTTTATGGCAAGTATTCCACCGCTCGCAGGCATTCGTTCTGAGTTGATTGATACCTCGCGTTTAAGGCAGCATGTTTTATTTTCTGGCAGTGATGATGCCATACCGGTACTTTTTCTCCATGGCAATGTATCTTCCAGTACCTTCTGGGAAGAAGCAATGCTGGCTCTGCCAGCTTCTTACCGGGGAATAGCACCGGACTTGCGGGGTTATGGAGATACTGAAGACCTGCTGATTGATGCCAGGCGCGGTATGTCCGATTGGGTCGAAGATCTCCTGGCGCTTAAGGAGATTTTAGGTCTGGAGTCATATCATGTAGTGGGACACTCCTTGGGAGGTGTGCTGCTCTATAGCCTGATGGTTTCTGATGCTGCCAATATTTTGAGCACCACATTGGTAGCACCGGGATCTCCGTTTGGCTTTGGTGGCAGTAAGGATGCCAAAGGGGCAGCTACCTATGCAGACTTTGCCGGTAGTGGTGGCGGGACGGTCAATCCGGACTTTGCTCGTCTGATAAGCGAAGGAGATCGCAGCAGTGAGCATCAGGTATCACCCAGGGTCGTGATGAACGCTTTTTACTGGAAGCCACCTTTTGTTCCTGCCAGAGAAGAAGCGCTGCTTTCGAGTATGCTGGCTATAAAGACGGGACCAGAGCGCTATCCGGGTGATATGACGGCCTCTGAAAACTGGCCAGGTGTAGGTCCTGGTATCTATGGACCCAACAATGCACTTTCTCCTAAATACCTGGGTAGTACGGTAGAGGATTTGTTAACTCTCGAGCAAAAACCACCTGTACTGTGGCTGCGCGGAGCCGACGACCAGATTGTGTCGGACCTGAGCCTTTTTGATTTTGGCACTTTGGGACAAATGGGCGCCGTTCCAGATTGGCCAGGAGCCGAAGTTCATCCTCCCCAACCCATGATTCAGCAGATTCGCTTCATTCTGGGTCAGTACGAGCTCATGGGTGGCTTTTACCGAGAGGTAGTTCTGGAGAACTGTGGTCATACCGCCTTTATTGAGCAGCCTGAAGTCTTTATGCAACGCTTGCTCGAACACCTGAGTGCTGCTACCTCTTGACTAAGATTATGTTTCCTAAGACTATGCTGCCTAAGACCAGGACGTTTAAGTACGTCGAGTGTCCACGGGATTCCTGGCAGGGTTTTAACAAGGTTATACCTGTGGCGAAAAAGGTCGCCTATTTGCAGGCTCTGTTGGATGCCGGATTTAAGCATCTCGACACAGGCTCTTTCGTTTCTGCCCAGGCTGTTCCTCAACTGGCAGATACCGAGGTGGTGTTGGGGAACCTAAGCATTCCCCAGGATGCTGACCTGCTTTGTATCATTGCCAATGAGCGTGGTTTGGAGCGGGCGCTCGCTGCCAAGGGCGTCACCAGTATCGGTTACCCACTTTCAGTGAATGAAACCTTTCAGCTGCGAAATACCCGCCGTAGTCTGGCAGCTTCTTGGTCATTGGTTGAGCAGGTGCTAAAGTCCACAACTGCTGCCGGAATTAACTTTGTTGTTTATGTATCGATGGGCTTTGGCAATCCCTATGGTGAGCCTTGGCAAGCCCAGGACACGGCTGATGTAGTGGCGCATTTAAGGGAGTTGGGCGTTCAGCATATTGCTCTGGCCGATACTGTTGCTTCGGCCACGCCAGCCATACTAGACGCAGTGTTAAGTACGACTGCCCAAGCCGATCAACTGGGTTTACACCTGCATACCAGGCCAGGCGCCTGGCAGCCTCAGCTCGAGCTGGCCCTGTCCCGAGGACTCCACTGGATTGAAGGTGCTTTTGCAGGTATTGGTGGTTGTCCTTTCGCTGCCGATGAACTAGTAGGTAATTTGCCCAGTGAGGCTGTACTCACCTGGTTGCGTGAGCAGGGTGTCGCGGGTATTCCAGCAGCTGAGAGTCTGTCGCAACTCTCAGCTGCGGCACTAAAACTTGCAGAAGACTATGCCTAGGGTTAGACTGCATGACAAAGTATCTAGGAGGTGCAAGTGCAGCACGTGGCGCAAGCACTCATCACCAGTGATGGGTTGAAACTTCATACCGAGGCGTGGCTTCCAGAGTCCCCTAGGGCTTTGCTGCTTATATCTCATGGCTATGCTGAACATCTTGAGCGGTACCAGCCCCTGGCAAGCTATCTGGTAGGGGAGCAGGTAGCAGTTTATGCGGTCGACCACCGGGGTCATGGCAAAAGTGAAGGTGAGCGTGCCAATGTCAGGGTTTTTCGCGAATATATTGATGATCTGAAGCGCTTTGTCGAACAGTTGCGCGAACAGCATCAAGGCCTGCCACGCTTTTTGCTGGGACACAGTATGGGTGGTGTGATTGCTGCGCAAATGGTGCTCGAGTACCCCTTGGTATTAGATGGACTCCTGCTGAGCGCAGGCTTTTTCCAAAATGCGGTAAAGGTATCGCCCCTGCTCATGTCGGTCTCGGGCATTGCAGCTAAGATGCTGCCCAGTCTGCCCACCGTTAAGCTGGATACCTCTCTTTTGTCGCGTGATGCTGAAGTAGTACGTCGCTATAACGATGACCCGCTGGTCTATACGGGCGGAACTAAAGCGCGACAGGCAAAGGAAATGCTGGCTGCGGGTGAGTACGTACTTAAGCACGCAGCCAATATAAAAATGCCCACGCTGGTCATGCATGGCACGGCTGACAGGATTGCTGATCCCGCCGGTTCGCAGAACTTTTATGATGCAATCAGTTCAACCGACAAGGCTCTTAAACTCTATGATGGCTACTATCATGAAATCCTGAATGAGATAGGCAAGGAAGCAGTCTATGAGGACATTATCCACTGGATTAGGGAGCGCTTAAGGATTGAATGACTGTTATGGCTGATCCATCAGCAGTATCTGGTTCACCACTTCAGCCAGATCTGGGCCGCTCACGTCAGGTATTTCGTCAAGATCTCCAAGAACCATTCCTGGACGTGCCACAAACGCTGCCTTACAGCCTGCGCGAATAGCACCTGTGGTGTCCCAATTGTGAGCAGCGATCAGGCGGAGTTTGTCTGGCGCAACACCGAGCTGTTGCGCTGCCATCTGGTATACATCCGGATGGGGTTTAAACAGACGAACACTTTCCACCGACAGTGTATGGCTAAAAAACTGACGGATACCCGCATGGTTTAACTGCTTTTCAAGAATAGGTAGGGGTGAGTTGGTCAGAGTTGCTAGCTTAAAACCTGCATTCTGCAAGCGCTGAAGGCTGGCGATGACGTCACTATGGGGCTCGAGTTCAGTGATGGTTTGCAGGATATCGCCCATGGCTGCGTCGCTGATAGCTGCCTTGTGACGCCTGCTGATAATGCGCAGAGCGTCGCGGGCGAGTGTGCCAAAATCCTGATAATTTCGTGTTACGGTGGCAACCAGCGAAAGTTGCAGAAGTTGTGTAAACCACTGGTTCATCAAACCAGCATCCCCCAGATGCTCGGCAAAGCGGGGTCGGAGCTTTGTCAGATCAAGCAGCGTTTCATTAACATCAAATACGATGATCATCGTTTCTTCCAAGGGTCGTTTAGATTTGTTTTGAGGACGACCAAGTTAGGAGTATAAGCTCTTCATACCCTAGTTCGCGTCAAGAGATTGACGGATAAAACGCAAGCCCTGGGCAACAAATGCTGCGCCATCGGGGCAAACGTTGTGAAAAAGCCCGCGCTCATAGGCAAAGGTCTGGCTCGAGTTATAACTTTCAAACATAATTGTGCCGTCCCAATTGCTTTCTCGAATCGCTCTAAATACCTGTTGCCAGGGGACAATATCACCGCCCGGCACACCCCTGTCGCTACCACAGGCATGAAGTGTCAATAGTTTGTCCTTGGCGGTGTGAAATCCGGCAGCAAAGTCACGGATTTCAGTGACCAGGTGGTAGGTATCCAGTAGAGCATAGACATTGGCATGGTCAACAAGCTCAATCATGCGTACTACCTGCTCAGGCGTATTGATCAGATGGGTTCGAAAGTGACTCATGGGCTCTAGAACGACTTTTACAGTATTCGCTGCTGCGTATTCTGCCAGCTGATGAAGGCCTTCAGCCGTCCACTGCCATTCATTCATGCTTGGTGCGCGCCGCTTGATGGTACCAGGGTGTCCGTAGAGGGCGCCGGCATAACAACTCGCGCCTAACTCACTGGCAATATCAACTTGCCGCTTGTGCCAGGCGAGTCCGGCTTGCCTCTCTTGAGGGTCATCGGAAGATAGATCGCAGTGTGTCGGCCATTGACCACCGGGGCTTACAAAGAGCTCGAGCCCCAATGCTTCAGCAGCCTTTCTGGTTGCAGTTAGTGAAAAGCTGACATCATCGCCCGTGGCAATCTCGAAAACATCCAGGCCCAGGCCTTTGCTGGTGTCAAGAAGGTGTAACTGGCTGTCGGCCCAGCGTTCGGTAAAAATAAAACAATGTGCGCCATATTTCATGGTCTCAGTTTATCTTTTTTGATAGTGCTAAAGGGCGATCAGGCTATCAGCCAAAGCAGGAGGTGGAAGGACCATGGGAATAAACTCATTGCTCATGGCTGATATCGAGCTAATTGCTAGCGGCTAACAGCTTTTCTGTATCTGATTCTCCTACTCACTCAGGCAACCACACTCTCGGCATGCGCTAAAATCACGCGGTTGCGGCCGGCATCTTTGGCAGTTTTAAGTGCGGCTTCAGCCCGCTGAATGAGCTCCTCGGTATTGCTGTCTCCACGAATGCTGGCTACGGCGCCGATGCTCACGGTGATGTGGTAGTCCTGGTCTTTGCTCGAGACAGGCATGCTGGCGATGCGCTCACGGATGCGTTCGGCAACGAGCTTGAGGTGCTGTGCTGTGGTGTAAGGCATGAGAACAATGAACTCCTCACCGCCAAAGCGGGCGCAGAAGTCGGTATCGCGTAGGTCAGACTTGATTATATCGGCGCAGTGCCGCAGGACGTGGTCGCCAAACAGATGCCCCAGAGACTGGTTGACCTCTGTAAAGTGGTCGAGGTCAATCAGCATCACTGATACCGAGTAGTTGTAGCGCTCAGCACTGCTTAACTCGCGTTGAGCGATCTCAAAAAAATAACGTCTGGTATACAGGTCAGTGAGTTCGTCAAGATAGGAGGTGCGGTGCAGTGACCTGGTTACGGCTTCGAGTTCCTTATTGGCAGCATAAAATCTGTGACTGATTAGGGGAGTCAGTAACAGGGGAAATACGGCAGAAATAAGTAGTGCCTGCGTTAAACTCAGCGTGTTTAACTGAAATAGTGAAAAGACAAGGTAAGTTACCAACAGGCTCAGGCACACGGCAATGACGGTATTGCGTACCAGCGTCACAAAGAAAGAAGAGCTTGTCATAGTTCAGCATGACACAAGGAGCTACTTTTGCCTATAAAAAACTTTATCTCTGAATCCAACTTTATTACACCGTAAAACAGATGTTGATACCCATATTTCGCTTAAAACTCCATACTTGGTCAAGAATCCAAGTATCAGAACTAATTATACTGGTTCCGGATAAATCATCGGGTTTATCCCAGTGATTTATGCCGAGCAGGGCGAGTAGGAAGCGGGGGATTGCATTTCAAATCTTTAACCAATGTATAGGGCTCGGTATTAGCTCTTCTCGTCAAGTGTTTGCCAGTTTCCCTGCCAGTCATAGAACTCTGTAGCCTTAAACTGCTTTTTATAGTCGTAAGCAGAAGACTCCTGTGTTGCGTAGCCAAGATAGTAGAAGATTTTGCCCTGGTTCTGGCAAAACTCGAGACATTTGAGAATCATCAGAATACCCAGTGCGTAGCGCCCATAGCCCAGGTCATAACACTGATAAACACTCGAGCCACCACGTTCGCTGACATCAAGATAGGAGATGCCAATCAGGCGTCCCTGATCATAGATACAGATACAGACACAATCGCAAGGGACAGTAGCAGGCTCTTGCGAAACAAAACTATAAATGTTGTCTGGAACATTGCTGCTAAATTTGCCTTTATGTTGCTCAAAGAGTTTTTCAACATCGCCATTGACGAAGGCTGGTTGGATGATGGTATCAAAGGTTGCTCCTGCAGCAAGTGTTCTCGCATGCCTGCGGCTGGGCTTGAATGCTCCTACACGGACACGCAGTGGCAGGATGCGTTTGATTCCCTCTGAGCTTGAGACAGCCGCATAGCGAAAAAAGTGACTTCCAAAATGCCGAAAACCTTGCTCGAGCAAGATGTCGAGTTGCAGGGCTGTTATCTGGTCGATGCGGTAGTCTTCTGTGCTTAGTGTCCACACGATTTATCCTCGTTTGCCAAAAAGTGATAGCACTGTGTTGACATAAGGCTACCTTAGCATGAGCAAAGACCGCCCCTTTTTTTGCGTGACACGATTGTATTAGGTGGCAGAAAAATATGTCATGATAGGTCCCATGACAAATCAGGCCAAAGTGTGTATGGTGGGCAGTGCTATGACCGACCTTGTCGCCAGAGTACCACGATTGCCGCAGGCGGGTGAAACGTTGATTGGCTCGAGCTTCATGCTTGGTTTTGGTGGTAAAGGGTCCAACCAGGCAGTGATGGCAGCCAGACTCGGTGCCGAGGTCAGTGTGGTGGCGCGCCTTGGCAGGGACACTTTCGGCGACAGTTACCTGAAAAACTATCAGGAGCAGGGTATCAACACCGATTTTGTCAAGCTTGACGATATGGCGGCATCTGGTATCGCCATGATTTCAGTGGATGAGGTTACGGCCGAGAATAGTATCGTTATTGTTCCAGGAGCAAATGACAGGCTGTCCGCTCGTGATGTTGAGCGAGCAGCGCCTGCCATTCAGAGCGCGCAGGTGCTGATCTGTCAGCTCGAGACACCGATAGGGGCAAGTCTGGCAGCCTTTGGTATTGCTCGGGAGGCAGGTGTGCTGACGGTTCTTAATCCTGCGCCAGCACGGGATTTGCCCGCCGAACTCCTGGGTTTGACGGATATCTTTGTGCCCAACGAAGTCGAGGCGGCTATGATTGCCAATAGGCCCATTACTTCGGTTGCTGATGCTCAGGTAGTGGCTGGCGAGTTTTTGAACCTCGGACCACGGCAGGTCGTCATTACCATGGGTGCGCGCGGTGTGGTCATGCAGGAGCGTGCAGGCGCTGCCATACACCTGCCAGCGCCACAGGTTCAGGCGGTGGATACCACGGGGGCAGGGGACGCCTTTGTGGGTAGTTTGGCAACTTTCCTGGCCCTGGACTTTTCACTGGAAACTGCAGTTGAGCGCTCTGTACAGATTGCCTCGCTGTCTGTACAAAAAGCTGGAACCCAGACGTCCTTTCCCTATGCCAAAGAGGTAGCGGCTTGGCTGCATTAGCTAGGAAGCTTATCTAAAAAACGTCGTAATTGGGCAGCAAGCTGCGGAAACTCGATTAAGAAAGCATCATGACCATGAGGAGAGTTGATACGGTGATAGCTGGCGTTTGGCAACTGCTCAACCAGCTCTTTTTGCTCCACCTCCGGGTAGAGAACATCGGAGCTAATGCCCATTACCAAAGCGGGCATGGTCATGGCGTTTAGAACATCACGCAGGCGTCCCCGACCTTCTGCCAGGTCATAGTCATCCATGGCTTTAGTGATGTACAGGTAGGTGTTGGCATCAAAGCGCTCGACAAGTTTAACGCCCTGATACGATAGATAGGATTCAATTTCAAAGCTCACGTCGGTCATGGCGCGAGCTTCGGTAACCCGCTGCCGTCCAAACTTGGCTTCCAGCGAGTCAAAACTGCGGTAGCTGAGCATGGCAATGGCTCGAGCTAAGCCCAGGCCACTTTCAGGTTGTTGATGTGGTGGGTAATCTCCCTGTTGCCAGTTGGGGTCACTGGTGATGGCACGCCTGGCAACCTCATTCAAGCCAATTGCCCAGGCAGAGTGCCGCGCTCCAGTAGCGATTGGCACAATGGAGCTGACCATCTCAGGATACATGGCGGCCCACTCGAGCACCTGCATCCCACCCATGCTGCCGCCAATCACTGACTTAAGTGCAGTAACACCCAGACGCTCAAGGAGCCTTGCTTGTAGCGTTACCATATCGCGGATGGTATAGCGCGGGAAGCTGAGGCGATATTGCCGACCTGTATCAGGGTTGATGCTGATGGGGCCTGTGGTTCCGTAGCAGCCACCCAGAACATTGGCACAAATGACATAATACTTGTGTGTGTCAATTGACTTGCCTGGGCCAATCAGCGGATCCCACCAGCCTGGGATAGTTTCACGGTCGTGCAAACCAGCGGCGTGCGCTGAGCCAGTAAGCGCGTGGCAGATCAGGATAGCATTGTCCTTGCTGGGGTTTAAATGGCCATAGGTTTCGTAAGCAACGGTCACCTGTTTAAGGCTTTCGCCGGACTCGAGCCTTAACGTTCCGACATCCATCAGGGCGGTACTGACCTTGCCGACATTGCCTGCCTGATGGGCGTCACTGCGGGCCAAGAGGGCGGCGTGATCTCCCCAGGTTTCATGGACCAGTGTGCGTATCAGCATAGGAGCTCGCTTGTGTCAAAAGTCATGTTCATGTCTCAAGTTATTATGCGGCTGAAGTGCTGAGCTTGTCTTGCTGTGGATGAAGAGCTTGCGCAAAATCCTGCTGTAAATCCTTGAGGCTCTCGAGCCCCACACTTATGCGTATCAACTCAGGACTCACACCCGCTTTTAGCCGCGCCTCCTCGGTTAAGCCAGCGTGCGTTGTGGTCCAGGGGTTAATCACTACAGTCTTGGCGTCGCCGATATTGGCGAGATGCGAGGCGAGCCGTACATTATCCAGAAATGCCTGTGCGGCCTGCAGCGTCTGCGCTTCGAAGCTGACGACTGCGCCAAAGCCGTGCCTTAAGGTGGTTTTGGCGATTTCGTGGGATGGGTGAGATGGCAAGCCGGGATAGATGACGCGCTTGACAGCGGCTTGGGACCCCAGCCACTGTGCCAGGGCCAGAGCAGTATCACAAGAGCGCTGAACGCGTAAACTCAGTGTTTCGAGTCCTTGTAGTGCCAGAAAGGCTGCGTGGGGTGACAGGGTCATGCCCATGGTGAAAAGCCCCAGATCATAGGCGCGCAGGGTAAAAGCGGTATTGCCAGCGCGGCTAAGATAACTGCGTCCGCGACTATCTTCTTTGCTAAAGGCCGGAAAGCGCTCGCTGTTCCAGTCAAATGTGCCAGCGTCGATGATGGCACCGCCAATAAAGGTACCGTGTCCACCAATCCATTTGGTTGCTGAGTGTACGACAATATCTGCACCGTGCTGAATTGGCTGACAGAGGTAGCCACCACAGCCCCAGGTATTGTCCACAATGAGCGGCACAGCCTGTAGATGTGCTGCGTCAGCAATAGCTTTGATATCGGGAACGGTACAGCTGGGATTGGCGATGGTCTCGAGCCAAACGCCCACTGTGTCGTCATCGATAGCAGAAACGATGGCATCAGCGGTGGGAAGGACTTCGCGAACCTCTGAGCCCCAGGGCTCGAGCAGTTTTCTTGCCACTGCAAAGGTACCACCAAAGAGCTCACGAGACACCACAAAGTTAGCCCCGGGACGTGCCAGGGCTAACAGGGTTGTGGTGGTGGCTGCCTGTCCGGAACTGACCGCGATACCCGCCTGGCCGCCCTCAAGCTGACAGAGGCGTTCGGCAAAAGCTGCCACTGTGGGATTGTGCATGCGCCCGTACTGGTTACCATTTTCGGTGCCTGCAAAGACGTTAGCGGCTTGCTCAGCGCTATCAAAGACATAGGAGCTGGTGGCATAAATGGGTACAGCACGCGCTTTGGAAGCAGGGTCGGCTTGTTCCTGTCCGGCATGGAGAGCGAGGGTATCAAAGTCGTGCATCTAGGTTGTTACCAGTTGCCTTGCCGCCTCAATGGCCTGTGCGAAATCCTCGAAGATGTCATCGATGTGCTCGAGCCCTACCGATACCCGAATCTGGCCAGGCGTGACCCCAGCAGCCTTTAGGCCAGCTTCATCGAGTTGCGAGTGAGTGGTCGATGCCGGATGCGTGACCGAGGTCTTGGCGTCGCCCAGGTTGACCAGGCGCGAAGCGAGTTTTACTGCGTTAAGAAACGACTTACCAGCTTCCTTGCCACCTGCCAGCTCAAAGGTCAGAATGGCACCAGCCCCTTTGGGGTAGTGCTGTTTGGCACGCTCATGATAGGGGCTACCTGGCAGGCTTGGGTGGTGAACACTGGTGACACTGTCTTGCTGACTCAGCCAATGCGCCAGCTTTTCGGTGTTGGAGATGTGCCGTTCACCGCGCAGTGAAAGGGTTTCCAGCCCCTGTAGAAACAGAAAGGCATTTAGCGGTGCCAGCGCCATTCCCAGGTCGCGTAAACCCTCTACTCTTGCCCGGATGATGAACTGAATATTGCCAAAAGGCCCTTTCTTGCCAAAGACATCATTATAAACAAGACCATGATAGCTGGAATTGGGTGTGGTAAAAACCGGATAGCGACCGTTGTCCCAGTCAAATGTTCCGGCGTCGACAATCAGGCCACCAATTCCGGTTCCGTGCCCGTTGATCCATTTGGTAGCTGAGTGTATAACAATGTCGGCACCATGCTCGATGGGTCGGTAGAGATACCCGCCCATACTCGAGGTTCCGTCCACAAATACCGCCACGCCTTTTTCATGTGCGGCTTTGGCAATGGCGTCAAGGTCAGGCAGGGCCAGTGAAGGATTGGGGATTGACTCTAAGTAAACAGCTTTGGTCTTGTCATCTATCAGGGCAGCAAACTCTTCGGGTTTATCGGCTGGCGAAGTGAACTTGACCGTAATCCCCAGTTTAGGCAGCGTGTTCTTGAACATATTGAGACTGCCGCCATAGAGATTGGGAGAAGAGACGATGTTGTCGCCTGTCTCAGCCACGTTGCAAATGGCCAAAAACTCAGCCGCATGGCCTGAGGATACTGCTAATGCGGCGACTCCGCCCTCGAGTGCAGCGATGCGCTTTTCCAGCACGTCATTGGTAGGATTCATAATACGGCTGTAGATGTTGCCGAACTCCTGCAGCGCAAAAAGACGTGCTCCGTGGTCGGCGTCATCAAAGTTATAGGCGGTGGTCTGGTAGATGGGTACGGCGCGGGATTTGGTGGTTGCTTCGACTTCTTCCTGGCCTGCATGGATTTGCAGGGTTTCAAAACGGTAAGGCATGGGGTCTCCTTTGTGGCAATCTGAATTGATGGTTGAGTTATTGTAAACGGGCAAGCATTGAGCTGCTAGCTTAAAAAAGCAATGGGCAATGAGTACCAAGTAATGGGCCAGTGTTTCAGTCGTCAGAACTGCAAGACGGATATGATAACAAGAGATACCGTGCGTCACTCTCTTTTTATCTTCACATATGCCCTGTACATTCCTCTATCTCCCTGATTTTCAGCTCATAGCTAATGGCTAGTCGGTAATTGATTTTCCACTACGACAAGCATCCTACTCACTTCGCAGTGGACTAGCGCATTCGCTTAATCAGATGTAAGCCTTGAAGCGTCAACATACTAACCTCCTTATCTCTCCGCTGCGCACTATCCTAGCTTTGCAGTCGGCTGGATGAAGCACCTGTCTACATGAAGACTGGTTGCTGCAGCGTCACAGGGCCAGATCCCTCAGCTGCTCTTGATAAAGAGCCACCCATACGGTGGCTGTTACTAGTAAACCATAAGTTGTGAAAGCTTGCAAGCTTATACCAGTTTGGGATAAATCGTTGGGTTTATCCCAATGATTTATCCCGAGCAGAGCATTAGAAATCGGGGAAGCGCTCTTCAAATCTGTAATCAATTTATCGGGCTCCGTATTAGGCGAGGCCGCGTAACATACCGTGCCAGTACATGATAGGTAGTACGTGTCGCTTGAGCAAGTACATATCAAGCCGCTCTTTGGTTTGGTCAATGGGGAAGGTGGGCTTGTATTTATTGTCGTACTCAAACTCAGCCAGAACAAGTTTGCCGTAGCCTGTAACCAGTGGACAGGATGAATATCCTTGATAGTGAGCAGGCAGTTCGCGCTGCTCGAGCGTTGCCAGCAGGTTTTTAACCACTACGGGAGCTTGTTTGCGAATGGCAGCGCCAGTTTTGGCAGTGGGCAGTGCGGCGACGTCGCCCAGACTAAAGACATTGGGATAGTCCAGGTGCTGCAAGCTGTGAATATCCACCTTGACCCAGCCTTTATTGGGTCCTTCGGTATAAACAAGTTTGCTCTGCTTTATGAAGTCGGGGGCGCTTTGAGGTGGCGTGACATGCAGCATGTCAAAGTTGATGTTCTCAAGATGCGTGTCGCCAGTTGTTGGATCCTTGACCTCAAAGGTGGCGGTCTTGGAATCACCATCTATGGCGATAAGGTTGTGGTGAAAGCGCATGTCAATATTGCGCTCTCTGACGATGCGCTCGAGTGTGGCATTGATTTCGGGAACGCCCAGCATTTTGGTGCCTGCAAATGCGCCTATGACCTGGCTTTTATCGCGCAAACCGTGCTTGCGCAGGTAATCCTCGGCAAGATACATGATTTTTTGTGGAGCGCCCCCACACTTTACCTGTCCGGCCGGATTGCTAAAAAGTGCGGTGCCACCCTTGAAGTTGCGCAAGGTTTCCCAGGTATAGTCCACGGTGTCGTAGGCATAGTTGCTACAGACTTCATTTTTGCCCAGGGTTTCTTGCAGGCCCGTGATTTCATGATAATTGAGCTGGATGCCAGGGGCAACCACCAGGTAATCGTAGGCATAGACCTCACCGCTGCGGGTACTGACCGTTTGGCTGTCTGGATCAATAGCTGTCGCGTAGTCCTTTATCCAGGTAACGCCACTTGGAATATAGTTTTCTTCATTACGCTCCGTTGCCTCTTTCTTAAGGATACCTGCACCGACTAAAGTCCAGAGTGGTTGATAGTAGTGCTTGCTGGATGGCTCGATGATACTGATGGCAAGCTGCTTGTTTGCACGCCTGAGTCTGGCAGCCACGGTAATGCCGGCTGAACCGCCACCGATAATTATAATGTTGGGTCTGGACATGTAACTCTCCTTTTTATAAATACCCTAGGGGGGTATTATAGCGCAATAGAATCTCTGTGTCTTTCGCACAGGCTACCTGTTAGTTTGACGCATTTGCGAGAATCCCGCGTCAGAAAAAGTCTGACAGTGAGCGTCCGAAACTTGCCGATTAAAGTTCGTGCTTACCTGACTATGCTAAGGGGCGTAAACTGACCAAGGTCTCAAAGTGGTCCTGAAAGGAGATGATTATGTCCGTTGGTCACACAAGTATAGCAGGACTGCTGCCCACTCAACCTCATTTCAAACCTGCAGGAGAAGCCAGCATGAATATACTGATCGCCTACGCTAGCAAGTATGGTGCTACCAAGGAAATAGCTGAAGCCATCGCCAGGGTTCTGGAAGGGCAAAATTTCAAACCGACCGTGCAAAATGCTGAAGAGGTCACCAGTGTCCGCAATTATGATGCTGTCATTATAGGCAGCGCTTTGTACTTTTCCGATTGGCTTGGCGAAGCCAGCGAGCTTTTGGAGAGCTTCCAGGAGGAGCTTGCGACTAAGCCAGTCTGGCTTTTTAGCGATGGACCAACGAGTGAGGGCGATCCCGGTGAAGTGCTTGGGGATTGGCGCTACCCTGTCAACCTGACCAGTGTTATCGAGGAAATTAAACCCATTGATATAGAAGTTTTTGGAGGAAAGGTAGATGTTGACAACCTAAAACTCGAGGACTGGTTACTTAACCCTGCCATTCGGGGTAACAGTGGTGATTATCGTGACTGGACTGCCATCGGCAATTGGGCGAAAGGTATCGCCAGGACGCTGGAACTGCTTCCGCAACAGCAGACGCAGTAAACTGCTATTGCCTACCATTGCCCACCATTGCCCAAGCCTGTCTTAAGCGAATAGAATAGGGCAGAGGTAAGACATGCCAGAAAACCGTCTGGACGAATTACAAACTGCCACCTTTCAGCAGCTGCTTGAGGCACCGATTGACCCGTTGATGGTTGTCGATGAGCATGCTTCTATCCAGATGCTGAATGCGCAACTCGAGCATATGTTTGGCTACAGGCGTGAGGAGCTTTTAGGCAAGCCAATGGACATTCTATTGCCAGAACGCTTTCGGCAACGCCATGAGCACCATATGAGACAGTATTTTAAAGCGCCTAAAGCCAGAGCCATGGGTACTGGATTTGAGCTTTTGGCAAGGCGCAAGGATGGTGTGGAGTTTCCTGTTGAAATCAGTCTGACCCCGCTTGTGACGGGGGAAACGCATCTGGTGTCTGCAGCCATACGCGATATAAGCAAGCACCAGCAGGTGGAGCAAGCCCTGCGCGAACACCAGCAGCGTATTGCCTTGCATCTGGAAAACACACCGCTGGCGGTGATTGAATGGGATCTGGGTAGTACGATGATTACTGCCTGGAACCGAGCTGCAGAGCGGATGTTTGGCTATTCCTTGCAGGATATCAAGACCCAGCCGATGGATATTCTCTTTCCACCAGATAAGTATCCTGCTGATCTTGTTAAGCCCAGTACATCTGAGGCCAAACGCCAAACCCTGGCTAATCAGAACAGGGATGGAGAGCAGATGATTTGTGAGTGGTATATCACCCCACTGACAGATGCAGGTGCCAGGATGATCAGCATGGCAGCGCTAGTGCTGGATGTAACCACCCGTCAAAAAGCGCTCGAGAAACTGTTCACGGCCCAGGAAGAGGAGCGCGCCCGCATCTCACGTGATCTCCATGACCAGGTAGGACAGTCACTGACGGCAATTTTACTTGGGATCAATGCTGTAAGTGCTCAAGGAAGCAGCGAGCGAATTGAGTATCTCAAAACCCTTACTAGCCAGGCGATTGAGGATGTACGGCGACTATCCAGAGCGCTGCGTCCTGCCTTGCTCGATGAGCTTGGTCTGGAAGTTGCCCTGAAGCGTTTTGCCCGTGAGCTGGCGGTACAAAGTGATATTGATGTGGATGTGCTGGTTCGTTTGTCTGCCAACCCCGACCACAGTGCCGAAATCGTGATTTACCGTGTGGTGCAGGAAGCGCTGACCAACGTTGTTCGGCATGCCAAAGCGCAACACGTCTCGGTCATTATCACGGCTGCCGATGAGCGGATGCAGATAACCATTGAAGATAATGGCATTGGTTTTGAGCCTGAAAACCTGGATGGTACTCGGAATCTCGGACTCGTCGGGATGCGTGAGCGGCTCGAGTTATTAGGTGGCAGCCTGCATATTGAAAGCAGCCCGGGCCGTGGTACTGCCATCAGTGCTCGCATACCACTTTAGCTCCAGAAATTTATGAGTCTTGTTGCTGGATCATGTCCTCGAGCCAGCTCATTGTATGGATATGGTGGCTATTGTGCCTGAATAGGCTTAATTATGCGGTTATTGTCAATTTGCAGTGTATCGGCATGGGGGCGGATAATTCTTACATAGCTTGTGGGAAAATGTAGGACAATATCACTTGTCGTTTCTCCATATACTAACGTATGTGAAAACCAAATTGTTGATTATGCCGAGCTTCTGATGTGTAAAGGAGCATTTTGCCAAGGTACCTTTGCAAGCTGGGTTTCTGTGTATATTTTTGAGAAGTAATGAGGAGGTGAAATACCTGAAGGCTTAGGTCCGAGTAAAGAGACTGCTCCGTAAGGATTTGTTCTTTGTTAACCAACTAGTGATAGAAGATGATATTGTTTAAAAAGGAGGTTGTAAATGCAAAAAATGAGACGACCATTAACTTTGGGATTAACCCTTCTGATTATGACAGGCTTGCTTTTTTTTGCCTTGGCACAGGATTACAGTCCGGCAGAGTTCCGCACAGGTGATGATCCCTTCGTTTCAATACCGATGGATATGACCACGGAATTAAAGGTAAAAGTTGCTTTTAATGGTGAAGATATCTATTGGTTGTTTGAAACGGCCAGTCCTGGCTACTGGTTACATGATATGTCAGTCTTTAGAGATGGCGCTTGGGCGCGTGAGGGCGGCAGTCGGGTTGGCCCGCATCCGAATGGCATTTATGAGGACCGTATAACTTTTCTGGTTGACCCGGGAACCGTGCAGGGCTTTGCTAATCAGGGTTGCTATGTTACCTGTCACGATGGCTCACGCTTTTTAAGCAATCAGTTGGCTTCTGACGATATACGTGCGCACCCCATGCTAGGGGAAGCTATGGGTCGCAGTGACCTCCGGAAGTACATCCTTGATTCGCGTGATGGAGAGAATTGGTGGGATGCTGCCTGGGATGCTGTTAAATCACAAGAAGTACTTGATCACCTAAGAGAAGTCGGAGTTTTTCTTGATTTCTGGCATTGGCGTGCGCACCGTGGTAACCCGATTGGTGTTTCAGACGACCAGTATGTACTCCACTATCGAAACAATGACGGTACACGGTCGGCTTTCACTGCAAATTGGGATGCGGAAAATAGTCGTCCGGCCTTTATGTTCGACGAGTCGAAGGTTGGCTTCGCAGCCCTTGACTGGGAACGAATGCTCGCTCGAGGCTATGGCCAACAAAATGACCTTTATTACCTCACAGAAGACACCGCCGTACCCTTTGACCCTGATCGGGACTGGCAAGCAAACGATGTAATTCCGCGTATCATCTTGCGCCAGCCGCAAGGTGCGCAGGCTGCCATCACTGCGGATGGCAAGTGGGCTGATGGTGTTTGGCAGGTAGAACTCAAGCGTGCCATGAACACGGGATTCCCCACTGTTGACCATAGTTTGGAAATGGGTCGGACCTATAATGTCGGCTTTGCCGTTCATAAGAATGCGACTGGAAGTCGTTGGCACTACATTTCCCACCCTTATCGTGTCGGTATTGGTGTTCCAGCAGATATCATGGCTATGCCGTTCGTAACTGCAACACCAAACTGGGATGACATCGATTGGACAGTTGTCCCCATGTTTTATCCTGCACAGGTTACGTGGCAATGGCTGGTTGATGAGGATGTGCATAAAGGTGCCGAAGCCGTACGCGCTGATTCAGCGAGTTGTGCTTACTGTCACGGGGCTACGCTCGAGGAAGTCTATGATTTGAGTGAGTGGTCAATTGAAGCGACAGAAGGTGAATGATAGAGAAGAGATAACGCTATAGCGTTTGCTGAATTTGCTACGGGGCAGTAATGTTATGCTGCCCCTTTCAATGGGAGGTCAAATAAGTGATACCCGCGTTTCGTAAGGCAGAAACACCGACAGCACGAACATTGGAGATTGTCCGCATCGTCATGTTGCTGCTTGTAATGTTTGGATGGTTGATGTACCCGGTCGAACTTTTCATTATCGGTCACTGGCTGGATACTTGGGAGTCACTCGTCCCATTTTTTGTTAGTGTGCCCGGTTTGATATTCACCGCCTGGATATTCTTTGATAGGAAAACAACCTGGTTACGTCTCGCTTTTATCATTACCATGTGGCTATCGATAGCGACGGGTCTTACTGGGGCCTATTTTCACTGGGTGTGGAATATGATGGATGTAGGAGGAGTGTCCTGGGATTTTAACGATGCTATAGAAGAGTTTCACGGTTTTCGCCCGGTTCTTGCTGCACTGGCCTTTACCCATATGGGTGTGACCGGTCTTGCGTGCATCTATCGCGCCAGGTAGGAGGTTGTTGTTATGCTAGAGCTTTGGATGAAGGCCCAAACTGAAGATGAGCAAACGCTCGGATTTTTGCAGAACTTCTTTTTATTGGTAGCGGCGGTCGGCTTTGCTTTTTATGGCATTGAGCACTGGGTGATTGGGCATTACCTCGAGAGTTTTCAGTCGCGCATTCCTTTTTACATTTCCTTGGTGGGTTGCCCTTTGGCGGTTGCCATGTTTTTCACTACCCACAAATACGTTCGTATCCCCTTTAATATTTGGATGGCGCTGACGGTGTTGACTGGTTTGCTGGGTGCCTTGTTTCATCTCTTGTACAATGCTGGCGACGCTGGAGTTAGTGTGTTTACGATTTCTGGCTTTATCGAAGCTTTTAGTGATCCTTTCCGACCCGTTTTGGCTGGCTTAGCACATACGCATGTGGGTGCAGTAGCCTTGATTGTTGGGTTATCAGTTCGTGAATAGCCTTTTTATAGTTCTATAAGGAGTTTAGTGATGAAGAGAATACTCGTAGCATTGACAGGTTTACTTTTGGCTTTTAGCTTGGCTCAGCCAACCATCGACGGCAGCATTGGCGATGGTGAATACAGCTCGAGCCTGGCACATAGTGACTCTGGTGCAGTTGTGTACTGGACGATTGATGGTGATACCCTTTATATGGGCCTTAATATGGAAAGCAGAGGCTGGGTTGGTATTGGTCTGTTAGAGGAAAAAACCAACCGAAAACTTGGTGCTGATCATATTATATTTACCTTTGACGGTGACACGGCAGTTGTCCTGGACATGTTTATGGACCGAGCACGCGGTGAGCCTGTATTAGATGATGATGCAGGTGGTAGCAATTCGATTCTGGATTTTGCCGTGAGCGTTGATGGTTCAAACTGGACGGTTGAGTTCTCGAGGCTTTTGGATACAGGTCAGGATACTGATGTAGCAATCACGCCAGGTGAACCCATCAACCTGATGTTAGCAAAAGCAACAACTATGGCGCTTGACCGAGAGCACACCAAGCGGGAAAGATGGTATCTCGAGGATTTTGTTTTTTAGCTTTGGTTTGAAAGAACTGAAAGATTTTCTGAGTTGCTTTGCCTTTGGTAAAGCAACTCATTCATTTGTGCTTGGTTTTGGTGATTTGCCGTCTGAACGCTGCGTCGCGAATGCGATCGGCTTCAATAAGCGACGCATCTCCCGCCAGCGACT
>CAZZPQ010000003.1:0-22454 GCA_964655595.1 uncultured bacterium
TGCGAATAAAAAGGGCGCACAAAAGTGCGCCCCTACAAACTTCATCGCTTGTTATTCTCAGTCATCCTCTGGCATCTCGCGCACATCCCAGTGTTCCGGTGAACGCCACAGGTTAGAAATCAGCAACTCGCGCATTGCCAAAAACTCTTTGGGCATCCGTGCATAAAGACGGATAAAGAGTTCTTCGTGCGAAAGAATTTCTTTGAGCCAGATGTTTCGGTCAATTGCCATGAGTTCGTGAAACTGCTCCTTGCTAAAGTCAAGGCCGCGCCAATCAAGGTCTTCATAGTGAGGCACAAAACCCAAGGGGGATTCAGTCGCACGCTTGGTACCGTTCGCCCGTTCGACAACCCACCTTAGTACCCGCATATTCTCCCCAAAACCAGGCCAGGCGAAGTTGCCGTCTTTATCCTTGCGGAACCAGTTGACACTAAAAATGCGCGGTGGCTCCATGACCTGCCGACCCATATCGAGCCAGTGGTTAAAGTAGCTTGCCATGTGATAGCCAATGAAGGGCAGCATTGCAAACGGATCGCGGCGCACTTCACCGACCTGACCAAAGGCAGCCGCAGTCATTTCTGAACCCATGGTTGCCCCCATATAAACCCCAAACGACCAGTTGAAGGACTGATAGACCAAGGGCACAACCGTAGCACGCCGTCCACCAAAGATAAACGCCTTAATCGGTACCCCTGCAGGATTTTCCCACTCGGGGTCAATAACCGGGTTCTGATGGGCTGGTGCAGTAAAGCGCGAGTTAGGGTGCGCTGCCTTGCGACCGCTATCTGGCGTCCATTCATTGCCCTGCCAGTCAATCGCGCGAGCTGGCGGGGGACCGTCCATCTCTTCCCACCACACGTCCCCTTCGGGCGTCAGAGCCACGTTGGTAAAGATAGTATTCGCCTTGATGGTTTCAACAGCGCTGGGATTGGTCGCATTTGACGTTCCCGGCGCAACCCCAAAATAGCCCGCCTCGGGATTGATGGCGTAAAGCCGTCCGTCTTCACCAGGCTTAATCCAGGCTATGTCATCCCCGACAGTCGTCACCTTCCAGCCTTCTTCCTGAAACGGCTTAGGCGGAATGAGCATGGCGAAGTTTGTCTTACCACAGGCACTCGGAAATGCTGCCGCTACGTAGGTCTTTTTACCTTTGGGATCTTCGACCCCCAGAATCAGCATGTGCTCAGCTAACCAGCCTTCATCACGCCCCATAACTGAGGCAATACGCAGCGCCAGACACTTTTTACCCAGGAGCGCATTGCCCCCATAGCCAGAGCCGTAACTCCAGATGGAGCGCTCTTCGGGAAAATGTACGATGTACTTCACCTCAGGATTGCAGGGCCAGGGAATATCCTCTTGCCCAGGCTTCAGTGGCATCCCGACAGTATGAACACAGGGGATAAAGTCACCCTTTTCGCCAAGCGCATCATAAACGGCTTTGCCGATGCGGGTCATAATCTTCATGTTAACGACAACATAGGCGGAGTCAGTTATTTCGATGCCGATCTGCGCGATATCTGAACCTAAAGGTCCCATGCTAAAGGGGATGATGTACATAGTACGTCCACGCATACAGCCATCAAAGAGTCCGTTTAAGGTCTCGTGCATCTCCTTGGGATTGACCCAGTTATTGGTAGGCCCAGCGTCTTCTTCGTTAATTGAGCAAATATAGGTGCGATCTTCAACTCGAGCCACGTCGCTAGGGTCTGAGCGGGCCAAAAAGCTGTTGGGGCGCAATTCAGGATTAAGCCGGATGAAGGTTCCTGCTTCAACCAGTTCATTACAAAGCCGCTTGTATTCTTCTTCTGAACCCTCACAAAACATAACCTGGTCTGGCTTGCACAAAGCCACCATCTCGACCAGCCAATCTTTTACTTTTTGGTTATTGATGTAGTCGGGAATCACACCCGCTTCAGTCAATAAGGCAGCTAATTTTGTCATTTTTAAAATACCTCCTTTGATCAGAGCACCGAAGTCATGTAACGATCATTCTGGCTGCTCACTCAATTGTATCCTACTCCGATTATCAGGTACTTTCAAACTGTATTTGCCCGACACAGCCTGTCAGAAATAACCTGACCCGCCTTACCTTAAACTCTGTTAAGTACGCCAGCAACGCATTCCTTCTTTACTCACCTTAAGCAAACACCGTTCCGCAGCCTCTCTTGATCACTTTGAGTCTTGCTGCACTAAGCTTATAGACGAGCCCTACTGGTGTCACTCTGAACGATAGTGAAGAGTCTCCCTACAGGGTCTTTACAGTTGGCTTAATGGGCATCGACTCGTGCCCTATTGAGATTCATCACTAGGCTATGCTTCGGTCAGACTTGTCCTGAGCCTGCCGAAGGGATGACAAATGGCGGCGTCTGGCTGCATTCGTATTGTCAGGATGCGTAAGGCGAGTACTCTACTTTCAATAGTTTCAGTATTGATTAAAATAAAGAAATGGTCTATACTCCTTCCAAGGAGGTTTCAATTATTTCTAACTATTCTAAAAGCAAGTTGGCCTATGTCGAAGAGGTTGGGCAAGCGCTGGGATCCTTTGGTCTCCCCAAAATGGCAGGGCGGGTCTACGGTGCGCTACTGGTCGCAAACCCCCCTGAGATGAGTGCCGATGACCTGGCCCGCGTACTACAGGCTAGCCGCGGCTCCATAAGTACCAGCACACGCATGCTCGAGCTTATGGGCATCATCGAGCGACTGAGTAAACCTGGCGAACGCCGCGACTACTTTCGCAATAGGCCCGGCGCCTGGGCCGCCTCAATGCAGCTGCGCATGAACGCCATGAGCCTGTTTTTGAGGCTGGCCGAGAGAGGCTTAGAGGTAGTTGACAGCGACGACCCTGAGGTTTTGGAAGGGCTTTTGGATATGAGAGCGTTTTTTAAGTTCATGGCACGCGAGTTTCCGAAGATGCTGGAGAAATGGGAACAAGACAGGAAGCTACCGGAGGGGAGAAGATAAAGAAAATAGAGAAAGATAAAACCCTTATTCCCGTATCTCCCTTTATATACCTATATCTCCCTCAAACTTCTGCTTTCCCTGATTGGAGAACTAACCATGCTCACTCTTGCCTGGCGAAATTTATGGCGGCACAAACGCCGCACGCTGCTTCTTAGTGTTGTCGTCGCCTATGCAACTCTCGCCATCATCTTTTTCTGGAGCTTTACCGACGGCTTTATTGACAGCATTACCGCCAATCAGGCGCGTTATGTCAGCGCGTCAGCACTGATAACTACCCCTGCCTACCATAGCGACCCGGACCCCGAAAACGCGCTACTTACGCTTGACTTTATGACTACTCTAGACGCACCAGGGCTGCGCGGCGCGGCACCAAGACTTGAGTTTCCTGCCCTGCTGCGTTCACCGTACACCAGCAGTGGTGCTCTGATTCGGGGCGTGGACCCAGTGCTCGAGTCCGCTGTCAGCAACATCCCAGCAAGCATCAGCGAAGGGCGCATGCTGGAGAGTCCCGGCGAAATGGTACTCGGCAAAACGCTGGCGGATGAGCTGGATGTGCGTATTGGCGAGCGTCTGGCGGTCGATGTCAGCTCGCTGGCTGGACCGCAAGCAGCAGGACTTACAGTGGTAGGCCTGATTGAGGCTGGCATGACCATCATTGATCAGGGAAGCGTGCTGGTTCATCTGGATGACGCCCGGCGCTTAACCGGGGTCAGTACCGCCACTGGGGTGGCGCTGGACATTCCTTTTGGTCAGGAGCAGCGTGTCACCAATCAGCTCCAGGCACAACTTCCCGACGGTGTCACCGCCTATCCATTACAGGAACTCATGGGCACGCTGGCACAGGGACTGGCCGGCGAACGCCTGCAAACCTTGCCGCTGGGCCTTATCTTCTCCCTCTTTGCCGCCATTACTGTGACCAGCACACTGGTGGTGAGCGTACTCGAGCGCAGCCGTGAGTTTGGCATCATGATCGCGCTGGGGCTCTCTCAACAAAAGCTGGCGCTGATGGTCGTGCTCGAGGCAGTCTATTCGACCCTCATCGGCTTTGCCATCGGTCTTATGCTGGGCTACGGTCTAAGCTGGGTAATGAGCATCTGGAACATTCTGGGGCCATTTTTTGCCAGCACCTATGGCGATATTCTTTCTTCCTTTGCCTTAAGCGATGAGATCTACACCCGTATGAGCGCAGAATATCTGATTTATGCCAGTTTTACCATCGTCCTGGCGGTCCTTTTTGCCATTCTGACGCCTGCCAGACGGGTTTTGAAACTCAACCCGTCACAAGCGATGAGAACAGAGTAGGAGAATTAGGAAGGATGAAGATAAAGAAGATAGAGAAAGATAAAACCCTTATCCCTTTATCTCCCGAGATATTCCTGTATATTCCTCAATCTTCCTACTCTCCCCGATTGGAGCCACCTATGCGAACGTTACTAATCACCATCCTGCTGTTTTTTAGCCTTCTCGCCACCGCCCAAAACGATCCGGAGGCAATTATCGACGCCATGATTGCCAATCTTCGGGGAGAGAGCGTGCGGGCGAGCGTCACCATGATCGTAACCAAAGATGGCAGCGTTTCACAGAGCCGCTTTGAGCTTTACAGCCAGGGCGATGACAAAACGCTCATACTGGTCACTGCGCCACCACGCGACGCTGGCCAGGCCATCCTGAACGAGGGTAGTAACCTGTTCATCTATAACCCCCGTCTGCGCCGCGTACTAAGGCTGCCCCCGAGCGGGCGCAGCGACAACTTTTTAGGCAGTGACCTCTCCTATGATGATTTGGCTGGCGACAGTTTTCGCAGCGATTACCGAACCCGTATTCTGGAAGAAGCTGGTGAGCGAATCGTGCTCGAGCTCATCCCAGCCGAGGGCGCACCAACACCTTATGGCAAGGTCATCTTTACAGTTGACGCTATCACCTTTGCACCCTTGGAAACGGTCTACTATGACCAGCGTGAACAGGCAATCAGGCGCATCACCTTTAGTAACATTATCGAAACCAATAACAAATTCATCCCAACTCAGTACGAAGTGACTGACCTGCTCCGCGAAGGTAACAGCACCCTAATGCAGATGGATAACTACGAGCTTAACACAGAGATTCCAGCCAGTTGCTTCACCCAGCAGGCACTGGAAAGGGGATGCCCATAAACCAGTAGTCAGCAATCAGTGGTCAATGATCAGAATAAAGCTTCCTTCTGGCTACTGACTACTGAACACTCGCTACTTCAACTTTTGTATTCAACTGCATCCACAACTTGTTTTAGATTGGAGATAACTTTTATGCTAACCCTTGCCTGGCGCAATTTGTGGCGGCAACGTCGCCGCAGCCTGGTCACTGCTAGCGCACTGGCGCTGGTCGTGATGCTGACGCTGCTGTATTACAGTGTCGGCAGCGCATCTGTTAACAGCTTTTACCAGAATGTCACTGAGACCAGTGGGCACATCCACGTCAATCCCTTAGGCTACCGAGACACCCGCGAGTTTGACCGTCGGCTGATTCGTGACGCCGACGCATTGCGAGGCGTCCTGGCTGCACAAGCGCCAGAGGCCATCACGGTTGGCCAATTAGGAATTCCCGGACTCCTCTCTGGTGAGGTGCGCTCCCGAGGTATCCTGCTGGCAGGCCGTGACTGGCCCGAGCCACTGCGCGATACCTATATCAGTAACAACTTAAGCAGTGGACGCTTTATTGAATCGGGTGAGCTGGATACCATCGTCCTGGGTGAGGGTCTGGCACAGGCACTCGGCGTTAGTGTGGGTGATGACGTTTACGCCTACACCCCCGGAACTGAAGGCTTTGGCGCGGCCGCCTATACTGTGGTGGGACTCATCAGTCTGCTGGATAGTGCAGCCGAAGTCCAAACCGCCCACATCAGTTTGGCCGCTGCCCAGGAACTGGCAGCGCCCGGAGCTGTCGCCCGCTTTGAACTCTACTATCCAGAGCTGCGTCGCCTGGTTGATGATGATCTCGCAGCACAGACCAGCACTCTGCTGCAATCAGCACTCCCCGACTTTCAGGTTGAGAGCTGGCAGGAGCTGGACCCCATGCTGCTCGAGCTGGTGAACTCGATTGGCCCACTTATGCTGGTGGTAACCGTCATCTTTTTTATTCTGGCAGGATTACTGGTCGTTAACACCATCTATCTGAGCCTGATGGAGCGCATCCGCGAGTTTGGGGTGATCATCAGCCTGGGCGCTGCCGGACGCAAGGTAATGTGGATGATTACCATAGAAAGTGTGCTTATCTGTGTGCTGGGTGCAGTGGCAGGACTCATCCTTGGCCTCCTGATAGTGGCAAGGCTCTCGCAAGGCTTTGTCTTTCCGGGGCTCGAGGAATATTACGCCAGCTTTGGTATGAACCCGGTCTTTTACGCTAGCGTGAGTACTGCGCAAGTCATCACCGCGTTTAGCTTTGCTGTTATTACCGGTATCCTCGCTGCGCTGTGGCCCGCCAGCATCGCCGCTAAGCTCGAGCCTGTTGAAGCGATGCGGTTTACGGCATAAGGGAAGATACAGGAATGCCTATCTCCCTTTATCTTCCTGCCTCTTCCCTTGACTCCTCTTGATTGACTGCAATTCACAAGGCCTCAGAAAGGACCAGCGACCCATGACAATTTATTCTGTCAAAAACCTCCAAAAAGACTATAAGCTCGGTGATGTTACGACGCGCGCACTGCGCGGAGTTGACTTAGAGATTGACGAAGGTGAGTTTACAGCCATTGCCGGACCTTCAGGCAGTGGCAAGAGCACACTCTTGCACCTGATGGGAGCGCTGGATATCCCCAGTCAGGGTGAAGTGTGGCTCAACAGTCAGCGGATTGACCGCTTGAGTAAGCTCGAGAGCGCCAAACTGCGCCTGCACAACATCGGCTTTGTCTTTCAGGCTTACAACCTGATACCGGTCATGACGGCGCTGGAAAACGCCGCCTTTGTCTTAGAGCTGCGCGGTGTCAGTAAAAAAGAGCGTGAAGCCAAAGCCTTAGCTGCTTTAGAGGCGCTCGATATGGCAAGCTTCGCCGACCGGCGGCCCAATCAGCTCTCTGGTGGACAGCAACAGCGTGTTGCGGTCGCGCGGGCGCTGGCTGCCGACCCCAAAATCATCTTAGCAGACGAACCGACCGCCAATCTGGATAAAGAAACCGGCCAGCGCCTGGTGCACTTCATGCAGGAGCTAAACGATACACGCGGTATTACCTTTGTCTTTAGCACCCATGACCCCAGACTGCTCGACCATGTCAAGCGGATTGTCAGTCTCGAGGATGGACAAGTGATTGCCGATGAACACGCTACCAAGCTATCCACTTAAGGTTTTAAGCCTGGTACTACTTTGTTACTTGAGCCCAGCCTTTGCACAGTTTCAGCTCAGGGGCGAAATGAGTATCGGAACAGGGCTGATTGCCAATTCACTGAGTGAAACCATCAGCACACAGGTCACTTTCGGTCTTGCTGCGCATCTTGAAGCGACCTACACACATAGGCCCTGGCGCTTTAGCATTGTGCTGGATCCCCAGCTTCAGCTATATGACAGTCCCTTGCGCGATCCCATTCTCGAGCCAGGACTTACAGAAACCTATGGGGTCTGGCAAGGTAAAGATTTCGATGTCAGTTTTGGACTCGAGCGGCTACCCCTGGAATATACTCGGCTGAGCCTACCCTATAGCCTCGAGTCAGTCCGTGGCTCAGGCAAGCCTCAAGGCCTACTAGGGACCAGGGCTGTGTTCTTTAGCGGTGACTGGCGCCTCAGACCTGCACTGCTGTATCGACCAACTGACGACCAACTGGGTGGCGCACTCAGCGTGCGCAAAACCTTCAGGCAGGCTGAACTCGAGGCGCACCTGACTTACCTGAACCGCTTGGCTATCGGCCTGGGGGGCAGTGGCTTACTCGGGGACAGCATTCTGTATGGCGATCTTTGGCTGCTGTTGGCACCAATGGAATTTCGTGGTGCGCTAGGAGCCAGTGGTTTCTGGGGAGATGCCCTCTGGACGCTCGAGGCAGCCTACGCTCCAAGCCCGCTTGTTCGGCCAGAGACGCCATTCCCGCAGCTTTTGGCACAAATCTCTATCCCACAGGGCGCTTCTGGCAGTTGGGAAGGGACTGTCGGCACTGGGCTAGTTGATAGTTTGCTGACTAGTGACCCTCAACTAGCTCTGCTGGCAACTGCCGGATACAGCCACACGACTGGAGACTCCCTGCTTTTTACTGGCGGTACACTCATCCATACGGAGTCTGCAACCGTCTATACTTTGCAGCTGCGACTAACAGGGTACTTCTAGCTTCACAAACATTATACAAATGTGGCTATAACGTCCAGAGGCTTTTTACTAATGACTGGAACTTGACAGCCCTCAACAGGATAGCCCACCACCAGTAGTAAAAAAGCACGCTCATGCGCAGGGCGACCAAGAATGGTATTCAGAAAACCCATTGGGCTGGGAGTGTGGGTCAGGGTGGCGAGACCGGCCTGGTGGAGGGCTGCTACCAGAAAGCCCGTGGCGATACCGACGGACTCACTCACATAGTAGTTCTTGGCCTTGTGACCGTCCACCAACTCAAAAGGTTGCGCAAAAATTGCGATTAAGTAAGGTGCTGTTTCCAAGAACGGTTTGTTGGCGTCGGTTCCCAAAGGAGCCAGATCATCCAGCCAGTCCTGTGGTGCACGCTGGCTATAAAAGTCACGTTCTTCTGCTTCCGCAGCCTCGCGAATCTGGTGCTTGACGGCCGAATCACCGACGACCACAAAGTGCCAGGGTTGCTTATTGGCACCATTTGGCGCGGTTCCAGCGCTCAGGAGTGCCTGTTCGATAATCTCTCTGGGCACAGACTGATCACTAAAATCGCGCACCGAGCGGCGACGTTTCATGCTGTGATAGTTTGCCTGAGAACGCGCCAGCATTTCAGCCTCAGGCAACCTGCTAAACTCGAGAACTTCAAGATTGGCTTGCTTCATACTGCTATCATAAGGCATTAAGCCAGCTTTATTCACCCTCATCAACGGAAGATGGCTTCTTGGCTTCTTTGCCCCCGGCCGCCAGCCAGTCCGCCCACCACTTCGTCTGGGCATCCAGCGTGGTTTTGAGTGTTTCGCTCCAGGCATCGGCTACTTCTTTGGCCTGTTCCTCCTGACCTTTCATAGTCAGGAGTACCCTAAGCCTGTTAGCTTCCTGCTCAGCAAGCTCGAGCTTTTCCTTTAGCGCTAGGTACTGCCTGCGCAGTTCATCAAAACGTATCTTGGGTACAAAACCAAGAGCAGCCCAGTAGGCTTCCGTGAACTGAGCCATATCCTCCGGTTGCGCCTCTGCTGGAGAGAAGCCTTGCATTAGTGCCGCCCAGTCATCTGGCGAACTGACTTTAGGCAACTGCTCAAAAAACTCTTTACCCTGGGCAGCCTGCTTAGACGCTTCTGCCATAAAGCGAAAGTAAGCCTCCAGGAGTTTAGGATCCACACTGCTCATACCATCACCTTTTACCTTAAAAGCCTAATATTTGAGGCAAGTCCTGCCTCTGGTCCGTTCTAACGAGTCCGATAAATTGGTTAAAGATTTGAAAAGCAATCCCCGCTTCCTACTTGCTCTGCTCGGGATAAATCATTGGCATAAACCCAATGATTTATCCGGAACTGGTATCAGGACCTGCTTGCGCGAATATCCTTACTCTTTACAAGGATATTCGCGCATTCGTTTTAAACAGCAAGCACTCTACACAAGTTCCAACTGGTAGAACAACTCTTGTATTGGCTTACATGTAGCGGCCACCATTTATGCTCAGAGTATCTCCAGTCACATAGCTCGCCTTTGGCGACAATAAATAGGCAGCGGCCCAGGCGATTTCTTCTGGATTCCCAAAACGCCTTAGCGGAATCGTTTCGATGATTTTTTCCTTGACCTTTTCCGGCACAGCCTCGAGCATATTGGTTTCAATGAAGCCCGGTGCAATCACATTACAGCGGACATTCTTGCGTGCGCCCTCTAGCGCCAATGTCTTGGCTAGGCCAATCAGTCCGGATTTTGCCGCAGCATAGTTCGCCTGGCCCAGGTTTCCCTGCTCACCGACAATGCTCGAGATAAGCACAATGGACCCTTCGCCATGCTCGTTCATTTTGGGCATAATCGGGCGCACTGTGTTGTAGACGCCTGTCAGGTTGGTCTCAATCACGGCGTCCCATTGCTCGCGAGTTGACTTGACAAACAGGCTGTCTTTAGTAATTCCGGCGTTTGCCACCACACCATAGATCGGCCCCAGATCCTGCTCGACCTGTTCGGTAACACGGACCATATCATCATAATCAGTGACATCTGCCTGAATTGCCAGTGATTTGTCAGAACCCTCGCCACTTCGGTAAGTATAGGCAACTTTGGAACCTAAGTGCTCGAGTAATTCCACAATCGCCGCACCAATACCCTTGTTGCCGCCTGTTATTAGAATGACTTTATTTTCAAGACCAAGTGAAACCATAATTGCTCCCTCCTATGCCATATTTTAATCTGCTTCACTATAATAACAGGTTTGCCATCAGGGTCAATGAGAATTGGTCGCCAGGCTTTCTCCCAAGTCCAATGAATGGAGGCGATGGCAATGCCAGAACATTCCCTTTCCTCAGTCAATTTACCGGTTTCGCAACCCATCCTGGCGGCTGTCCAGCAAATAGCAAAGTGACCAATGCCAGTGCCAATGCTGAATTAGCACGTATACTAGTGGCGTGTAGTGTGTGGGTGTAGGTTACCCCGATCTATAAATCGTCAACCGTATTGTCACTCAGCATTACGTCAAGCAAAGGAGCGGTTGTACTATGCTAACGGTAACACTCAGCATGAAACGTTTCAACAGAAACCGCTGGCTCATTCTAACCATACTGGCTTACGCAGTAGCGTTAGCCTTTGTCTACGACTACTATAATTCGCAGCTTAGGCAACAAGAAAGTTTGGGTACTGCTCTACCCTTACCCCTACTTTCTGAAGAAACTGAGCTAAGTCCAGTACCTATTCCCGAGGTTAACGTGCAGCATCGGCACTTCAGGGCTTTAATCAACTCAATCGAGCCTGGCGCCATCCTGCAAACAAACAATGGCTGGCTAACAATCTCAGGCTTGGTCGCTGAGCCAGCAGACAGCGAGGTGTTCTTTGTTATCATCGAAAGCCACACTCAGCATCCACCAGTGGCCTATCTGCAAGCCGAGCTCAGACCTGATGAACGGGGTGAGTGGCAGGCTGCCGTCAAATATGGTACACCTGGCTTCACCTACCGAACCTACATAATTGCAACTCAGGATATAGAGGCTGCCGAAAACCTAAGGCGCAGCGGTATGTTCACGAGTCTGCCCGAAGGCTTTTATCTGGCAAGCCCTATCAGCACCAATCTAGTTCACTAACAGATAGATAATAATCATGTAAGAGGTTTTTTGATACAAATGTATAGATGCTTATGATTAATACTTCCCCCACACTTCGTCGTCTATTACAACACCACAAGCGTCTGTGTCCTTGTTGTGGTGGAATAACCCTGCATATTGTCTCTTCTGCCGAGATTAGGTATGAGGTTGCTTTTGATAGTAGCAATCATGAGCTGGTGGTGCTCGGTCAGTACATTACTGATGGTGACTGGGATCATGTTAGTAAAGTACAGTGCCCAAGCTGTCACTGGCAAGGTCAACTGGCTGATTGTATACACGATTGACTCAAGCGGGTTCATGGCTGCTCACTACGCTACACTAGAAACATGCCTGAGCAACCTGATGCACACATATTCGTCATTGACCGCTTTGAAGACAATGGTTTCGCTGTTTTGGAACGCAGCGATGGAGTCAGTTTTCCTATTCCTGCAGACTGGCTTCCAGCGAAAGTCCAAGAGGGTGATATCCTGCGGTTCCACAGGTTTAACGCAACGACCACTAACTCAAGCATTTTCCTGGTTGAACGCGACGACAAGCTTAAATCCGAAAAGCTCGAGACCCTCACCCAACTACGTGCAGCACTGCCACGCGGGCCTGAAGGTGATTTCAGTTTATGAGACGCATCCTGTATTTTACCCTAATCCTCCTGCTGAGCGCCTGTACCCTGCTTCCCGCCACTCGACCAGAAGTCGAAGCAGCCCTAATCAGCCTGCATTTTATCGATGTTGGTCAGGGTGACGCCGTATTAATCAAGAACGCTGATGGTCGTGCCATCCTTTACGATGGGGGCCGAAACCGCAACACAGTACTCGAGTACTTGCTTGAGCTGAACATTGAGAGCCTCGAGCTTGTCATTGCTTCCCACCCAGACGCAGACCATATTGGGGGCCTGGCAGATGTAATCGAACACTTCCGCCCCAGGTTTTATATGGATAACGGTATGCCAGCACCCACCCAGACCTATGAGCGCTTGCTCCAGGCAGTTCAAAACGCTGGCAGTCAGCTACTCGAGCCTAGTGGGCAACGCATACAGTTTGGCGACGCCAGCCTGCAGATCCTGCCACCACCCATGAATCCCGCCTGGAGCCGAAACGACAACAGCATTGGCCTAATCCTGACCCTAGGCAAGTTTTCTGCTGCCATGACAGGAGATGCCGAAGACCGTCAATTCCGCTGGTGGCTGGAAACAGTACCCGAATTGCTAGAACCGGTACAGATCTACAAATCCAGTCATCACGGTAGCCCTTATGGCGACACCGAGCAAAGTGTCAACACCTGGCTGCCACAGGTTGTCGTCATCAGCGTGGGAGCCAATAACCCTTATGGGCATCCGGCAGCGAACATTCTTAACCTTTACCAACGTATTGGCGCGACCATCTTTAGAACAGACGTTGACGGTACAGTACGCGTAACAGGGCGCTCCGATGGGACCTATTCTATTGTGGCTGCCAAGTAAGCTAAAGCTCTGCGGACAGCAGATCTACACGGTCAGTTTTTTCCCAGGTAAACTCACTACGCCCAAAATGTCCGTAGCTGCTGGTTGCCTTGTAAATAGGTCGGCGCAGCTCGAGTTGCTCGATAATGGCAGCTGGGCGAGCGTCAAAATACTTGCTGATTAAACGACTGAGCGCTTCGTTACTCATCGGTGACGTTCCAAACGCCTCAACATACATTCCGACCGGCTGTGCTACCCCAATAGCATAGGCAAGTTGCACCAGAACACGCTTTGCCAGCTTTGCTGCCACTAAGTTCTTGGCAATATAGCGAGCATAATAGGCAGCGCTACGGTCAACCTTGGTGGGATCCTTGCCACTGAATGCCCCTCCCCCATGAGGAGCAGCACCACCATAGGTATCCACAATGATTTTGCGCCCAGTAAGACCCGCATCACCCTGTGGCCCACCAGTAACAAAGCGTCCGGTTGGATTGATGTAAGTCGTTGTGTCAGCAAGCAACTCAAGCGGGATAACAGCCTCAATTACCTGCTGGCGAATATCCTCTCTTAATTGTGTGAGCTCCACCTCAGGATGATGTTGTGCTGAGATCACGACTGTCGAAACGCGCACGGGAGTTTCATCCTCATAAACCAGGGTAACCTGCGCCTTTCCATCTGGCCTGAGATAAGGCAAAACGCCCGTACGACGAACCTCGGCCAAACGCCTGGTTAACTTATGAGCCATCATAATGGGCAAGGGCATCAATTCAGGCGTCTCATCGCTGGCATAACCAAACATCAGCCCCTGATCGCCTGCACCCAGTTGGTTAAAGCTATCCTGATCTGCGTCGTAGGCCTGGTTGACACCCTGAGCAATATCTGGAGATTGCTCATTGATGGCAATCAGGACAGCAGAATGGTCAGCATCAAAACCATACGTGGCTTTGGTGTAGCCTACCTCACGCACAGTTTCACGTACGATTTTCTGAACATCGATATCAGCCCTGGTTGTAATTTCACCCGTTACCAGCGCCAAGCCAGTACTGAGGAGCGTTTCTGCGGCAACTCGAGCATTTACATCTTGCTCTAAAATGGCATCTAAAACACTATCGCTTATACGATCCGCAAGTTTATCGGGGTGACCTTCGGTCACCGACTCTGCAGAAATCAGCTTAATCATGCGCTATAGCCTTGAAATCCTAGATTCATAGTTGAAAGCATAGCAAGAAACTCATGACATGGGGACAAGCTTTTGATGCAGGCTACCCCGATGCTGGATAAATCCCTGGCACAAACCCTATGATCTATCCCAATTCTCTGACTTAGAGACGCAAATCGGAAGGCCTTTATTTCTAGCCGCACCGCTCGGGCAGTTAAGTGGCGCATATCACTTAACCGCCAAGACGGTGTTATACCGAGAAGGCCAATTAGTAAACGAGGTACTATTTTCAAAATTCGTAAGCACTGTTGCCAAACTGGATAGTTTATTTTACCCATCAAGCAGCATAGGTCCTTAGGAAATTCAAAAAAGGCTTAATACTGGTAGCTTTCCGAAACCACTGACTCAGTGACCGATACCCAGGATACGCCATTATAACCAGAGCGCTAAGTTTGGCTCAGGTTATGCGCACAGCCTGAGCTGGCAGGTATGGCATAACTTGTGTCGTTTTCTGAAATGTCTGTAGCACTGCAGCTATTTCTTGTGCTTGTAGCGGCTTGTAAATAATTCGGTCAGCCCTACACCAGTCTGCCTGAGCACGCTGTTTGGGGTTAAATGCGTCAACAAGGACAATAGCAGGCACTGAACGAAGCCTTGCCAGCTTTTTTGCTCGCTCGACTATCGATGTACCGTTTAAAACGGGTAGGTTGGCATCTAAAAACATCAGCTGTGGGGTAGTTGTCTTAAGAAATGCAAGAATCTCGAGCCCTGAAGTAAAACAGGTCGTGTTATAACCAAAATGGTTGGCGAGATTTTGTAGGCTTTGGGTTTCGTCGAAACTGCCAATAAGAACACAATGATCGTTAGTAGTTACCATCTCCGCCATGTACTATGGCAGACACCGCTAACGAATGTCTTACTGGGACAATGGCAAGCTATACCAAGGTATAGGACTGCAAGGCGGGTGGCCACACATCCTCTAGCAACATGGCACCAACAACTGGCCTGAACATTTCCTAATCTTCAAACAAATATTCATCATCACGCTCATGCAGGTACAGATAGCGTGAACCAAGCAGGTCGATAACCATTTTTCTTAAGCGACGCGCCATCAGCGGTTTAGTCATATGACGATCAGCCATCGACATTTTGGCGTCAGCAAGCATGTTCTGATCATGCTGATTAGCCAACACTATCACAGGAACAGTCGAGAGTCGTTTTACGCGCTTGGCTCGGTCACACAAGATTGTGCCACGCATATCTGGTAAGTGCCCATCCAGAATCATCAAGTTAGGAGTATCTGTGCGCAGATAAGCCAGGGCTTCACGAGCACTGCTGACGCAGAAAAGCTCAAAGCTATCCGAGGGTAGCGCATTTTGAACTAACAGGTTCTCATTTAGAGTAGCAACCAGCACACAGGGTTTTTCTTGCTCATACTGCGTCATAATTTACAGTTATGACATGTTGCATCTGCAGAATGCAAGATGTCCGAGCGGAAATTGATGTTTCGAAAATTGCTTTTGCTCACGTTTAATTGTCCCAAAGACAGCCTTTCTACAGACACTTTTGACAAAAGTGATTGAACAGACAGATTATTTTGTGAAACCAGTTCTTCTATACAGGGCAGCACAGATCTGTGGTAAAAGCCAGCCAGAGGCTCGAGCCCTTCATCATGCTCAGGTAAAACGATATCTGCATCCCGTCGCCACTCCCAAAGCCTGAGCCAGAACTGTGTAGTCAGATGCGGCATGTCACAAGCAGCGATAGCCACCCAGTCATTTTTAGCATAACTCAAGGCGGCGTGGATACCGCTCAGGGGTGTTTGAATCTGCAGGATATCTGGATAAACAGCTAACTCCTGGTAGGGCTGGTTTGCCACGATAAAGCGCTCATCAGCAGCAGCAAGGCTATCAGCCACCCAGCTGAGAAGTGAACGCCCCTGGTAGACAAAAACTGCTTTGTCTTGTCCAAAGCGACTCGAGCGACCACCAGCCAGGATTGCAGCCGAATATCTCATAGCATGAATTGTACCCTGATACCCAGCAGTCAGGGTAGGCTAAGGGCATGCCAGATTTTGCAGCTCAGGATGTCCATTTTAAACAGGTGGTTCAGGATAGCTTTCTCAAACAAGCTGTCATGCAAACCTTTGGAGCAAGCATTTTTAGCGTTGCACCAGGCCGTGTAGCCCTCCAGATGCCTTACCAGGCAAGTCTGGGACAGCAACATGGCTTTTTACATGCAGGCGTCATCACAACATTACTTGACAGTGCTTGTGGTTACGCCGCACTTAGCCTGATGCCGGCAGGCTCAGATGTTTTATCGATTGAGTTCAAGGTCAATTTACTCTCCCCTGCTATTGGTGAGCTGTTTACCGCCAATGCAGAAGTGGTGCGTGCCGGCAAGACGATTACGGTCTGCCGCGCACAACTCGAAGCCCATAAAGGTAACAAGCATAAAACTGTAGCCTTGATACAAGCGACTATGATGACAATAGCGAAGAGTGATTCCGATGGTCAGACAAGCAACGCTTAACGACGCAAAGAGCATTGCCGAGGTCCATGTGGCGGTGTGGCAGGCAGCATATATAAGGTCTGGTGCCAGAGACATTATTGAGCCATCTTTCTGCCAGTCAACGTGAAACACAGTGGCTTTACAATGTGGAAGATGCCCAGCAAGATATCCTGGTCTACGATACAGGAGCTGTCGCAGGTTTTTGCAGTTGCGGTCGCCAACGTGACGATGACTTGCTACCAGACAGCCGCGAATTTTTTACCCTGTATGTTCTTCCTGAGCACTGGGGACAAGGTCTTGGTCGTGCACTCATCAAAGAAGCGCGCCTGCTGCAGTAGGCGCGAGGCTCACTACTCATGAGCTTATGGGTTTTGCATAACAACACTCGTGCTATCCGATTTTATGAGAAGCTGGGACTTGCGCAGGAAAAACAGGAAAAACTCGAGCAATGGCAAGGGCTTATACCGAGTCCGATAAATTGGTTAAAGATTCGCAAAGCAATCCCCGCTTCCTAACGCCCTGCTCGGGATAAATCATTGGGATAAACCCAACGATTTATCCTGGACTGGTATTACCTTGCGAGAAAAACCTTATCTTCTGCCTTTTAGCGCCGTGAATTAGCAGCCCATAAGGCAGCTGTGTACTGTTTTCACTGATGACGACGACCTTTTGGTCTAAGATAGCTGTATTGTATACCTATAAAGTACACATCCTAAAGGAGGCTAGGCATGAAGACGGTCCGACAGGTTCTTAATGACAAGGGTTATGGCTGTATTAGTGTTAAATCGGGTAGTACAGTCTATGAGGCAATCAAGGTCATGGCCGAACAGGAAATCGGCGCAGTAGTAGTGATGGAAGACGGTCTCCTGCTTGGAGTTCTGAGCGAACGCGACTACGCCCGCAAAATCATCTTGCAAGGACGTCGCTCCAGGGATAGCCTGGTTAAAGATATTATGGTGGCTGACGTTGTTACGGTCAGACCAGATGACAGTATCGATACCTGTATGAACCTTATGACCCAGCACCGAATTCGGCACCTACCAGTGGTACAGCAGAACGAAGTCGTAGGCATGGTCTCTATTGGCGACGTAGTGAAAACAATCATGCAGCATCAGGAGTTCGTTATTGAACAACTCGAGCAGTACATCGGTGGCGTAGCCTAGTAACTGCACTCTGGATTATTGTCACCGCCTCAAACACAGCCTATGCTACCCACATGAAACTCCTTATACTTGGCTTATTGCTGCTGTTAAGTGCTGGCTTTGCTCAGGAACGTAGCAACTGGATCGCCTATATTACACCACTCGGGCAACTGGCAATTATGCAAGCTGATGGCAGCAATCAGCTAATCCTGAGTGGTGATGCGGAGCGCTTGCAGTTTCCTGCGTGGTCACCTGATGGCAACAAACTGGCAGCAATTGGTGCCGACGCTAATGGCGGTTTTGTCCGCATCTACGACGAAGCCCTCAAGGCTACCGAGGTTTATCGCAGCTCTCAGCAACCACCTTTTTACCTGTATTGGTCCCCAGACAGCAGCAAGCTTGGTTTTTTAGCCAATCACCCAACCGGAATCGCCCTGCATGTGGCATCTGAAACACAAGATGCTTATCTGCTGATGACTGGCGCACCCTACTACTGGGACTGGTTTAATAATAGCGACGATATCTTCATTCATTCTGGCTTTACCGGTCCAACAGCGAGACTGGGGTTTTCCAGCACGCGCGAGGCAAGCTTTATTGATAATCTGGCTCCGCCTGGCCGCTTTCAATCACCTGGGATTTCGCATGATGAGCGCTTTCTTGCCTACGCAGAACTGCACCCCACACGAGGCCCCCAGGTAGTCGTGGAAAGTAGACGTGACCTGGATAGTGAACCCTCAAGGCGCGAAGTCCAGCACCGTGGCCTGGCAGCCCTGAGCTGGAGTCCCAGCGCTAATCTACTGGCCATCATGAGCCCAGAGCAGGATTCACCGCACTTCTATGGCAGCTTACGCCTGCTGGACGCTGAAACCGGACTTCTCGAGACACTTAGTCGCAATCTCTCTATCGCCTATTTCTGGTCGCCAGACGGGCGCTATCTGGCTTATCTGAGCCCTGCAGGTCAGTCTTCACCCAGCATCGGAGACAGCAACCTACAGACCATTCAGCAGCGCGACACACTGGCACTGGAGCTATACATCATCGACCTCAATACGGGCAGCGAAGACCTTCTCAGCATCTTCATTCCCAGCCCTCTTTTTCTTGCTCAATTTTTACCATTTTTTGACCAGTACGCCTTGTCACACCGTATCTGGTCGCCGACAAGTGACGCCCTTGCCCTACCCATCCTGAGTCCGGCGGGACAACCGACTATCAGTATCTTTACCCTTGATGGCACTGTGGCCACCCTGCCAGAAGGTGATACGCCTTTCTGGAACCAACGTTAAGACCTTCTCATACAGCTACAGTTTCCTGTGTCACAATAACCCATGGTCACAGTGACCACTGACATAGCAAACTGGAGTTTTACATGGCTTTTCCACCACCCTTTTACCGCTGGCGTCCGCATCCCTGGCACGGCCTGGATGTTGGGCCTAATCCACCTGAAGTCGTTCACGCCTATATCGAAATCACACCTTTTGATCTTGTCAAGTACGAGCTGGATAAAAAAACAGGCTACATGCGCGTGGACCGCCCGCAGCGTACTTCTTCCACCCCACCGACACTTTATGGACTCATTCCCCGTACCTACTGCGGTCACAGGCTGAGCCAGCTATCCCCAAAAGCCAAACACGGTGATGGAGATCCACTTGATATCTGCGTCCTTAGTGAACGACCCGTCAATAAAGCAGAGGTCATTCTCAATGCTCGAGTGGTTGGTGGCCTGCAAATGGTCGATGACGACGAAGCCGATGACAAGATCATTGCCGTTTTAGCCAATGACAATGTCTGGGGTGGAGTCAGCGATCTCAGCGAATTACCCAAGGTGCTGATCGAGCGCCTGCGGCACTACTTTTTGACCTATAAACTGGTTGACGGTAAGGACGTCAAGGTCTCGATTGATTTAATCTACGACCGTGAACACGCATACAAGGTCATTCAGGCGAGTATTGATGACTACATTGACGAGTTTGGCGGCTAAAAAGCAGCACTAGTCTGCAAAAGTCAGGATGCCATAGTTATCATCTGCTAAAAAGTCTTGACCCACTGGCCACAAGGAATATTCCTGAAGGGCGACGTGTCCACGGCCTAACTTGAACTCCCAACTGTCGCCGACCTGTGGGTGTGGCAAAAAATCTGTTCCGAGTGGCACAGCCATCTCCAGCATCCAGCGCGCTGCCTCAAAACGTGCAAAGGTCAAATAGTCGTCGCTGTCGAGGTAGGCTAAAAAGCGTGTACCCATGGGGTTGGCAGCGGTATGAAGCATCGGAGCACCTGGGCTCAGGCGAAAGAACAGCTCCATGGTATCACCGTTCCACCACTCCTGTTCATCGGCAGTAAAGTCAGCGTTCAAAGTCAAAGATGATTGGTCAAAGACACCCAGAACATACAGGTAGTCATCATCCCAGGCAATCTGAAAGTAACCGGACTGTGTCACGGGTTCCGGCTCAGCAGTATTTGACAGGATAATCAGATGGCGCTCGAGATTATCCCACTGTGCCAGGTCACCACCCAGGCTGATGGTCTGCCTGACAGCAAGAGCTGTAGCAGCTAGCCCTTGAGACCAGGCCAGCGTGAAAAGAATCCAGGCTACGGTGAGGGCCACAATAAAAAAACCCATGCTTAAAGTACGTTGCCGCATGTTTGTCATACCCCTTCCAGAATACACTTTAGTCTAACCTGACACCCTCAGGTTTTCAGTGATAGGTATTCACAGAAAGCTTTCATTATTCTTTCATGTTTACAACTTTTCTGACTGCTCACCAACCAGTAGCAACCTCAGGGTGAGAGTTCATCCGCCAATCCAAACGTCGTCTCTACAACCCTTGGCAAAACTGCGTACATCGGGACAGCCAGCTGAGCCTCAAAGTAAGCGCGCAAGTCACAATAGGCTTGCCATTTTGGAACCGTATGATCATTCACTCCATGCCGCAGAGCCACATCCACCATACGCTTTTCAAGCAGCACGATGCCTTCAGGCAGGGCAAGACAGTCACATAGTTGCAGCAAGCGGTCGTAGTCATTGTACTCGAGCCCATGCAAGTACGATCTAAGCCAATCATAGTCTTCCTGACTTACATCCCAGTGCCCAAAAATCGCATCCACATTCTGCAGCGGAAAGGAATGGGTCAGACAGATTCTGGCAACATCATCGTAAGCCAGTCCCTGTAAAAAGCGGTAGCCATCCAGGGTATGTCGCATACCCGTTACACCCTCCTGCCGCCCGATGTCGTGCAGCAGGCCGAAGATATACGCCGTCTCACTATCCAGATGCTCGAGTTTTTCAGCCAGACTTTTTGCGGCCAGGGCGACATTGCGCGAGTGGGCTTCCCAGGGTCCCGGGTTGCGAGCGGCAGCCTCTACGAGTAAGCGCTCCGCCTCGACTCGGCTGGGCAACTTCATTGTTTTTCAATCTCGAGGATGACCTTCAGATTGCCCCGCCGCGTTTCACCTTGTACCGAAGTAATCGTAAAGCGGCCCAGCCCTTCGGCGTAGATTTCGTCACCAGCCTCAGCATCTGAAGATTTACTGGTTTTTCGACCATTGAGCATAACATTACCAGCCATAATACCCTTGCCAAAATATGAACGCGAGACACCAAAAGCCTTAGAACCCAGCGCGTCCACGCGCAGTGAGGGAACAATCACCTGCTGTCGCTTGGCATTGCCTTTCGCAACGTAGTCCAGCGCCACCTGCTGTAAGGAATAGTCCTGACCACGCAAGCGCAGCTGTGATGGTATGTTTGTTTTTCCCAAAGCAATAACCGAGCAACCATCTTGATGAAGCACTACATCACCTAGCTGCTCAGGCGCTACCACCTGCCTAAGATGAATGACGAGCTCCTGTGGATCCAGGCTCCCTGCAACAAACCAGGCAATTAGCGGTGTCGTCGCTTCAGGCATGTTATCGGGGAAAACAGTCACGACCCGACGACGCGCACCTGGATAACCGCCAGACACATGCACCGCGACACCCGCTGTTCGCACTGCCTGAACCAAGCGCGCAGACTCATCCGGCTCAAGAAATCCCGTATGACTCACACGTCCAGCCCTGGCAGCAGCGACTAAATCACTACTGGATATCGGCAATCTCGATACCTTTCTCTCTTAGGCGTTCAGGGAACTTATCAGCACCTTCACCCGTCACCCGCAAGACCAATTCTCGACGCTGCCCAGGTTTGATGCCAGCAGTAACGACAGCTGCAATGTTTGAAGGTGCAGCCACCTCAGCCACACGTGCCAGCACGCCCGGCTCATCAGGCAGATAGACAGTGACACGGGTTCCGCCTTCGCGCAGACCCAGTACGCTGACAAAGGTCTTCATCATGTCAGTAATGGTCAGCATACCAACGACCGCATTAGCCTCTACCACAGGCAAACCCGAGACTTTGTGTTCTTCCATCAGCAAGGCAGCCTTTTCAACCGGATCATTTGGACCCACGGTAATCACTGGCGTCTTCATAACATCCTTAACAACCAGTTTACTGAGCAGATAATTCAGTTCATAAACAGACAGGGTTGTGGCCTTTGACGGAGTAGCCTCCTTAAGATCACGATCTGTCACAATGCCCACAAGATGACCATTATCGACCACGGGTAAGCGCCTAAAACCACCTTCGCGAAGAATCTGCATGGCTTCCATCACAGGCGTCTTGCTGCTTACTGTGCGCGGTTCGGCTGTCATCCATTCACGAACAATCATATTTCCTCCTAGCAATCCTTGGTAACCAGAGTGTACCTAGTTTTATACCTTTTTACAACATACAGATGTCCCATAAAGGTTCTTTGCCACTCATCCTCTTGGGGCATACAATTTCATATCCAAAAGCAATTCCACAATAAAACCAGGCATCTGC
>CAZZPQ010000003.1:22554-61285 GCA_964655595.1 uncultured bacterium
TAAAACCAGGCATCTGCTCCTTGAGATTCATGCCTTTTTCCTAAATCACACGGACGCGGCTACTGCAATATCAAACGTCATTCCAGTGAAAGCTGGAATCCATAGCTTGACAGCAAAAAACCATGTGACTTAAGTGCATTCTGCATTCTTTTTTTCAACCTGGCCATGGGTGCCAGCCTGCACTGGCACGACGCACTGAGACTTTTAAAGGTTTTTCTTGGAAGTACCAAAACACGCGATTAAGCCTGACGCGGTACCAGTCGTGATAACCTTGAGTCAATGAGTACAAGTAGGCAAAGTGACACAGGTTTGACCCTACTACCTATTCATAAAACTATAAACTCAAATCGTGTTCCATGAGAAAGCATTGAGGTACTGAAACCATGAAACGTATCGTCATTCTAGGCTCTACCGGCTCTATAGGTACTCAGGCACTCGAGGTGGCCCGCTGGCGAGGGTATAAGGTTGTGGGTCTGGTTGCAGGAAAAAACAGCGAATTGTTACTGGGGCAAATCCAGGAGTTCAGACCAAGCCTGGTAAGTTGTGACCCAGCCGTTGCCGCAACACTTGAAGGTCAACTCCCTGCAGGCACACGCCTGCTCACAGGACTAGAAGGCGCACTGGAAATAGCTGCGCTCGAGGTCGACACGGTGCTAGCAGCTATCCCGGGAATCGCTGGTTTGAAACCCACCGTTGCCGCTTTACGCGCTGGCCGACATATTGCCCTTGCCAACAAAGAAGCCATGGTTGTTGCTGGCCCCCTTGTCTGGGAGCTTGCCCGCGCCAATGGCGCAACGATTACCCCAGTCGATAGTGAGCACTCAGCGCTGTTTCAGTGCCTGGTGGGCGAAACGAAAGACACAGTGACCGAACTCGTCCTGACGGCTTCTGGTGGTCCGTTTCGCCTTACACCAGATGACTTGAGTAAGGTCACCCCGGCTGAGGCCCTTAAACACCCTAACTGGTCGATGGGTAACAAAGTAACCATCGATAGTGCCACGCTGTTTAATAAAGGCCTCGAGGTACTAGAGGCTCACTTTCTTTTTGAGTTTCCCGTGTCCCAGATTGCCGTTGTGATTCACCCGCAATCACTGATACACAGCTTTGTGCGCTTTAAGGATGGCAACATAAAAGCGCAAATTGGGCCGCATGACATGCGTTTGCCTATTCAGTACGGAATTGAGTACCCCAGTCGCCCCGAAATACCCTTGGACCCCTTGCCACTTATTGGTACTTGGGAGCTATTTGAACCAGACTATCAACGCTTTCCCAGTCTGAGCCTGGCTTACCGCGCGGCTGAGCTTGGCGGACTCGCACCCTGCGCCCTCAATGCTGCCGATGAGATCGCGGTAGAGAGTTTTCTCAAAGGTCAAATTCGCTTCACCGATATTCCCAACATACTAGAGCAGGCTCTCGAGTCCTTGAATAACAGCGAATTATCCTGGGACAGCCTTGAAGAGATCGACAAACTGGTCAGGCAACGCAGCCTCACATTAGTGCGTCAGCTTGGCTGAGCATTACTGGCCCCGGCGTGCCACCGCTATAAGTGCACCAGTATCCGGATTACGGAACCAGGTTGCAGCAATATCACCGCGCAAAACCCGAACCATCACCCACGGTGTCGTAAGCGCCTGGGTGGTCATTGACCCTGGAGGCGGACTGGTTTCGCGAACATCGATAAAGATATCATTACCCTCCAGTCGCACATCCACAATTTCAATACCATAACCACCTGAAGGTTTACTATCCAGCACGATGCCCAGAATCGTCTCGCGTCTAAAATCAACCTGGGGAACTGGTGGTATGGTTAATTGTGTACCATGCACCCGGTTCCAAAACCTTAGTAGTTCCGCCTCCGTGCGAATCTGCTGGTAATCTGCAGTCTCTCCCACTGCCTGAGCGCCCTGACCAATAATGTCCCAAAGCAAGTCTCTGGCAGGTGGTCTGTAAGCAGCTTCATCGGTTGGCATCGTCTGCTGAACATAAAGCACTGTACGAAGGTATTCTTCAATCCCATCAACCTGACGGCGTGGCAGATCCAGCTCAGACATTACCGTCACAGCTACAGGTGCCCTAGGCTCGAGTACACGCTGCAACATCTCAGCCTCAGCGCGCGTAAGCTGCCCCAGACCCTGCAAGCCATTCAAGCGTTCACGTGGTACAACCGTACGCGTGCCTGGCCTGCTGCTCTCCAAAACAGTAAACCACCTGCTGCCATCGTAGTAGACCAGGCCCTCAATCTGCTCACCGATTTCCACCTGCAAATCTGTGGTCAGCGGGATGTATTGCACACGCGTCGGTGGGGGTGAGCGCTTGGGCAGACTCTCTGTCAGGTAGCCTTGCTCGCCAACGAGCAAGGCCGAGTCTACTGCAAATTCATCCTCACTAGCCCCCTCGCTCAGATTAACCGTACGATTACCCACTACCAGTGTTTGCGGTGGCCCATAAAAGTATGAGTAAAGACCCTTGATGTCAGTGGCATTGCTATAAAGTGCAATATCATGAAGCCTAAGGGCTTCAGGGGATTCCGGCAGACAAGCTACCAGACCTGTCATCAGCATGAGTGGCAGAGCGTAGCGCATACAAGCTCCTTGAAAAATTGAAATATATTCACAAAGTCATGCTACCACTCAAATTCTAAGAATCCGTGAAAAGCATGAACTCCCGCTCATGCGGAGTGGCTCCAGAACTTGCTACACTTTGTGGGTGAATGGGTCAACACCACGTATCCTTATTATTTCAGCTTCAATAGGCGGTGGACATAACGCAGCAGCAAGGGCACTCGAGGCTGCCTGTCTCGAGAAAGGACTGAGCGTCCTGGTGATTGACCTGTTGGACTATACAACTGTGCCTTTTCGTCATTTCTATCGGCAGGCCTATTTTGATCTGGTACGTACTGCGCCGGATTTTGTCGATTGGTTAGGTAAACGCCTGGACAGACGCCCTAGCGAACACAAGTCTCGCCAAGCCAAACTGCGCTCTCGGCTGACCAGGCTCATCTCTTACCACCTGCCAAGACTCATCAGCCGCTATCAGCCTGATATCGTCATTCACACACATTTTTTAGCGGCGGAAATTCTGAGCAGCAAACTTGCGCCAGACCTGTGGCAGCGCCGAAACAAACGACGTAATATTTTACAGGCCATGGTGATTACAGATTTTTATACCCATGACTTCTGGATGCAACCCGTCATCAAACATTATTATGTCGCGGCAGAGGAACTTGCTGTCCACCTGCAAGCATCAGGAATAGATGCCGAGCGCATTACAGTGAGTGGCATTCCCATCGACCTAAGCTTCAGCCAACTCGAATCCAAAGAGACCGCAAGACGCAAGCTGAACTACACGGTTGACCGTGATGTCATACTCTTTATGGCTGGGGGCATGACAGGTAAAACACTCAGAATACTCCTAAAACAACTTCGTGAGCTGCGCTGGCCTGTTTCTGCTACGGTTATTTGTGGACGCAGTCCAGAACTCGTTGAGATCGCCAGCGAGGAGGCAGAGGCAGCTGAAGGGCCAGTAAGTTTTGATATTCTCGGCTTCAGTCACACAATCGCCACTTATATGGCTGCTGCCGATATTCTGCTGGGCAAACCCGGGGGCTTAACCAGCAGCGAGGCCCTGGCAGCAGGCTTACCCTTTGCCATTGTGCAACCCTATCCCTTGCAAGAAGAAGCAAATACAAGTTATCTGTTAGAGTATGGAGCGGGCCTGCGGATTGACCCCTTATCCGTTTTGAACTATAAGCTCAGGCGGTTTTTTGGGTCTGAAGAACTGCGCCACAGGATGCAGCTTGCAGCAGGTCGGCTAGGGAAACCGCAGGCTGCAAGGTTGATCGTCAGCAGCCTACTCGACAAGATAGACCGTGACACCAGTGAAGCAGCCATGGGAGGAAAAACCGCCTTATGATAGGAAAAAATTTCGAGCATCAAACCAAGCACAGACCCTTGTTACTGGCCTTGTTTGCCATCGCCCTACTGATATTCATGGCTGTCAACCTGACAGCCGGCATTTCTCAAAGCGCACCAGCCACTCATGAGCAGCAGCTAGCCTACGACATCGTCGTCGTTGGCAGTGAGCCAGAGGGCATCATCGCGGCTGTTGCCGCTGCTGAAAACGGAGCACGCACCCTACTCATTACCGAAGACCCAAAGGTCGGAGGTCTCTTTGTACGTGGGCAAATGAACGTACTGGATCTGCGGACGCAACCTTTCAATTATCAGCAGGGTCTGTTTCTGCGCTGGTGGCGGATGGTTGGCCTAGGCCATTCATTTGACGTGCAGCGGGCTGAAGCGGCATTTTTGAAACTTCTTCAGGATGCCGGGGTGACGATAAGGCTGAGTTCCCCAGCCATCACACCCCTTATGGAAGGCAAGCGTGTTATCGGGATTCGGGTCGCAGCAGGAGCAACGACCGAAGGCGGCACGATTCTCGCCGGACAGGTGATCGATGCAACCTCGGAAATGGATTTTGCAGCAGCTTCAGGCGCGTCCTACACGGTTGGTTTTGCCTCACTGGGCTACGCAGAGCGCATGGTGGATACCCTGGTCTTTAAGATTGACGGGATTGACTGGCAAGCTTTCAAACGCGGCATTCAGCAGCGTGGGCGTAACTACGCCAGCGTAGACAACTGGGTTGCCTGGGGGCACTTTGGCGGCTATATGGCGGCCTATGAGTCGCAGGAACCTGGCTTACGGATGCGGGGCTTAAACATCGGCCTGCAGGAAGACGGCAGTGCACTGGTCAATGCGCTTCTTATCTACGGTATCGACCCTTTAGATCCTGCCAGTATTGCTGAAGGACACGCTAGAGCCGCACGCGAAGTCCCCAGAATCGTGGACTACCTAAAACAGGATTTGCCCGGTTTTGTCAATGCTCGAGCCGGTGGTGTGGCGGACGCCCTGTATATTCGGGAAACAAGGCATCTGGACGCACTCTGCCTTCTCACAATCGATGATGTCCTAAACAACCGTGTCACCGAGCTTGATATTGCTGCAGGTGGCTATCCTCTGGACGTACAAACACTGACACCGCATGACTCTGGTTTTGTCTTTGGCACACCTGAAATCTACGGGGTTCAGCTCTGCGTTAACGTACCTCAGGGCATTGATAATCTCTGGGTGGTAGGTAAGGCAGCAGGTTATGACCCCATTGCTGCCTCGAGTGCTCGAGTGGTGCCTTTTGGCATGGCAGTGGCAGAGGCTGTTGGCATCGCCGCAGCCCAGGCTCAACGCAGCAATATCACACCTGCCGTATTCGTCAAAGACCCTAATTTTGTTCAGGCAGTTCGCTCACTACTCTTGCAGCGCGGCGCTTATTTACCCCAGGTACGCACCAGAAATCCTGTGGGACCCTTCAGCCATCCCTTTTATGCTGATTACCGTCTGATGGTAAGTCGCGGATTGGCTGTGGCAGGCTACGACAATGACCCACAACTCGCTGCGCCCATGCAGGGACTCGGTTATGTTTATCTGCTAAGCAATATTGCTCAGCGCTTCTGGAATGACGCCGACTTTGGCAAAGCGCTGGTAGCGCAGTATGCTGCTCGCGTCGATGGTCAGCCGCTCACGCCAGATTTAGCGCTCGATATCACTCGAGATGCCGCCTGTCACCTGGGTGTCTGCGTGAACGCAGACTGGGCCGAATTAACAGCTCAGGGCTTAGTGCCTTCGTCCTTTGTGCCAGGTGAAGTGCTGAGTCGCGGCGAGATGTACGCGCTGGCAGCTCGGCTGGCTCTCCTGAACCGCTTAGCAGAAGAGTAATACCGAGCCAGCAAAATTGGTTAAAGATTTAAAAAGCGCTTCCCCGCTTCCTAACGCCCTGCTCGGGATAAATCATTGGGATAAACCCAACGATTTATCCGGAAGCGGTATTAAACGGAAAGAAGAGCGGCACAACCAGCAGGGTTGCGAGTAGCATTAACACCTGCAAAATAATCCCTACCCGCATAAAGTCCATAAAGCGATAGTTGCCAGGGTTAAGCACCAGCGTGTTGACAGGCGACGCCACCGGTGTCAGAAAAGCAGTTGAAGCTGCAACCGCCACTGCCATCAGCAGCGGCCTGGGATCAACGCCGAGGCTCGAGCCCAGCGCTATGGCGACCGGCGCAATAAGCACTGCTGTCGCCGTATTGGAAATCACCTGACTGAGGAGCGATGTTATCACAAAAAGCGTCAGCAAAATGATATATGGCCCTGCTGCTGCCAGAGCACCCTCCAGCCCACCGATGATCAGGGCTAGTGCTCCAGTGGTCTCGAGCGCTGTTGCCATAGGCAAAATGGCAGCGATTAACACGACGCTTTCAGCATTGATACTACGGTATGCCTGTGGCAACGACAGACAAGCACTCACGACCATCGCCACCGCCGCCAGCAACACCGCCTGGACATTAGGAACGATGTTAAAGGTCATTAGAATCAGCATTCCCAACATGATCAGAAGAGCGCGGGAAGCCTTACGCATATCCAGTGACTGACTCTGCAACTCCTCTGGCTCACTGACCATGATGAGATCCTGACGCTCCTTACGCAAACGGCTGAGGTCACGATGCGTTCCGGTAATCAGCAAACTATCGCCAATTTCAAGTGCCTGTTCCCTAAACAAATCCTGATGCAGCGATGCTCCACGCCTCAAGGCCAAAACAGTTACATTGTAACGATCGTGAAAGCGTGTCACTTTTAAACTCTGTCCCAAGAGGCTCGAGCGTGGTGGGATGATAACTTCAGCACTCAGCATGCCGGTGGGCAATTTGTTGTCACCTATAGACTCGAGTCCGTTGTCAGAAGCAAAACGGTCTAGATCATCTTTTTGACCCAGGATATAGAGTATCTCCTGCTCATGAATGATGCTGCCCACCTCAGCCTGCCGCAAGTGCATGCCTCGGGGGGTATGCGTCTCGATACCCAAAACAGTGATATTGTACTGCCCGCGAAGCTGCAACTGTCCCAAACTGTGCCCAATCAATGGCGAGGCTGAGCTCACCCGTACACTATGCACCAGCTGATCAAGCCGGTAGGTTCTGGCTAGCTGTAAACTGCTCAGTTGCGACTGACCATTCGCCCCATTCTCCTGCCTGTCAGGCAGCAGGCGCTGCCCAATCGTCACCATAAACAGCACACCAATCACCAGCATCACTACACCGACAGGAAAAAACTCAAAAAAACCAAAACCTGCCATGCCCGCCCCCTGTAACTGGTTGTTCACGACCAGGTTGGGCGGAGTTCCAATCAAGGTCAGCATACCCCCGAGGAGCGAAGCAAAAGATAGTGGAATCAACAGCTTGGATGGACTCAAATGTTTGCGGCGTGCCATACTCATCACTACCGGCAGCATCACGGCGACCGTTCCCGTAGAACTCAAAAAAGCTGATAGCAAGGCAGTTGTGAGCATGACCGTAATCAGCAATCTGATCGGCTGATTGCCAGCAAGCCGCTCGAGTCTTTGCCCCAAAGCGTCAGCTAAACCCGTGCGAAAAATCCCTTCGCCAACCACAAAAAGACCAGCAATCATAATAACCAGAGGATCAGCAAAACCTGCCAGGGCTTCAGAACTCGTTAGAATGCCAGACAGGCTCAAAACCAGCAGGCTCAGTAAGGCAATCAGATCAAGACGAAAGCGATCACTGGCAAAAAGCAAAATAGTAACAACAAGTGTTATGAGTACTAAAGCAATATCCATTTAAAACCTTGGCTACCTTTATTTGATCATGGGCTTCTTGCTCAGCAGAAGCAGCACATTCCTAGGGAGTGCGAGACGGTGTGCGTGCGCTTAGTCTGAACCACCCACTAGCTGTGGCTGCTTATAAGGTAGCCTCACAGGACTTTGCCTCATGCTGAGCGCTGTGAGATAAAGCCAGGCAAGCCACAAAACATTTGACAGTAGCAGATGGAGTACCTGAATGAGCAACGCTGCTGAGGTAGCCACGTTGATAAATCCCACAGCGAGTTGCAACAAGTAAATGACAAACACGGATAGCGCAGCCGTCTTGACCGTAGCGCCCGCCTTCCTGCTAATAAAACCTGCTGCCAAGACTAGATACAGCCCAACAACAATGGCAATAGCTGGATGCCAAATGCGCAAACGCACCAGAATATGCTCGCCTGGGGTCAGACTGCGACTAATAGCCTCAGAGGTTGTCTGTACTGGGAATATCGCATCTCCTAAAGAGGTAACTGCGCCCGAAACATTCACTAGAATCAGACCAACGAAGCCAATCAGCAACAAACTGCTGAACCTCGTCACCACTCGCCAGGGAAATGGCTTTCCCCCAGAAGCAAAGTATGCCGTCAGGGCAATAGCTGTAACCAGAAAAAGTGTGTTGACCAGATGAATAGGAGCAACAATAGCTCTGGCCATGCTGCTATCCTCACCAACCAAACGAAAAACAACCAGTACTGCACCGACCAGGCTTTCAACAACCATAAAAAACAAGGTAAAGCCAGCCGCTTTTCTTATTGCATGACCCACTGAATACTTGCGGCGTGCCCAGAAAAAAAGCATAATTGACATCAACAAAACCAAGCCACTGGTCAGGCGATGGGTAAACTCTATGACCGTTGCCCAGCCCTCAAATGTTGGCAATATCTCTCCATTACAAGCAGGCCAGGACGCACCACAACCGTCACCTGAGCCTGTCGCTTTAACGATGGTTCCCCAGAGGATGACCAGTATAGTAACAGCCAAGGTAGCGTAGGCAAAAACAGCAAAACGATTTAACTTCTGCATTCAGACAACTCCACAGCAATTATGTCAATTTAGACGATACGGTAACAGGTACATTTGCCCCTGCATGGCAAGTCTACACCAGTTCGGACATTTTTTGTGCCAGGTCAATATCCAGTTGGGAAATCCCACCTGCGTCATGTGTCGTCAGGTAAACCTCAACAGTTTTATAGACATTGCTCCACTCCGGGTGATGGTTCATTTTTTCAGCGATAAGCGCAGCACTGCTCATGAAACCAAAGGCTTCAATAAAGTTCTTAAACACAAAGCTGCGGTAAAGCTTACTATCACGCAGTTCCCAGCCAAGCAGCGTATTGAGCGCTACCTGCAAATCATTAGTACTAAGAGCCTTTGGCATAAGGACTCCTTTCTGTGACACCTCACACTCTTTAGCTTACAACAACAATATTGGCAAAAAACAGGATGGCCAACTCATTTCGCGATCTAACGCAAAGTAAACTACCACCGGGAATCGTCTGGAGCATCAGGTAATCAAATGAACCTATGATACGTCCCGGCATCAACACAACCAGGCTCTCTTCATCGCTTTCTCGCCCACGGTAGCGCCGAATGGTCAAGGACTGTCCTGCCAGCGTCAGACTTAAAGGCTCATCTCCCAATTCACCAATAAAGGCTTCGCTGTGATCGGCCCCTTCAAGCAGTAGACTAAAATCATCAGCTGATACCGTCATGGCGGAGTAAAAACGCTGAACTACCGACATAATCAGATTTTCAGGCAAATCGATACCCTGGGCCTGCGCCGCACCACGCAGTAGACCCTCGAGAGCCAATCTGCGACTTGGTGCTCTGCTACTAAGTTCGCGCAGCCGCTCGATAGCACTTAGCACAAGTTGTTGAGGGTCCCCCAGACTGGTATTGCCAGCAAGTTTCAGCACCTCGATAAGTTCGCTGCTGTGACTCGAGCTAAGTACATGCATCATTGCCAGAGCTTCTGCTACTCTAACAGCCAAAGAGCGCGCTGCATCCTGTAACTTCAGATGCAGATAATCCCCCTCCATAAAAGCAAAAAGGCGATGATCTCCCACACTTATTTTGAGTCTGGGGCGCAGGAGGTAGTCCTTATCATTAACATAAAGCGCCCGCTCACCTCCCTCTTCGACAATCGCCAGATCGTAGCCTCCCAGCTTAAAGCGCAAAGAACCTTTTAGTTTCAGGCTAACTGCTGTCGCAGCAGCGGGCACGTCACTCATTCGCAAAACCGGATCATCTGCAAATAGCACACCCATAGGCAACTGTGGCTCTTTGGCTTTACCACCTACCGACACAGGCAAGTAGTGCTCAAGCCGATCAAAAAACGATTGCATCAATGCACAAAAGCGCCTGACATCCTGCTTAAAGATCTCTCGATTCTGGCGCTCTTTCACCTGAAGTTGCTCGAGGCGCTGCTCTAGTGAAAGCCGCTGCTTGCTACGCTCATCCTCCCGCATAGGCTCTCGTGCCAGTTCCTCGAGCGCCAAACGCAGCTGCGCGACTGTTGGACCTTTGACAGCAACCAGGCTATACTGACCTGCATACGGATCCTTGGCTATAGCCAGGGCTATCTGCCGCAGATACGGCAGTGCCTGCTGTCTAGGCACATCAAGATCCGCATAATAATCCTCCTGCTGACCGATTGACATAATAATACTGATAACTTCACGCACCAGCTCAGTCAGGGAATCAATATTATTAAGCGAAACAAGAGGATTGCCTTGATCAATCAAAGGTTCTACAACCTTAAATTGCGCAAGGTTAAGGTCGCTCATGGTATCACTGTGCTGATATCTCTCAAAGTTTCTCAGGATTGCGTAAAGCAGGCGTGCGGTACTGCGATCCCGCTCGACACGGCATCTGACAGCCAGTTGTTGGATGATGCCCTCGATATCCTGCCACCAGACAGCCTGGGCTAATTGCTTGAGCTTTTGGTGTTCTTCAGCATAAGCTGGATCGGTAAAGCTAGCAGTGTCATCTACAATCAGCTCTGGGCTGCTTGAGGTCAGCAGAATATCACTAAAACTTTCAACCACCAAATCTTCGAAGGTTGCAAGCGCATCACGCTTATGGTGGGATAAACCCGTGTAGTGCTTAAGTATCCGACCTGCTTCTTCCAGCCTGAACTTTTCATCTGGGCTTAACTCAGTAAGATCCCTGTAAAGAAAATGGAACAAATCCCAAGCGCTCGAGTGGCCTCCCCTAATCGACCTTTCCGCTTTGATATCTGCAACCTTGTATTCAAGAAGTTCTAGTGCCACCTGTTCAAGCTTGACCATGTCTCTAAGCTATAGTCTACTGCTTATTACGGCTACAGTGGCAACTTTTTTTCACTTCATTACTCATCTTGCGCACCTGGTCATTGCAAGCCAAGCAAGCCCGCTGCCAATCGCTCACCATATAATTGATGTTTGCTCACCTAAGATTAGCCTCCCGCCAACAAAAGAAGTGCAGTGCTGGTAGACCAACATTTTGGCTAAAGCGGCAACACCTTACTATTTTAGGAAATTCCAGACTTCTGCTTTGCCCAGGTCCTCAGGGCGTCTCTTGTCATTGAAGTGCCTATAGCCTAATACGGAATTAAGATGGTCACTTAATAGCGTTTCCACGAAGCATCCTCAAGGATGCTTCGTGCGACCTGGGGGAGTTGAAATCTAGACGCTAAGACGACTCAAGGTTTTGTCGTGGAACTGTTTTAACTATCAGATGCTAAGAAAAGCTGTTCTGCACGAGATTTCATGCATAAGTGTTTAGGTTAATTAGGTATATGTACACCGTAAGATTAGTTCTGATACTTGTTTTCTTGACCAAGTATGGAGTTTAAAGCGAAACATGGGTATCAACATCTGTTTTACGGTGTAATAAGACACCATTCTGCTTTAAAACCAGTCTGAGTTTGCCTTATCTCCATAATGTTCTTTTTGACCTAGTGACTTATCAAGCTTAACTCAGACTCGCTCACCTTTAAGCTTAGCTTAACAAGGACTATACTGGCTATACAAGATACTTAGGCAATGGCTGTTGCTTGTAAAATTTTATTGAGGGAAGCTTCAATGCGTTTCCAGTCATCTTCGGTCAGGTTACTACCACAGGGCAGACACAAACCCTGGTCGAATAAGCGCTCACTTAAGCCATCACCATAATAGGGGCAGTCTTGGAAGATGGGTTGCAGGTGCATGGGCTTCCACAGTGGGCGCGATTCGATATTATCGGCTTGCAGTTTGAGTCGGATGTCTTCTCGACTTATGCCCCCCGTTTGTTTGGGATCAATCAGCACCGTTGACAGCCAACGGTTGGAGAACATGCCCTGGGGCTCGAGTGGTCCCATAGTGATACCCGGATGGTGCTGCAACAGTTTGCGATAGCGTTCAAAATTGGCACGTCTGGCAGCTACTCGATCATTAAGAACCTGCATTTGCCCCCGGCCTATGCCAGCAGCAACATTGCTGAGCCGATAGTTATAGCCTACATGGGAGTGCTGGTAATGTGGTGCAGGATCACGCGCCTGCGTGGCCAGAAAACGCGCATGCTTGATGTAATTTTCATCATTGGATATGAGGGCACCGCCCCCACCAGTGGTGATGATCTTGTTACCATTAAAACTAAGGGCGGCCATATGCCCAAAGGTTCCAACGTGTTGTCCATTATACGTAGAGCCCAGTGCCTCGGCGGCATCTTCAATAAGAGGGATTTCATAATGCTGGCAGATTGTCACAATTTCGCTTAGTTTAGCGGGCATTCCGTAGATGTGAACCAGCAGGACGGCAGCAGGTTTCTTTCCACGCACTAGTCGATCTTGAATGGCTTTTTCCAGAGCAACTGGGCTCATGTTCCAGGTGTCAGCCTCACTGTCCACAAAAACGGGTGTGGCTCCCTGGTACATGATGGGGTTAGCACTGGCGCTAAAGGTAAAACTCGAGCAGATGACTTCATCACCTGTGCTAACGCCAAGGTTGATAAGTGCCAGATGTAGCGCTGCTGTACCAGAGCTGAGTGCAGCAGCGTGTTTTGCGCCAGTGTAGCTGGCAAGATCCTGTTCAAAACCATCGACATTGGGGCCAAGTGGTGCGACCCAGTTACTGCTGAAGGCTTCCTGAACAAAACTGAGTTCTTGAGTGCCCAGGTGGGGAGAGGATAAGAAGATACGGGATTTCACAATTAGCTCCTTCGCAAGTCTAGCATACTTCAAGTGCAGGGTTTTTGCGGTGAGTTTTGTTGTAATTTGGGTGATTATTGACGGCGCCCTAAGGTGATGAAGTCCAGTTTTAAGCCAGTCGCTTGAGAAATGATACTGTCTCGCTCGAGTTCTAGCCAGGCTTCTTTATCATAGCTGGGAAATAGCGTATCGCCCTCCAGGGTGGTTTCGACAACCGTCAGATACATGCGTTTCGCTATAGGTAAGGCTTGCTCATAAATCTCTGCACCACCAATCACCATGACTTCTTCAGCGCCTTCAAACAGGTGAACAGCGTCGTCCAGTGAATGCACTACTGATACTTCTTCCGCCTGGAAGTTAAGCTGGCGCGTAATCACCACGTTGTGGCGTTTGGGCAAGGCGCGCCCAATGGACTCAAAGGTTTTACGCCCCATAATTACTGGTTTGCCCAGGGTCAGACGTCTGAAGTGTTTGAGGTCTTCAGGAATATGCCAGGGGAGCGTTCCATTTATGCCAATGACGCGGTTTAGGCTCATAGCGGCAATCAGGGCAAGTCGCATAAGTCTGCGGGACGCTCCGATGAATCGCCAGGAAAGATCATACGGCTACAGGTGCCTTGATCGCTGGATGGTAGCGGTAGTTGTGAATCCTGATGTGCTCAAAGCGAAAATCCTCGAGTCGTTGCACGCTGGGATCAAGCTCGAGTGCTGGTAGCGGATAAGGGGTACGTGTCAGTTGCTCGCGTGCCTGCTCGAGGTGATTGACATAGAGATGGGCGTCACCCAAAGTATGAATAAAGTCACCAGCTTCTAGTCCGGTAATGTGGGCAATCATGTGTGTGAGCAAGGCATAAGAGGCAATATTAAAAGGTACACCCAGGAATATGTCAGCGCTGCGCTGGTAGAGCTGACAGGACAATTTACCATTGGCAACATAAAACTGGAACATGGTGTGGCAGGGAGCCAGTGCCATTTGCTCGAGCTCGCCGACGTTCCAAGCGCTTACCAGTAGGCGACGTGAATCAGGATTGCTCTTGATTTGCTCGACTACCTGCTGAATCTGGTCGATGGTGTGTCCATCCGCACCACGCCAAGCGCGCCACTGGGCACCGTAAACCGGACCCAGATTGCCCTCAGCATCAGCCCACTCATCCCAGATACTGACACCGTTATCGTTCAGGTAACGGACATTGGTATCACCCTGCAAAAACCACAAAAGTTCGTGAATAATGGACCTTAGGTGCACCCGCTTGGTCGTTACCAGCGGAAAACCCTTGCCCAGATCAAAACGCAGTTGGTGGCCAAAAACACTCAAGGTTCCCGTTCCCGTACGGTCATTCTTAAACGTGCCGTGCTCGAGAACCAAGGTCATTAAATCATGGTATTGCTGCACATGTCCTCCCGCTTTCAGCTTAGTAGCCGTGGATTTGTGGTAAATGAAAATTTTTTGCTCAGGGATTGGACCGACTCAAGCTGGCGCTGCTCGATGACCCCGAGAATACCCTGATTCAAACGCATGGCCAGAGATGGACCTTCAAAGACCAATGAGGTATAGAGCTGTAGCAGACTTGCGCCAGCTACCAGGCGCTGCAAGGCGTCCTGCACCGTGGCAATGCCACCCACCGAAATAACAGGCAAGGCTGAGCGGTCTCTGATAGCTTGCAATAGTTGCACAGACTGTGCCTTCAAAGGCTCACCAGACAAGCCTCCCGCTTCGCCAGGGTCGGTTTTCAAGTTTGATCGGGATATCGTGGTATTGGTGGCAATGACACCACTGACACTGTAGTGATCTAGCAGGTTAAGGATTTCATCAAGTTGCCACAAATTGATATCAGGTGAGATTTTTAGCAGGAGTGGTTTGTGTTTGGTCTGTGCTTGAATAAATGCGGTGACAGTGTTAAGGAGTTGATCAAGTTTGTCTTTATCTTGCAGTTCCCTTAGTCCTGGGGTATTGGGTGAGCTGACATTGATGACAAAATAGTCTCCCAGATTGTAAAGCGTTTGCAGTGAGCGAAGATAGTCAGCCGGGGCGTCTTCAAGAGGTGTCAGCTTGGATTTGCCGAGATTGATGCCCACGGGTTCATCCGGTCGACCGTAAAAACCATAGACACGCTCGAGTTGCCGTGCCAGTGCGTCTGCTCCAGCATTGTTAAAACCCATGCGGTTGATGATGGCGCGATCATTGACCAATCGAAAGAGTCGTGGCTTAGGATTGCCCGGCTGCGCAAGCGCGGTCACACTGCCCACCTCAACAAAACCAAAGCCCAGTGCCAGCCAGGCTGGTAGGGCTTGAGCGTTTTTATCGAAACCTGCTGCTAATCCTACTGGATTGGGAAAATCCAGTCCACAGCAGCTGACCAGTAAGCGAGGGTCGGGGCGGTGATAGGACCAGCGCATCAGACGAAGCAAACCCGGATGCCAGGAGGCAAAGGCAAGACCAGCCATCAGGCGGTCGTGAATAACTTCAGGATCAGCGCGAAAAAAGACGGGTTTGGCTAAAGCATACATATCACGGGTGACTTTCAAACCACTCCAGAATGGCTTCTAGGCGCTCGAGTCTGCGATCAGGTCTGCCGGAGCGCGAGAGCTCGTGGCCTTCGTCGGGAAAGCGAATAAAGCGGGTCTCTTTGCCAAGCTGTTTTAGCGCGATAAAGAGCTGTTCTGCCTGCTCAATTGGACAGCGGTGATCCTGTTCTGAGTGAATAATTAACAGGGGTGTCTCGATAGCTTTGACATAGCGGATGGGGCTTTGCTGCCAGAGTTTTTCGGTATCGTCCCAGGGATTGCCGCCTTGCTCCCGTTCGGTAAAGCGGTAACCGATGTCGCTGCTGCCATAAAACGATAACCAGTTGCAAATGCTGCGCAGTGTGACAGCGCTGCGAAACTCAGTCGTATGAGCAATCAGCCAGTTGGTCATAAAGCCGCCGTAGCTGCCACCGGTAATGTGCATGGGCGCGGCAGGAAACTGCTTGCGGGCGTCGCGGGCGATGGTGAGAACATCTGCAGCGTCGCGGCCGCCATAATCTCCAAGGCAGGCAGTAGCAAAGTCAAGTCCATAACTGGTGCTGCCTCTGGGGTTGCCAAAAATGACGCTGTAGCCTGCAGCGGCTAAAAGCTGAAACTCAAAGTTGAAGCCATAGCCATAATTGCTGTGGGGTCCTCCGTGAATCTGGAGTACCAGAGCCTTATCGGCCCTGGGTTTGGGCGCTGAAAGCTGCCAGTATTCCAGTCGCACATTGTCGTCAGCAGATACCTCTTTGGCAACACTTGCTGCTAACCCAAAACGCTTTAAATGGCGGTTGGCCTGGCTAAGCTGCAGACTTTTGCTGTTCAACTCAAACAGTTCACCGGGTGTATTGCTGTGCTCTAAAAGGAAGGCTGTTGTGCCTCCAGAGTGATGAAAGGCAGTGACCACACTGTCACCCTGATGCTGGGCAGTAGCTTGACGGCTACTGAGTGAAAGGTGATGCAAATGGGCGCGCCCTGCAGTATTTATATTGACCAGCAGAGTGTCGCTATCAAGCCAGGTGGCCTGGTTGCCATAGTTACCAAAGCGGCAGTCACCACTGATACCACCGCCATCGGTAACCTCTTGCTCTGATATAAGGCGGGGCTGGCTTCCTGGTGAATCAATGAGCCACAGACCCGGTGGACTTGCAAAGTTGCTTACCTCTTGTGGCGCTATAAAGACAAGGCGTTCGTCAAAAGGGCTGAGGCTCAGACTTGAAAGCATCATCGGCTCGGATAAAATCGTTTCCAGCTGCCCGCTGGCAAGCTCGAGTCGGTAGATGTTGCGCAGCCAGTCATCTTCCTGTGGGGTGGACTCAGCAGCGGTGAAATACAGGTAAGTCCCGCTGCTGTCAAACACAGGTGCCTGCGGTGTGCAGCTCAGGCTGGACAGCACTGTGGTCTTAGAGGTTTTCAAATCGTATAGATAGAGCTGGGGTACTTCTGAAGGTCTGAAACCCTGTCCGTCCATTTTGTAGTGCTTACGGTCAATGACTCGAGCCTGTCCGCGTTTAGTTACAGTGTCTTCCCAGTCGCCACGGCTGATAAAGACAATTCTTTGACCATCAGGATGCCAGCAGTGCTGACTGACTCCAGACGTCAGGCTGGTCAGGCATCTTGCTTCCCCTCCTTCAAGCCCTATCAGATAGAGCTGGGCTTGTGGGGAATCGACATCCTTTCTGAGGAAACTGATCGAGTTGCCAGCGGGGCTGAACCTCGCTTGGCTGTTGCGTTGCCCAGAAAACGTGAATTGCCGCGAACCTTTTGTGCCACGCTGATATATGTGAATATGGCTGTGGTAGTCAGGCTCTTTGCTATCATCCTTGGGCTGCTGAATCGTGCTGTGAACTGCCAGTATTTGCTCACCTGAAGGACTAACCTGTGGGTCAGAGATAAAGCAGAGGTCAAACAGATGCTGGGCTTTGAGTAGTGGCATAAAACTCCTAAATCTGACGCTGCTGAATGATGCTGTGAATCAGGATACCTGCTGCGACTGAGGCATTTAGTGAAGGAATTTTACCAACTGTCGGAATATGCACAAAGTCATCGCATTTGTCGCGAATCAGACGCCGCATTCCTGTGCCTTCTGAGCCTATGACCAGCGCAGCATCGCGATCCCAATCGATGTCACTTGGGGTGTTACTACCTTCGGTAGCAGCGCCATAGATCCAGACATGGCGTTTTTTGAGTTCATCCATGTATCTGGCCAGGTTTTTGACCTGGACAATAGGTAAATAGGACGCCGCCCCCGCCGCCGCCTTGACTGCTACCGGTGAAAGTGGTGCACTGCGCCTTTCCTCGCTGATCACACCATGAGCGCCTAATACCTCGGCGCTCCGAATGATTGCCCCATAGTTTCTGGGGTCGCTCAGTTGGTCAAGCAGGATGATGAGCAAACGTTCATTGCGTTTGTGAGCCAATTTAAATGGGGCTTCAGCGTCAGCAAATGAAATCTCCTTAAGGTCAGCGATGACCCCTTGGTGCTGGGTGGTTTTCACTAGTTGATCAAGTTCGATACGTGGTAGATGGCGCACTTCGGTATTTTGCAGTCGCGCAGCTTTCTCGAGCTCTCTTATCGTGGCAGGATGTAAGCCCTGGGCGAGCAGCAGGCTTTTTGCCTGCCCTTGCTGTAGTGCTTCCAGGACAGGATTTTTTCCGTAGATTAACATGGGGATACTATAACCGGTATTGTTCGGTATCGCAAAATATTAAGAAAGGTGGTTCTGGAAGCAGTTCCACGACAAAACCTTGAGTCGTCTTAGCGTCTAGATTTCAACTCCCCCAGGTCGCACGAAGCATCCTCAAGGATGCTTCGTGGAAACGCTATGGATTACTGTGTGCTCAGCACAGTCAGGGCAGCATGTCTGTCAGAATTAAGCTGCACCTTGAGTTCATCCAGATTGGCAAAGCGCTTCTGCGAACGCAGGCGAGCGATGAATTTAACGGTAACTGACTCACCATAGATGTCCTCGTCAAAATCAAATAGGTGTACTTCAAGAGACGGTGGATCATCAGGAAAGGTTGGCCGTGGTCCCACGTTAGCCATACCAAAAACCCGTCTATTTTGAACCTTACAGTCAACCGCAAACACACCTAAAGGCAAGGCTTTACCTGAGCTTGTTAGCAGGTTGGCTGTGGGAAACCCAATGCTGCGACCCCGCTTATCACCTTCCAGGACCAGGCCTGTTGCTGCATAGTGACGACCAAGCAGCTTGCTTGTTTCGGCTATCTGACCAAGTTTAAGGTACTCTCGAATGCGACTCGAGCTGACAGGAGCACCATTATGCTGCCGTAGGTTAAAGACCTCCAGGCGCTCAGGTATCTTGCTTAAATCGTTGAGGCTACCTTGGCGCTGGTGACCAAAACGAAAGTCTTCTCCAACGATAATCAGATACGGCTGTAACGAAGCCACCTGTTCGATAAAAACCTCTTTGCTGGTCGTGGCATAGGCTTGCGTAAAAGGTATCATGATAGTCGCAGCAGGTGAGAAAACTCCAAGCAGCTCAAGTTTCTCCTCCGGTGTACTCAAGTACTCACCCCCCAAAAAGAAGGTTTTTGCAGGTGGAAAAAAAGTGAGAATGACGCCTGGCTTGCCAGTAGCCAAACTCAGCTTATGCATGTGACCAAGCAGTAACTGGTGTCCGATATGGACACCGTCAAAATTGCCGATACACAAAATAACATCCTTGAGGTTTAACTGTTCGGGTGAATCAAGCACCATCATCAAACACGAAACCCAGATAGCTGTAGAGCATAGTGAATGGCTAAAACTGATGGGGCGCTCGAGGCAAGCTTACCCTCGCGGATGGCGTGCCACAGGCTTTGTAGGTCTGACCAGACAACGCTTAAGTCTTCATCAGGGTCGGTTTGTCCCTCTGCATCTACAAGGTCAGTTGCCCTATATAGATAGATTTTTTCGTTGCAGAAGCCAGGGCTTGAATAAAACTGACTGATGAGCTCGAGTCTTCCGCTAAGCTGCGCTTCTTCAGCGAGTTCGCGTCGGGCAGCATCGATGGGACTTTCACCAGCATCAATTAAGCCTGCGGGTACTTCCCAGGTGTCCTGACCAATAGCGGGTCGGTGCTGCCTCACACCCAGAATCATTTCATTCCGCAGACCCAAAACTGCCACGGCATCCTGATGCTCGATAATCTCCCAGTTATCCTGAAGGCTCAGCCGCAGGACTTTTCCCTGATAGATAAGCCGCCGACTGGTCATAAATTGAACAGCCAGGAGGGTGTCCCCTCCTGGTACTTAGTTACTATCTTTGCTTTGGGGAAAGCGAAGGAAGGCTGGAATCTCATAGTCGTTGGGATCATAGTTGCGCTCGAGGGTTCCGACCACCTTATGGGGGCGCAGAACCTTCATCTGCGACTGGTGATGGTCAAAGCCAGAAGCAATCACAGTGACCCGAACTTCATCACCAGCATCACTATCATAAGCAACACCAAAGAGCACTTCAGGGTCATCTACTTCGGTCGCCTCACAGATGCCGTCAACGATAGCGTGAGCATCTGCCATAGCGATATCCTCAGAGCTGGTTACATTGATGAGTAAGTTCCTTGCACCTTCGATGCCTCTGGCTAGCAGTGGGCTGTGGATAGCAGTGCTGACAGCATCCTCCACGAGCTTCTCGCCATGTCCAGAGCCTATTCCCATGAGAACGGTACCAGCATTCTGCAATAATCCTCGGACATCTGCAAAATCCACATTGATCATGCCAGGTACATTAATCACATCACTGATGCCACGAATGCCATGGTAGAGGACGCGGTCGGCGACACGGAAAGCATCCTGCATCCGCGCCTTTTTATCGAGAGCAGAGAGGAGGCGCTCGTTTTCAACGATAATAAGTGCGTCCACTTTATCTTCGAGTTTGCGCAGACCTTCTTGTGCCTGGCGAATCCGCCTAGGTCCTTCAAATCTAAAAGGACTAGTGACCACAGCTACGGTCAAAGCTCCAAGTTCACGGGCAACCTCAGCTACGACTGGTGCACTGCCAGTGCCAGTGCCACCACCCATACCTGCCGTGATAAAGACCAGATCAGCCCCGCGGAGGGTTTCGGCGATGCGATCTTTGTCTTCCTGGGCTGCTCGCTCACCGATTTCAGGATTGGCACCCGCGCCAAGCCCTTTGGTCAGGTGATCGCCAAGCTGAATGCGGGTATCAGCAAGATTCGTCGATAAGACCTGAGCGTCCGTGTTTGCGGCTATGAACTCAACACCTTGTAAACCCGACTCGATCATACGATTGACAGCATTATTGCCACCGCCACCTAAACCGATCACCCGAATTACTGCGTTATCCAAAAAAGTCATTTAACTCTCCCTCACCCTCTAAAAGAAATCTTTAAAAATATTGCGTATGCGTTCAACAAACTGACTACTGCTAACCGGACCTGCTGTACCCGCCGTGGGGGGTTGGGATTTGACATGTAGTGAACCATAACGAACCAAACCTACAGCGGTTGCGTGGGCTGGTGAAGCAACAACATCCACCAGACCGGACACTTCATGGGGTTTTCCGATCCGAACGGGTAGTCTGAAACGGTCTGTAGCTACCTGGTCCAGGCCTGGCAAAAGTGATGCGCCACCCGTAATAACTACGTTTCCTGCCAGCAGCTCGAGTGCACCCATGCGCTGCTCAATATTTTGCTTGACAAGATCGAGAATCTCAATGACTCTGGGCCGAATGACTTGTGCCAATTCATAGGTTGTGAGTGAGGCAGTAAAATTGGGATTGGCAACTTCCAACACAATTTCCCGGTCGGCGAGTTCAGGAATGGCAGCGCCATAACGCTTTTTGACGCGCTCAGCTTCGTCTGGTGGAATGCGCAGGAGCTGGCTGATATCCTGAGTAACGTGATCACCCCCTAGGGGAATCACTGCTGAGTGTGCCAGCATACCGCGTCTAAATACACCGACGTCTGTCGTTCCACCTCCAATATCGATGAGCAAGGTAGTGACCTCACGTTCGCTTTGGTTAAGAACCGCCATGCCAGAAGCAAGGGCCTGAATCACCATGCCATCTACTTCAGCACCAGCGTCTCTGGCGCAGCGTTTCAGGTTTTGTAAGGGACCTTGGGCTCCAGCAATGATATGTACATCTACCTCGAGCCGTACACCTGACATGCCAATGGGGTCTTTAATGCCATCGTTACCATCGACGACGTACTCCTGGGGGATGGTATGGATTACATCCATATTGCTCTCAAGGGGTACTGCCCTGGCATTCTCAATGGTGCGTTCGACATCGGCCAAGGTAATGTCCTGGCCTCGGCGAATGGCTGACATACCGTGACTGGTAAAGGCTTTTATGTGGCTTCCAGCCACACCGACCCAGGCGCTCTTGACGTCAACGCCAGCCATGCGTTCAGCGGTGACGATTGATTGTCTTACTGAAGCAATGGTGCGTTCCAGATTGACAACCACACCTTTGCGCAAGCCGTCGCTGGGTACCGTACCTTCACCAATAATGTCCAATACACCGTCGCTAGCGATTTCACCAATCACGGTACATATCTTGGTCGTACCGATGTCTAGTCCAACGACGATTGTTTCACTCATTTGTGGCACTCACTCCCCAGGGATACACGTAAGCTCGACTCCCTTGTTGACTTAGAAAACTTGACCAATGTGTTTGTAATGCCTGGACCGAGGGTGTAGTTACCTCAGTTTCAGCAAGGTGCACACGAAAGCCTGCTGGTGAGTAGCTTAACATCTTCGGATGATGATTTGCTAGCAGTTGAATGAGGGCAATTGCTTCATCAAGTCTTGCTGGCCCCCAGCCTTCGACGGGTATCAGACTGCGCTTGAGCAGCTCTGTTGCATCAGGAAGCAATGTGCCGTCTATGGCATAAGCCTGACCTTGAAACGTCAGAACGGCCTGGCGCTCGGTTATCTCAATCAAAATCGTGTCTGGCCACTGCCGGATAACCCTGGCGTGGACGATCCAGGGATCATTAACGAGTTCCCGCAGCCGAATGCTATTCACCCATAAAAACGCACTCCCTTCCTTCACTTTGGCAAGGTTCTTGATGGACTCCGGACTATGATGCACTGTACCCAATACGATCACCTTACTTACCTGAGGGATAACTAAAGATAACCCCACAAGCACTAAAAATACAAGAGCAATAAGGCGATAGATGAGTCTGAACATCAAAAACCCCACAATTCCCACTCGAGTTCAAGAGGTGTAGCCAGCTTTTGCCTGATGGCAGCAATGAGATTTAGAACGTCAGCAGCGCTGGCCTGGCCCATATTAACAATAAAGTTTCCGTGCTCATAAGATACCATTGCGTCACCCACACGCAGACCCTTAAGCCCAGCGAGGTCAATCAGGCGACCGGCACTATCGCCATGAGGGTTCTTAAAAGCGCAACCAGCAGATTTGATCTTGGGTTGACTCTTGCGGGCTTCGTCTACTTTGGAAAGAGCGGCTTTTACACGTTCTGGACTGGAGGAAGTGAGTTTTAGCCTGGCGCGCATGATGATAGCGCCTTCTGGCAACTCACAGTAGCGGTAACCCATATTCAACTGACTGACGTTTAGGCGCTCCAGCTTGCCATCTAACCAGACTTCGACTTCCTGCAGACTGTCACGCATCTCACCAAACCGTGTTCCGGCATTCATCCGTATAGCACCTCCCAGTGCTGCTGGTACGCCCAACAAGCCTTCCAGTCCAGAGAGGCCAAATTCGGCAGTGCGTCTGACCAGACCTGGCAAGGGCGTGGCTGCACCTAGCCACAGCTCTGTTTGTCCTGTGAACGATTTGATATCGTTAAATGTACTCCCAAGTTTGATGACGCGTTCAGAAACACCAGCATCTGCCACCAGTAGATTAGAGCCCGCTCCGATGACACGGTAAGGTGCCTCTGTAGCCTTTGTCAAATCACTAAGCTCATTGATTTCCCAGACTTCAGCCGGCCCACCGACTCTCAGGGTGGTCAGTGTTTTCAGAGGTATCTGACTTACTTTAGGCACTACCATCGTCACCTCCCCGTGCAGCAACAAGTCCGGCGGCAACCTGCCACACATCGCCTGCACCCAGCGTGATGATGAGGTCGTTGTCTGCCAGTGACTGCTCTAAGTAGCTCAGTGCCGATTGCATACTGTGGTGACTAGCCTCATGGCCTTGGGTTTTTAGCCTATCGACAATCAGTTGAGACGAGACACCTTCTATGGCCAGTTCGCCTGCACTGTAGATGTCTAAAACCAAAATCTCATCCGCGATACTGGCTGCGTCAGCAAGTGCCGGCCAGTGCCTGGCAGTTCGTATCCAGCGGTGCGGTTGCAGCACGGCACGAACGCGGCGCCCAGTGTGTTTTGCTGCTTTTAGGGTTACCGAAACCTCAGTCGGATGGTGGGCGTAGTCATCGATGATAAGAGCATTGTTGATGCTCCCCCAGCGCTGCCAGCGCCGCGCCACACCGCGAAAATCTGCCAGGGCGGCTGCTGCAACCTCAACTGGGATGCCATTTAGGTGAGCAGCTGCGATGGCCGCAGTAGCATTCTGTACATTGTATAAGCCAGGGACCGCAAGTGTTACAGTTTGAGTTTGTCCAGCAGGCAAGCATAAAGTAAATGTGGTCTTGTCTTGCTCCAGCGTGACATCGCGCGCATGGTAGCTGCTACCTTCTGCCAGACCATAGGAGATGGCTGAGGTGTGATCGCTAAAGAGCTCAAGCAGGCTGGGCCAGTCCGCGCAGTAGAGGACATGATGCGCACGGTTAGCAAACTCGAGCATGGCTGCTTCCAGGTCAGCCAGGCTTGCGTGATAGTTGCGCCGTTCCTGGAAATCACCAGCGATATGATCGTCTTCCAGATTGGTAATCACGGCCGTGTGGCAGTTAAGCTTGGCAAACCCAGGATCAGACTCATCGACCTCGGAAATCAGGTGTTCACCTGTACCTATATGCATGTTGCCCTCGATGCCGCTCATACTCGCGCCTACTAAAACGGAAGGATTAAGTCCTGCATGTATATAGATGGTGGCAACCATACCAGTAGTCGTGCTTTTTCCATGCGTACCTGTGATACCGACCGTTTGTCGTTGCTCAAATATTTCAGCTAGAAGCTCTATGCGCTTTATGCATCTGATACCTTGGCTATGGGCAGCCTGCAACTCGGCTTCAGATTCTGAAACGGCCATATTATAGACCAGGGTGTCAACGTCAGTAAGGTGGCTTATACCATGTCCAACCCAGGCATTTATGCCACGATTCTGAAGGTCATCCAGCGTTGGGCTATGCGTGCTATCACAGCCTGACACTCGGTAACCGGCAGCTTTATACCAGCGAGCCAGACCGCTCATGCTGATGCCACCGATGCCCATAAAATGCAAATGCGGTTTCATACGGACTCCTGTAAATCTGTTGAGTGATGATCAAAAGTGGCAAGGTGGTCCAGAATCCTTGCTGCAACGCCAGCGGGCGACTGAGCATGAGCAGCCTGCGACGCTTCCTGTAGTACAGCATTGTCCAGCGCATGATTCCAGATGGTGCTTAAATGCCCTAGATTGCTTTCTTCAACAACCCAGCCTGCACCTACCTTAGCCATTTCCCTGGCATTATGAAGTTGATGATTTTCTGCGGCAGTTGGAAGTGGAACCATAATACAAGGCACTGCGTGAAAAGCTGCTTCAGACAGGGTGCCAAAGCCAGCTCGAGTAATAGCAAGGTCTGCAGCTGCCCAGGCCAGTGTGGCATCTACAAAACCACGCACTTGGTAGTTGGAGAGCGTCTTGGTTTGGTCCCTAAGGTCGGTCTCCCACTTGCTGCCGCTGCTATGGAGTACTACAGTAGTGTGGCTAAGTTGCTGGTAGGCTTGTGAAACTGCAGCGTTCAGCACTGCGCTACCCTGGGAGCCTCCCGTCACATAGGTGATCAGACCCTCTGCAGGTAGATCAAGTGCTGCTCTGGCTCTTAGTTTGTCAACCTGCGTCTCACGTACCGGGTAACCCAGTACTGTGGTATTAGTTACTTCACTCAAGTGGTTTTTGGTCACCTTATGCGCCAGGATAACACTGCGTGCCTGTTTGCTAAACCAGCGGGTTACGAGTCCAGGATAGGCGTTCCCTTCATGCAAAATATAAGGCTTTTTTAAAAACCTGGCGGCTGCTATACCTGGTAGGCTGGCAAAGCCACCAAACCCCAATACCAGTTTTGGCTTCAGCTTGTTAAGTAACTTGATCGCCTGCAGGCTTCCATACAGGGCTTTAAGTATATGCAGAGGCTTAGGGTTGCTACGATCCCATTTGCCTGCTGTGACGCCATAAAACGGAAACCCTGCTTTGGGGATGATATCTGCTTCCATACCGTTTGCCTGGCCGATAAAGCTAACACGAAGACCACGACGCTGCGCTTCACTGGCAAGTGCCAATGCCGGAAAGATGTGACCACCCGTTCCGCCTGTGGCAAATACATAATCAGTAGGGTCTATCATGCTTCTCCAGTTGCTTTACTTAGGCGGTAAGCACCATGGATAAAGCCCATGGCGATTGAAACGGATAAAAGGTTGTTTAAGCCATGACTCACAAAGGGTAAAACGACTCCAGTGACCGGTAGTAGTCCTGAGGCTACCAGCAGGTTCAGGGCGGCTTGCCCACAGATATAGGCAGTAGCGCCAGCAGCCAGGAGGCTGGCAGGACCACTTTGCTGTGTCGCAATCCGGATGCCCCGACCTGCAATCACCAGATACATAATAATCAGCGTGGCAATACCTGTACTACCTAGTACCCGAGCAATGGCAATTGACACCATATCGGTGTGAGGTTCTGGCAAGTGTAGAATAGGTAGTCCGGCACCCAGCCCAAAAAACCCAGCCTGCTGGATCAGGATAGCTGCGCGGTTCGTTTGAAAACCGGTGTCGAGTAGACGTTCCTGTGCCCCGTGAAAATCCGTAAAGGCAAGTATGCGGTCCATCATATATGGGTACTGACTAATGGCCAAACCAAAGACCAGCGTGGCAATGATTGCTGCCACAGCACTAACGCTTGCAAGGCGTTGCCAGTTACTTCCAGCGGCAACCATAATCGTGAAGGCCAGGGCAAAAAGAAACAGTGCTGTACTGAAGTTGGGCTCGAGCAAGATTAGCCCTGCAGCGAATCCGACAATCACCATAGGCTTCCACAGTCGCCAGTTGCCTGCATGGTTATAAAAAAAGCCTGCCAGATAGGTGATTACGGCTATCTTCATAAACTCGGAGGGTTGCAGTGTGTAGGGTCCAACACTAAGCCAGCGTTTGGCAGCACTTCCGTCAGGAGAAATGCCAAAAAATAAAACCGCGACCAGCAGGATAATGACGGAAAAATAAATCCAGGGACTTGCTCGGACAATGAACCTGGGTTTAATGCGAGATACGATAAGCACAATTCCAAGACCAATAAAGACATTGCTTAACTGCCCTAGCCATAGCGAAGGGTAGCTGGTAGCCACACCCAAAACCCCTAGCATGCCAAGGGTAAACTGTGCAATTATGAGCAGGATATCCACTCTGGTAACTCCTCAACTACCTGCCTGAAGGTCTTGGCGCGGTCTTGGTAGTCTTCAAACTGATCGAAAGAAGCCCCTAGGGGTGCAAGCAGGATACTACCTCGAGCCTCATGGAAACGTGTTAGATGCTCGATTCCGAGCTGACAGGCTTTCTTAAGTGCGTCTTGGCCACTCACACAACTTAAGACCTCTGCCTGCGTCCAATCTTTAAGCTGCGCTGCGTAGTAACTGGCGGCTTGCCCAATGCCAATCATGAGCGTAACATTTTGGCGAATAAGTCCTTCAAGTCTTGCAAAATCAGCACCCTTGTCAACTCCACCCGCAATCCAGACAATCGGGCCTGGACTGGCCTCGAGAGCTGCTTGTACCGCCAGACTGCGCGTTGCGATGGAATCCTCAACAAAGCTGATGTTTCCCAACTGGCGGATGACTTCACAGCGACCCTTTTCAGCTTTCACGCGCCGTAAGCCTTGGGCGATGTCCTCGTGGCTTAAACCTTCGCCCGCACATATCAGGCTTACGGCCAAAGCATTCAGAACTTGATGCTTGCTGCTAAAAGATAAGTCCCTGAGTGCGATGAGGGGCTGCTGGTACAAAACTATATGACTGCTATTGATAGTGGCGTCGGCATCCTGTGCAACTGAAAAAGTGGCAGTTTTGGCGGTGATTTCCTGCGCCCAGGCTGACAGAACAGGATGGTCTGTCGGGTATATGTAAAGGTTATCAGCGCTGAGATTCGCCAGAATCTGGCGCTTTGCCTCATGATACGCAGTCACTGTCACATGTCTGTCAAGATGATCAACATCCAGATTGATGATAGCAGCCGTTTTGGGTTTTAAGGTGGGGCAGCGCTCGAGTTGAAATGAGGATAACTCGGCGACCAGCGTTTTACCCTCCTGGGCAACCTCAGACAGAGCTGGATCAATGTTGCCCCCAGCGACAGCATTATGACCAGCTGCCTGAAGGACTGCCTCTGTCCAGCGGGTCACTGTGCCCTTGCCCGCCGTGCCGGTAATGCCGATGATGGGCGCTTTGACACTGCGGTAGACCCACTCAACCTCGCCGATGGTCTCGATGCCATTATTGCGTAAGCTAATCAGATCTGGGTGGTCAAAAGGAATGCCAGGTGCAGCAATGCATAGCTCGGCATTCAAGTCTATCTCCTGAAGCAGTGCAATGTTGAGTTCAGATAAGGAATGGCGCAGAGAATCTGTGGGTTTGCTGTCAAAAGCGACCACCCGATGCCCCTGGTTTATAAGCAGCCGACTTACTGCCAGCCCACTTCGGCCCAGACCGTAAACGAGCACTGTCATAGCGGAGCTCCTCTTAGCCACCAGGCGAGAGCTACACAAAGGGCAGTAACCAGCCAGAATCTCATGACGACCTGTGTTTCAGACCAGCCACTCAGTTCAAAGTGATGATGCAAGGGGCTCATCTTGAGGATGCGCTTGCCACCGGTGAGACGAAAATAGCTCACCTGAAGCATGACGGACAAGACCTCGAGCACAGGAACCAGCGCCAGAAGCGGCAGATACCATAGCCAGCCATTCACTATCGCGATTCCTGCCAATACAGCCCCCAAACCCTCAGAGCCGACCCCACCCATAAAGACCTTGGCTGGTTTGCTGTTGAACCACAAAAAGCCTAGCAGCGCACCGATGATTGCCTGACTAAAACCAAAAGCAATAAAGGGGATGAGCATAATCACCATCAGACCAGCAGCAAGTCCGTCCAGGCCATCTGAGAAGTTGACAGCATTGATACTGCCGATGATTGCAAAACTATAAATAAGCACGTCCAGTGCGTAAATATCAAAAAGTTGATGCGTCTGTGCGGCATAAACTGCAAAGGCAACTGCAATAAGAGCCTGCCCCAGCAACCGGTAGCGTGCCAGGAGTCCCGTAGAGGCGTCTTCTCCAGCAGCCTGGCGGGCTTTACGCTTTAAGGACAAAACATCATCCCACCAGCCAAGTAGCGCAGCAGCGACCATAAGGCAGACCAGCGCCCAATTGTCAGGTGTTTTAGGGACTAGCATGAAAAAGGCAAACAGCGCCGCGGCAAAAAATGCGATACCACCCATGGTGGGCGTACCTTCTTTACTGAGATGACTACTGGGGCCATCACGCCGAACACTTTTGCCCCAGCCATAGCGTGCAGCCATGCGCACAAAGCCGCGTGTGAAAAATAGAGAAATTGCGGTGGCGACAACGATGATCATGCGATTGATGCCGCCTTATTCTTGAGATACGTAACAATGGTTTCAAATTGCATTCCACGGGACGCTTTAACCAGAACGCTACTGGTTTGGGGCAGTTCAACACCAGCATCTAAAAACTCTTGAACGGTGGTGAAGTGTAGCGCCTCTTGGTTGCCTTCTTGAATATAGTGCGCCAGGGAGCCAATAGCGATAACCAGATCCAGGCCTTTGCTGAGTTTGCCAAGCTCTATGTGCAGGGGTATTTCGTCTGGGCCAAGCTCGAGCATGTCTCCAAGAATGGCCACGCGTGGCCCGTTCTGGTCACGCAGGACTTCCAGTGCCAGACGGCTGGACAAGGGGTTGCTGTTATAACTATCATCAATGATCAGATGCTTTTCGGCTTGAAGGATGCTGAGGCGTCCGGGCTCGAGCTGGCTTTGTGCCAGACGCTGCCGAACTGGCTCAAGGTCTTTTCCCAGAAATGTGCAAAGCGCTAAGGCGGCAACGGCATTGTAGGCCAGATGACGGCCTGCAAAAGGTAGTTCAAACTCGAGCCCTTGATAGCTCAGGCCTTGTTTTAATTTACTGGGCTGGTAATAGGTTGCTGTGAAATCTGCAGGTTCAGGCTCGAGACCGTAGGTTTTGAGATGGTGTAAATGTGGTGAAGCATAACTGGCAGCTTGCGTAGAGACAAGGCTTAGCTCGCAGTAGCGGAACATGCGCGACTTTTCAAAAGCCACCTGTTCAAGCGTGCCAAAGGCCGCCAAGTGGCTGGCTGCAATGCTGGTAAGAACTCCGTGGCTGGGACGAAGCAATTCAACCACTGTGGCCATCTCGCCTGGATGGTCGATACCCAGTTCCAGTACCAGTGGTTCTGAACATCTACTGGAAAGTGCATGGCGTACCAGAAGGCAGGCCAGTGCTTTGAGGGTATTGAGATTCCCTGGGCTGACAGGGCAATAAAGTGCCTGGGCAATAAGTGTTTTGGTACTGGTCTTGCCAACAGAACCAGTGACCCCTATAACAGGGCTTTGGAGCAATCCTCGGGCTTCTTTAGCCAGTGCCAGCAAAACAGCCTCTGGGTTTTGAACCTGAACACCCTGTGCATGCCACTCATCTGAGATGATGAGGCTTGCTCCTTTGCTTAAGGCTAGATCTGCATAGCGAATACCATGTGTCTGGGCTCCCGGCAGGGCAAAGAAAATATCTCCCGCTTGTATATCTTGCGTTCTGAAGCTGATGCCACGGCTAGTCTCGGGAAGTGCAAAGGCGGGCAGATGAACCCGTTGTAGCATCGTGTTAAGATTCGTCATTGCCACCACAACTCCTTACCCAAATAACCCTACACATCATACACAATTTACAGCAATTACACCTCTTACACATAGTTACTGGGAAGCTACGGCGGGCTGAGATAGCTGCGTTTGCCAGGTGGCAACCATTTCCTTTTGAATATCTCCAAACAGGGGAACCGTGACGACAGTACTCATATCCGCACGCCGAGGCTTTTGAATGGAAACAACCATGATGATCTCAGGTTGTTCCGCAGGAAACATGCCAGCGAAGGTCAGTGTGTAATCACCTGGGATATAACGGCCTTGGCTGGCATCAAAGATATCTGCAGTGCCCGTTTTTCCGGCTACGCTAACACTGGCTGCCATGGATTCGTGCAAGGCACTTTTGTCCACACTGTAGTGCAACATACTGCGTATGGTTCGGGCGACCTCAGCACTGATAATCTGACGGGCTTCAGGCACAAAACTACTCTCAACAATATAGGGCGTAAGATAATAGCCATCATTGGCAAAGATACTGTAGATGGCAGCTAGCTGGAGTGTGGTTGTACTCAGGCTTTGACCAATAGTAATCGCCGCTTTATCTTGTGGAAACCAGGGTGTTTGGCGTATGGCGCGGTTTCTGGTAAACACTGATGGAGAGCCGACATCTCGACCAAAACCGAAGTGCTCGAGCCAGGCTCTAAGCTCTTCAGAGGTCATCAGGTTACTTAGGTTAATCATGCCCGAGTTGCTGGAATAACGGAGTACATCCCAAATGCTCAATACGGACTCGTGCCAGACGACATCTCGGAAGGTTTGCTCACCCACACGCAAGGTCATGGGACTTTCCACAGTGCTGTTGGGGCTGATAAGATTGTTTTGTAACAGGGCTGCTATGACAAAGGGTTTCATCACCGAACCTGGCTCATACTGGTTGAGAAAAGCAAGGTTGCTAATAGCGCTGCGGTCGCGCACGCTTGCCTGGTGATTGGGGTCATAATCGGGATAGCTGGCAGCCGCAAGGATGCGTCCCGTTCCTGCTTCCAAGGCGACAACTGAACCATTTTCAGCATCATAATAGGTGACGTATTCCTCAAGTTTTTCCTGAATAATTGCCTGATAGCGTGGCTCGAGCGTGACAATGACGTTTTCCCCCCGTTGCAGCTGCTGCTCCAGGGTAAACTCGAGACCTTCCAAGCCAAAGCCTTCAAAAGTATCGGTTTTTTGGTACTTGCCGCTAAATCCTACGACATGTGCAGCAAGTCTGCCTTGTGGGTAGCTGCGGTTATAGGGGCTACCTTCGGCAAATATCGTACCGTCTCGACTGACAATCGCACCACGTTGAACAGCTTCCTGTAGTGGCACAGGCCAAGAGGGTTGGTCCTGCTGCAGTTTGAAAAAGCCATACATGGCCAAGACCAAAGGCAGAGTCAGAAAAAAACGCAGCAGGTAGCGCCTGCTCACTCTGAGTTCGGGGGTTTTGGGTGTTACTGCCATCGGGTCTCGATCTCCAGGGTTGTTTGAGGAACGATTGGTAAGGATGGTGCTGTCTGGCTGCTGACGCCAAAGGCATCAATCTGGCTGGCCGGAACCATACCCTTTGCAAGTGCCCAGCGTCTGATGTGCAACTCACCGCGAATACTTGCGGCGGCGGTGTACAAATCCGTGCGTTGCTGCAGCATGTCTTCTTTCATGCGAATGTAGGTGCGCTGGGTGCTTAGTAAATACTGATTGCTTATGCCAAGCAGCGTCAGAACTAAAATAAGCCCCCCGTAAAGGACACTCCAGCGAACGGTTGTGCGAGTCATGCTTCCCCCTTGATGGCAGCGCGCAGCTTTGCACTGCGCGATCTTGGATTCATCTCAATTTCAGCCATGCTGGCAGTTTGAGGTTTTTTAAACAGTGGTTTTAGCTGTGGATGAGCTTTCATGAAATGCTTAACAATTCTGTCTTCAAGCGAATGATAACTGATAAGCACCAAACGCCCGCCGGTCTCCAAAATATCGGTGGCACGGTTCAGTGCAGTTTCCAGTACCCCAAGCTCGTCATTAACCGCGATGCGTAACGCCTGAAAAGTGCGTCTGGCTGGGTGGTCTCGTCTGGGACCTCCGGGATAAGCCTGCTGGATGATGTTGGCAAGTTCCTGAGTGGTAGAAATACTGCCTTGGCTACGCTTTTCTGTGATGGCTCTGGCAATACGGCGGCTGTAACGCTCTTCACCAAAGCGGTAGATAATAGCTGCCAGGTCTTCCTGGGAAAGATTGTTGACCAGGTCAGCAGCGCTTTGTCCCGTTTGGGACATGCGCATATCCAGTGGCCCATCCTGGCGAAAGGCAAAGCCACGCGCTCCTTCATCGATTTGCATGGATGACAAGCCTAAATCCATCAGTACCCCCATAATGTCCGTAACGCTGGCCTCGGCAGCCAGCTTGTCGATATCCTTAAAATTGCCAATGCGCAAGACGAACTGGCTTGAAGGGTTTATAGTTAGTTGATCAGCGTAGTCCTTGGCTGCCATGTCCTGATCGAGTGCGAAAACATTGGCACCGGCTGCCAGCAGGGCTTGACTGTGGCCACCAGCACCGAAGGTGGCATCAATGTACCAACGACCTGGTTTTATATCCAGAGTTGCCATAACTTCACTCAGCATGACTGGAATATGTGCCACTTGCGTCATCCGGTAATCTCCTGCAGCAGCTCGAGTGAACTCAGGTTTTCTTGTAAAGTGGCTATCGTGCTATGCCAGCGTGCTTCGTTCCAGATTTCCAGCCGATTGGGTGCGCCGATGAAAACAACGTTGTTTTGCGCTTCGGCAAAAGCGCGAAGACTCGTAGGGATGGTAATACGCCCGGCATTGTCCGTGCCGACTTTAGCTGCTCCCGAATAGAAAAATCTGACAAAGTTTTGCGCTTGCGTATCAGTTAGTGGGAGCTTACTCAGGCGATCCTCTATGCGTTTCCAGTTAGCACTTGGGAAGATATACAAACAACCCTCAAGCCCCCTGGTTAGGACCATGCCATCCTCAACGAAATCCCTAAAGGATGGTGGTACGATGACGCGACCTTTGTCATCGACCGAGTATTGATACTCACCATACGGCATGTCCCACCCAGCTCCCACAATGGATTTGATAATGAAGTCTTGCTATGCTGAGGGTTTAGTTGATGCTAGCGCGTTTTCTTCATTATCATTTCATCAACAAGTCTAACATACAATTCCCACGATTTCCCACTATCTCCCACTACAATAATCAATTAAGCCCAAATGTGAGATTTTTCTCCCACTAATCTCCCACCTGGCTTGAGTAACTTCTTGTTAGGGTTGAGGTGTAAATGCTGCTGGAATAAAAAAGTATATCACGCATAAACAAATAACAGGCGCAACTAGTTGCGCCTGACAGGAGGGCTATAAGCCGGGTTCTGTACCCTTTCGGGTTCTGATCATCTATCTGGGACACCTGTCGCCAGATGCCTCGAGCGGTCAACCCGGAGATGATAGCGGGCCGGGCTAGCCCTTTCTCCCTATCGGACCTTGCACCGGGTGGGGTTTACCTAGCCACCGCTGTTACCAGCAGTGCTGGTGCGCTCTTACCGCACCGTTTCAGCCTTACCAGAATTCTGGCGGTTTACTTTCTGTTGCACTTGCCATCGCCTTACGCGTCCAGCCATTAACTGGCACCCTGCCCTGTAGTGCCCGGACTTTCCTCAGCGCAAAACGCCGCGATCAGACGCCGCTCACTGCATCTTGTAGTTTAGCGCTTTTTACGCATCTTTGCATGAATAAGCCAGCTGCTTAAGAGGAGGACTTTGCTGAGGTAGCTTTGCTTTCTTGGCTAGTGGTTCAACAAAGAAGGTCATACACGGCTTTGCAAGTTCAAGGAGCATAGGCAAGCGATTGGATAAGGGAATCAAAATGCTGCTTGGGAATTGTACAAGTCAAAAGCTGATTTTGAGACTCGGAATAATTAGACTTCTTGCGAAAGTATCAACTGAGCAACCTTTAGGGCGATAACCATCGTTATCCAACTGGATTTTTGCAAGAGGTCTATTCAAATGCTCGAGCCAGAGCCTGGTTCTGACAGCAGCAAGAAGGTCATGAGTCTGTAGTCAGGATACTCGGAAGACTTGTACTAGGCAGCCTCGAAGCGAGGTAATACCCTTTCCGTTTAATTCCTTAAAGAATTAAACGTTGTCTTGGACCATTGAAACAGATACCAAGGCCGATTGGAACGATTAAACTCGCCTAGAGTTTATGAAGTGTATTTTCGGACTTGGTATAAGGCAAGCTGTAAGTCTAGAGCAGTAAGAACGATAAGGCTGTAAAGACCAAAGATTGACGATACAAGCTATCTAATACGCAGCACGATAAATTGATTACAGATTTGAGAAGCAATCCCCGCTTCCTAACGCTCTGCTCGGAATAAATCATTGGGATAAACCCAATGATTTATGCGGAACTGGCATTTTTTGTTTCAGCTCATCAAGTACCGAGAAGCACTTGACTCAGATTTAGCACTATGATACGGCCCACTGCAATATAAAAGCGCTTCGGCATTTATCCAGGTTTTAGGTGTAACGTTTTACTCCAAAGAACTTAAGTACCCCTTGACGCCAGCTTGGGCTATGCATCAAAATGGTCATAGCTGCACTGCAGCATGCCTGGAGGTTGTACCATGCCACATATTATTGCCGAACCCTGCATCGGCACGAAGGATTCGTCTTGCGTCGATGTTTGCCCAGTCGAGTGCATCTACGAAGCTGAAGACCAGTTTTATATTCACCCTGAAGAGTGCATCGATTGCGGCGCTTGTGTTCCCGCCTGTCCAGTCAGTGCCATCTTCACCGAAGAAGATATGCCTGCCGAGTGGGAATCCTACATCGAGAAAAACTACAAGTTGTCAGGCCTTTAAGTCCAGCACCAAAGACTCGAGGGCGGTCGCCAGAACGGTGATCGCCTTCTCGTATTCATCCAAACTCACGTGTTCGTCAGGTCGATGATCCAGTCCTGAGTCTCCGGGACCATATGCCAGCATCGGCACGTTCCAGTGAGGCGCCACCACATTCATATCTGAGGTGCCAGTTTTGACCTTGAAACGAGGCTTGCCACCCTGTGAGCGAATAGCGCCTCGAAAAGCTCTGCTCAAAAGACTATCCTTGTCTGCTCGATGGGCTAACTCTGCACCTGAGAACCTAAGTGCTACCGGATGACCTGCCAAGATCCGGCAAATATGCTGCTCGAGCACTTGCGGACTTACAGACAGCGGCAACCTGAAACCAATCACCGCACTGGCACTTTGGCGCAAGCCATCTGACTGACTACCAATACTCTGCAAACTTATCTGCAAAGCGTCAAATAGACCCACTGCACCCTCATTGAGCTTCACAACCTGCTCTTTAAGTAGCGACCACATAGCAAATAAATCCTCAGGCGCACTGCTACCTTCACCTGCTGAGTGGAAGTTATCTTTTTGTAACTCGAGTTTCAGTACCAGCCGCCCCTTATAGCCCAGCGTCAGAGCGTCCCAGCCACTGGGTTCTCCAATAATGAGCAAGTCAGGTCTGTTGTACGCCTGTAGAGCGTAGCGGGCACCCTTGCTGCTGGGCGCTTCTTCTTCCGTAGCGCCCAGCAATGTCAGACTGAGACCTTCTCTGACCTTTGGAGGCAGTCTGCTGGCTGCCGCAACAGCCGTACAGAATGCACCTTTGGCATCCACCGTGCCCCGACCATAGAGCTTGCCGTCCTCGATGCGAACTGCTATCTCACCCGGAACAGTATCAATGTGTCCTAAAAAAGTCAGTCGGAGCGGCCCATTACCCAGTTGACCGACAGCATTTCCTGCCTCATCGACAAAAGCTGCATCGCAAAAGTGCGCCATTTGGCCCACCAGATACTCTGCACACACGCGCTCAACCCCTGAAACGCTGGGAATCCGCACGGCCTGCTCGAGAAGTTTTCTGGCGTCAAGCATCGTCAAGTTTTTGTGCTCCAGGGCCAAAGTAACGCAAGATGACCAGCGGCTCATTTCCGGTATTGCTGATGCGGTAACCTTCGCTTGCAGCCTGATGGGCCACAAAGAACTCGTCTCTGGTCACTTCACCAAAACGTATAAAACTGGGCGTCTCTACCTCATGCTGCCCCAAGCTGCCACGCCCCTGGACAACCAGTACCCCACACGCACCTGCATCCCGAACAATAAGGCTCTCCCCTGCCGCCAAGGTCAGCTCGCGTGCTGAAAACAAGTCCTCACCATTGATTTTGCCATAGATGATCCATTTATCCGTATGGCGCGCATCCTGTGCTACGATACGCGGCTCGAGAAAGTGCTGCTGTCTGAAATTGGGATTGAGGTTTGCCTGCCAGTCGATCAGTTCAAGGATAAAGTCCAGATCATGCTGCTTGTCCTGGGGAACATCCTTGACCAGTGACTCCCAAGCGAGCTGCCGCCCATCAACCAGCGACTGGTACATGGCGTAGACATCACTGGCCCATTGCACTTCGTAGGTACAAAGACTCCCAGGTGCGTGCAAAACACCAGGTGGCACCAGCCAACCCGTGGCCAGCTTCAGACGGTAGGCTTTACTGTAATCCAGAATGCCGTTATCGCCTTGTTGCCAGCGCCCCAGACAGCGCCGGATGTCTTCTTTACTGGTTCCTGGCTCGAGTCCGAAAAAGGTATACGGAAACGATGCCGCATGGGGATTGTACTGCTCTGGAAAGTAGTAGGCTTCTGGCTTATGCTGCTTGCCATCTGTCAGGTGTTGATTGCGCTGGTGTAAATGATGGGGAATGGCACCATGGTTGTCAAAAAACTTGCAAAAGACCGGCCAGTCACCCCAACGCTGCATCATGTCTGTACCGATAATGTCGTGACCGGCTTCCCGAATGGCGTCACGAAACAAAAAGCGCTCGCCATCTGGACTCAGGACATAACTTAGCCCCTCATCCTCGGGCGTACCTGGGCCGTTATCAGCTTGCACGGTGCTCGAGAACCAACGCTCATCAATAGCGCCCCGTGAACCAAAGTGATAAAGATCGGCTTCTGCCAGTCGCATCCGCCGTCCCGGCGTCATAAACGCTCGGGGAATCCAGTTGGGAATCAGGCGCAGGATGCCACCCCCGGCTGTCAGGCTACTTTCAATCATTTGCTTTAGTGCCATAGCACACTCCTTTTTGCCTATCTTATAACGCCCACCTAATACATTTTGTTGTTAGGAGCCAAGCGTATGGGTAGCAATGCTCAAAAGTTGGCAAACACGTTCCCCGTGTTATTCTGAACGGAGCCTAGCGCAGTGAAGAATCTCTATAAACTACGGCTCGTCGCCCACTTAGTCACTCTCACACGACACCGTAGGGAGGCTCTTCGTTGCGCTCAGAGTGATAGCCCGTGTGCTCTGCTAGGTTGTCAGCAGCAAATCCCCGCTTATGTTCTGTAAGCATTTGAGTCATCGCACACTCTCCCGATATGATAGCGGAGTCAAGCAGTAAAGGAAACCGACCCTGGCTTTAACGTCAGACTAGGTTTGAGTAAACGAAAGGACACATCATGTATCAACCCAAACACGAGCACAAGTTTAGTTTTGGCCTGTGGACTGTCGGCAATATCGGCAGAGATCCCTTTGGAGAGCCAACGCGGCAAGCGCTATCAGCGCCTTATATCGTACAAAAGCTCTCAGAGTTGGGGGCCTGGGGTGTCAACCTGCACGACAATGATCTGGTGCCAATTGGCGCCAGCGCCAGCGAGCGTGACCGAATTGTCAAGGAGTTTAAGCAGGCACTTGCTGATTATGGCATGGTCGTACCCATGGCAACCACCAACCTCTTTAGCGACCCTGTCTTTAAGGATGGCGCCTTTACTTCCGCAGACGCTCGAGTGCGCGCCTACGCCCTGCAAAAGACCATGAACGCCATTGACCTTGGCGCGGAACTTGGTGCTAGTACCTATGTTTTCTGGGGTGGCCGCGAAGGCACCGAGGTCGATGCCGGCGGCAAACTGCTCGACAGCATTCAGTGGTTCCGTGACAGCATCAACTTCCTTTGCGCCTATGTCAAGGATCAGGGCTATGACATGAAGTTTGCGCTCGAGCCCAAACCCAACGAACCCAGAGCAGACCTTTTTCTGCCTACCGTTGGCTCAGCCCTGGGGTTTATCGCCACGCTGGCTGACCCGGATATGGTTGGTCTAAACCCCGAGTTCGCCCATGAAACCATGGCCGGCCTGAGTTTTATTCATGGTGTGGCACAAGCCATCGACGCAGGCAAGCTCTTTCACATCGATCTGAATGACCAGAAGATGAGCCGTTTTGATCAGGATTTACGCTTTGGCGCAGAAAATCTCAAGTCGGCATTCTTTGTGGTCAAGCTGCTCGAGGATACTGGCTATAGCG
>CAZZPQ010000004.1:0-57267 GCA_964655595.1 uncultured bacterium
CTCGGTTCCTAACGCTCTGCTCAGAATAAATCATTGGGATAAACCCAATGATTTATCCGGAACTAGTATTATCACATGCCAGAACTCATTAGCCCTCTACACTGACCAAATCACACGTTTGGATAAAACCAGATGGAGTGACCTACTATTACGAGTGTTCGACGCTACTGTGTGCGACTGTTCACTTGCAAGTGGAATAAGCAAAAGCAGCCAAACACTTGGGTCAGGCTGCCATTGCTTTGTTTTGCTTACGCCACTTCGCTGGCGTGGCTAGACAACCTTAGTCCAGACCGAGTCCTTGACGAATCTCGTAGACCGCTGCTGGACTAAGTGGTGTCGCGCGCAGCGCTGCCACGTCTTCTGCGGTGTAGGATTCAAAACCCTCGGGCTCTTCGTTATCCCAGGCAGAAATAGAGAAGTTCAGCACCGCAGCAATGTCACCATCACCCAGGTAGGCCATGCCAGGCATGACACCGTTATAGACCTGCTCCTGCACCTCGATTTGCCCCTGTAAACCATAGAGCACCAGCTTTATGAGATAGTCACGGTCGGCAACATAAAGCTTTGGCGTGTGCCCACCTGCTTGTGGCGGAAACGCGCCAGGAATCCCCTGACCATTGACCTGATGACAAGCCGCGCAGTGGGTAGTGTAGACCACTTCACCATCGGGCAAGTCTGTGACTGCCATGACCACCGAGTCAGGAACGGCGTCTCCAGACAAAGCTGTACTGGCAAAAGTATCTTGCACGCCTCGTTCAACGACCAATTGCATGGCGTGCTCGAGCGGAATGGTCGCGCTACCATCAGGGTTCATACTGTAGCCTGACAGATTCTCAGTTGAGCGCTCGAGTGTAGTGAGGTAAGCCGTGCGATCAAGTTGGCTAAAACGACCCTGTGGCTGCGAGGTAGCCATAATCAATATGGCGATAACAGTGGCAACCATACCGATACCACTAACAACAAACATCATGCGTGTTTGCGCCTCGCTAAAGAGATACTTACGATTGTTTTCAGCCATGATGTTCCACCTTTGCCAAGCGCGGATCATGCATTGGTAATAGCGGACGGCTCTTGAAGTTGGCCGCAAAGACCGACAACCAGATGCCACCAAGACCAATCATCACCGCAAAGTCCAGCCAGTGCAAGGGAAACCCTTCGCGCCCATAGCTGGGAATCATAATGTAATAGAGGTCAAGCAGGCGTATCGCCACTGCCCAGACCGCTACCAGTACCAGAGCGCGCCGCTTGCGCTTAACCCAGCGCGAAAACAGAATAACGAAAGGAGCAAAAAAGCCAAAGAAGATGAGAAAAATCCCGATGCCCTGCCAGGCAGGACTGAAGCGTAAGACGTAATAGGGATTGGTTTCAATGATGTTATTGGTCCAGATGATAATGAGCTGAGAAATGCTGGTATAGGCCCAGAACATGGTAAAGGCCATCAGAAAGTTGCCCAGGTCTTGCAGGCGCTTGCTGGTGAGTGCCTCGTTCAGCTCCTCGTTATTTGAGGCCAGATACACCATCATAAAAATGACGAAGCACATGGCACTAATGGCCTGACCGATCATCAGAATGACACTGTATATGCCTGAAAAGAACTCTGGACTAATTGACATGGCCCAGTCAATCCCGGCAAACGTCATCGTCATCACATAAATGATAATCCAGGGGGCAGCTACACTCTTTAGTCTAAAACCAATACGGGTGCTGTTCATCGCGTCAGCATCCTGCTCAGCAGCCTTTTTGAAAAAGAACCAGGCACCATAACTCCATATCGCCAAATAGATAATTGAGCGAATGATAAAGCCTGGAGCATTCAGATAGGCGGTCTTTGCAGCAGCAATCGGATGGCTAGCCAGGTAATCGGCATCGTTCCAGATATAGAGATTACCCGTAAAAAGTCCGATCAGAATAGGAATGAAGAATACTGCCATCACGGGCAGGACCATCATGCCAGCCTCGAGCGGGCGTCGAATTAACGCACCCCAGGAACCCCCAGCCAGGTGCTGTACAAAAAGCATTACCATACAGCCAAGTGCCAGACCGATCCAAAACAGATAGGCAAAGAGGTAGGCCTCAAAAAAGGTTTGGGTTGCAGTAAAGGCACCTATCAGTGATAACAATAGAGCTAAAGCTCCAAGTATCAGGGTACTACGCTGAAACCGCGAAAATGCGGGGGCAAGTGGATTCATCGCATGGCTCCTGTAACATTAAGTTGATCCCTTAAACCCTCAGGAACATCGTCAGGCGATGCGTATTGGCTGAGTTGTAGGGCGCGAATATAAGCGGTGATCGCCCAGCGATCTTCAGGTGGTATACGCGAAGCGTAGCCATACATACGCCCAAAGCCGTTAGTAATGGCGTTGTAGTAATAGCCAGCCGCTGCGTCGCGCAAGCGGGGCTCGTGAAAAGATGCAGGTTGCACCATTCCCTTTTGCACAATCAGACCCAGACCGTTGCCATCAAAATTATGACAGGGAGCACAGTATATGTTATAGCGCTGCTGACCACGCTCGAGCACTTCCAGCGTGAGGGGGAAAGGAATATCGGCTGCAAACCCCTGGGACGTCTGCCCGGTGTAAACGACAGGATCAATGGCACCACGCTCACGGGAGATAACTCCTTCAGGAAGCTGCTGGCTGCTGCTGCCATCTGCAAAAAACGGACTCACCTCATATAGCTTGGCTTTTGGCTGATTATACATGTTCATACCACAGGCACTAAGGAGCAGTGACCCAAGCGCAAGTAGCGTTATATAGCGTACATGCATCAGTACTCCACCTCCGAAACACGTTCTGGAGACAGGCTTTCCAAAAATTGACGGGTTTGCTCGGAATCAAACTGCGGATCCTTGCTCTCAATACAGAGAAAAAAGCGATCGCGACTGGCGCGTTCAAAGTTCGGAGCATTGAAAATCGAGTGGTAAGGCCTGGGCAAACCGTTTCGCCCCAGCATAAAGAGTCCTGCGGTAAAAGCCGAAAAAATGATGGTGGATTCAAAAGTAATCACAATGAAGTTGGGCCAGCTATTGTAAGGCCTACCCCCAATATTCACAGGGTAAAAGACTTCGGTAGCATACCACTGCATAAAAAATCCGACCAGAGCACCCGTTATTCCCATAAAGAGCACAACCCAGCCAAGTCGCGTTGGGGCATGTCCCAGATCGTCATCCAGGCCTTCGACTGGAAAGGGTGTATAGGCTTCAATCACACTATAGCCAGCATCACGTGTTTTGCGGGCAGCCTCGCGAACACTATCAGGATCACCAAATTCGGCAACCAAACCATAATAGTTAGCAGCGTGACTCATACAGGCAGTCCTTTCTCGCGGAACTCTTCGGCTCTGGCTTCTTCGTAGTAATCACTACCATGGTGGGAATCATGATAGGCAAGCTCTTTCATTTCAGTCGTAGCTATAGCGGGTAGCAAGCGAATGAACAGGAACCACAGCGTGAAAAATAGACCAAAAGAACCGAGGAAAAGTGCATAATCCCAGAAGGTGGCTACAAAGTTACCCCAGCTTGATGGCAGGAAATCCTTGGTCAGTGTCACAACGACAATCACGTAGCGCTCGAGCCACATGCCAATCGAGACGATCACTGAAATCACAAAGAGCCACAAAGGGCTCTGCCTGACTCGCTTAGACCAAAGAGGCTGAATAGCGACGGCATTACAGAAGATCAGCGCCCAGAAAGCCCAGCCATGATCCGCTCCCAGAACACGGTTGTAAATCATATAACGCTCAAACTCAATGCCCGAATACCAGGCCATAAAGACCTCAACAAAGTAACCGTAGACCACAATCATGCCAGTTGCCAGCATCAGCTTGGCAGCGTTATCCAGATGGCGCATGGTAATCAGGCGCTCGAGACCAAAAGCCTTGCGCAGGGGTATTGCCAGGATGAGAACCATGGCAAAACCAGCAAAAACTGCGCCCGCCACAAAGTAGGGCGGCATGATGGTGTTATTCCAGCCAGGCACCTGGGCCACAGCGAAATCCAGGGCAATGGTGGAGTGAACTGAGAGCACCAACGGAAAGCTCAAGGCCGCCAAAATCAGGTAGGCACGCATATAGCGCTGCCAGGCTTTGGCAGCACCATTCCAGCCCAGTGAGAGAATCCCATAAAACCAGCGCATAAAGTCGTGGCGCGCACGGTCACGCAAGGTGGCAAAGTCAGGCACCAAACCGATGTACCAAAAGAGTATGGAAACACTGGCATACGTACCGATGGCAAAAACGTCCCAGGCAAGCGGGCTACGAAACTGAGGCCACAACCCAAAGGTATTGGGCACAGGCAAAAGCCAGTAAAAGACCCACTGACGCCCGATGTGCAAAATCGGGTACAGTCCGGCGCAAACCACCGCAAAAATAGTCATGGCCTCAGCAGCTCGGTTAATCGATGTTCGCCAGGGCTGACGGAACAGAAGCAAGGCTGCTGAAATCAAGGTTCCCGCATGCCCAATACCAATCCACCAGACAAAGTTAATGATGAAAAATCCCCAGGCGACCGGCTGGTTGTTACCAAACATGCCAATGCCCTGGGTAATCAGCACCACAACACTGACCAGATAGACGCCCAGTAAGCCTACTGCCATAGTGAAACCGATATACCACCAGGTTGGGGTCTTCAGTGGCTGCGCCTCTATTGGCGCGTTGACCCGATCATCAATACCACCGAAGGTTTCTCCTTTGGCAATGACACGGTTGGTTTCAGTCGATTTGCCAGAAATAACAGCCATCAGCTATTCACCCCACCCTCTTGTGCTGCGAGCAACGGATTTGGATTCGTGAGTTTTGCCAGATAGGTTGTGCGGGGCTTGGTGTTAAGCTCCTCAAGCAAAGAGTAGTTGAGCTTGGAGCTACGCACCTGGGAAACCTGTGAGCCTTCATCATTCAGGTCGCCAAAGGTGATGGCTTCCATTGGGCAAGCACTTTGACAGGCCGTAACGACCTCACCATCCTGAATCTTGCGCTGCTCATTCTCACTGGTGATATAGGCCTCCTTAATACGCTGGATACAGTAACTGCACTTTTCCATCACCCCACGGCTGCGCACAGTCACATTGGGATTTTGTGCCAGAGACAGCTCAGTCATGGTTGTGGTCAACTCGGCGTATTGCAGGAAGTTGTAACGGCGCACCTTGTAGGGGCAATTATTCGAGCAGTAGCGCGTGCCCACACAGCGGTTGTAGACCATGACGTTCAGTCCCTCATCGTCGTGCACAGTTGCGCCTACTGGACAGACAGGCTCGCAGGGTGCTTGCTCGCAGTGCATGCAGTTGATCGGCTGGGTGTAAAAACTTGGATTATCCAGACCACCTGCATAGTAAGTATCCACACGAATCCAGTGCATCTCACGCCCGACCTCAACCTGCCTCTTGCCCACTATGGGAATATTGTTTTCGGCCTGGCAAGCTGTCACGCAGGCATTGCAGCCTGAGCAGACATTCATGTCGATGACCATACCCCAGGCATAAGTCTTATACTCGAACTGATTTCCAAAGATATCAGATTCATGATGGGGTACAGGATGGGCAATGGGGTTATAGTCGATGCGGAACTGCTCGAGTGTCCCATGCCTGACAATATGCCGCTTTTCGGTCGTTCCTTCATAGATGTGGTGACCTTGTGTCGAGATGAGCTTGTGGCGTCCGGGCACTTTGGCAATTTGCAGCGCCGAGAAGGCAGGGTTAGCACTCGAGCGTAGCTGATAGGCATCAAAACCAATAGCATTGCCCACGCGCCCAGCGTTACTGCGACCAAAGCCTAAAAACACGCTCACCGCACCCACGGCCTGTCCTGGCATAATCCACACTGGTGCCGTCACGCTGCGTTCAGCCACAGTGAGCGTCACCAAGTCACCCTTATTTAGCCCGAGGCGCTCTGCGTCTCTGGGGCTAACAAAGGCCGCATTGTCCCAGGTCAGCTTGGTAATCGGCTTGGGAACTTCCTGCAACCAGCCATTATTGGCATAGCGTCCATCCTGAATGCTGGGGTCAGGCAAAAATACTACATCCAGATCACTAGCCGTCAGGCTGGGTTCCGGAAGTTGAGCAGCGAGGGCAACCGATTTGGGTGACGACTGCGAACCAGCAACCACGCCAGCATAGACAGATTGCCGCCAAAAAGCTTCAAAGTCACCGTCGACCTGATCGCGCCAGAAGCTGCGCACAATGTCGTAACTGGTCGCCTCAGGATTACCCAATAAAACCGCCAGGATTTCATGCTCTGACTTGCCTCCATAAAATGGTGAAATCAGCGGTTGCATAATCGTAATCGTGCCATCAAAAGCCCGCGCATCACTCCAGGTTTCCAGGAAGTGGGTCATAGGCAGATGCCAGCTTGAAAGGCTCGAGGTCTCATCCTGATAAAGACTCAGGTGGACACTGTTTGGCACAGACTCAAGCGCTCCAGCAAAGTTCAGATCAGCTGGCGCTGTGTAAACTGGGTTGCCTCCCAGCATAACGAGCAACTTCACATCGCCAGCCTGCATGGCAGTCGTGAGTTCGGCAATAGACTGCATGTGGCTAACCGGATTCACCTCAACCGGATCACTATAAAGCACTGCCTCACCAACATTGCCAAGCTGTGCGTTGATGGCATGGACGAGTGCATGCACTTCAGCAGGCTGGTCATCACCTGCCATCACGATGCTGCGGCCTGCGTGGCGCTGGAGGTCTTCAACCACCGTACGCAAGAAGGCATTCGCCTGCGAAGGCGCACTACCAGACACTGCCAGACCCAGTTCCTGTGCCAGAGCTACGGCAAAAGCACTGATCTCTACTGGGCGCAGCGGCAACTTGTGATCCGCCAGGCCACTGGTAATACCTGGGGTGGTTTCTAGTAGATAGAGGCGGTTCATGCTGTCATCTTGCTTGTACACACGGCGCCGCCGACTGAAGTCTTTGCTATATCGCAGCTTGGCCGGTCCTTGACCTAAAAAGTCAGCCCCGAGTGACAGCACCACATCGGCTTTGCTGAAGTCAAAGTGAGTCTGCACAGCCTCACCAAAAGCCATTTGCGCGCCGGCCAGCGCAGCGTCAGCGTGCAGCGGCTCATACTGATGCCAGCGCATCGCTGGGTAGGCAGACTGCAATGCTTGCAACTGGCTCGCCAGTGTGGGCGAGGTGATGGTTTCGGTGAGTAGATAAAAACCCTCACCAGCTGGCAGTGCTGCCAACGCGTCACTTAATGCCGCTCCTGCATCTGCCCAGTTACGGCTCTGACCACTTTGCAGTATTGCCTGAGAACGGTCAGGATCGTAGAGCGACAGCACCGTCGCCTGCGTGGTTGCATCAGTCGCGCCCAGGCTGGCTGGATGATCTGGATTGCCCTCGAGCTTGGTTGGTCTGCCCTGATGACTTTCTGCGATCAAGCCCAAGGCATAACCGCCTTGTGTCATGGCAGTGGCAAAATGTAGCGGCTTACCCGGAATAATTTCCTCCGGCGCTCTGACGTAAGGAACTATTTTTTCACTTGGGCGTACCGGCCGAACGCAGGAGGTGAGTCCTGCCAATGCTAGCGACGCGCCCAAAAGCTTAATAAAGTCGCGGCGGTCAACCGTGTGTTCCAGGGGCGCTACATGATTGGGAAATTCCTTGCTCATGAAGTGCTGGAACTCTTCGGTATCTGCAAGCTCCTCGAGGCTACGCCAGTACGCCTGCCCATTTTGGCTTTCCAGGCGCTGCCGAAGCTCGCTTAGATTAATATCGTTTATCTGTGACATGTCGAGCACTGTGGAAGCTTTTCCTCGTTGATGTTATAGGCCAGAATGAGCTGCTCACCCAACTCATGCTGATTGGTCGGTTTTGTATAGGCCATATTAAAGACTTCACTCCTGGGACGCACATAATCGACGGGGTTGCGGTGACACTCGAGACACCAGCCCATCGTCAGAGATTCATTCTTCCAGATACCTTCCATCTGGTCAATCCGTCCGTGACAATCGCTGCAACCAATGCCCTTATTGATATGGGCGCTGTGATTGAAATAGACATAGTCAGCCAAGCGGTGGACACGGTTCCACAGAATCGGCTCATCATTGTCCCAGCTCTGGTAGACAGTTTGCAGTTTGGGTGATCCCAGACGCACCTGCGAGTGGCAGGTCATACAGGTTTCAGTGGGCGGTATATTTGCACTAGCCGCCACTTCTACCGAAGTGTGGCAATAGCGACAATCGATACCGAGTTGCGTGTGGTGCAGTGCATGCGAAAACTCGACCGGCTGCTCAACCGGAACACCCACCTTGTTATTTACGGTCCTGGCCAGAACTGTCAGCGAAGTCGCCAATAAGACAGTAAACACCAAACCACCCCAGATAAGCCACTGGGCAAAAGCGTTTGAGTTGGGTGGAAAATAGTTAGGCATCAGCTAGCCTCCAACACCCTTGTAACATAAGACCGATTGAAGATTGATAAAGCCACCTCCTGTAAAAACAGCAATGCTGCCAATAATACGCTATCATGAAACCAACTTCTGCCAACTGGGACGTTTGTCCTCCCAAGTGAATTCAGAGATACAGGTGGGTTCCGAGATAGATGTACCATGTTTAACAAATTGCCTTTCATAAGTCTGGCGCAAGCCAGCCTTATCTTAACCTGTTATGAGCTTTGTGCAAACACCTGATTTTCCACATCCTCAGATTGACCCAGTTGGTGAATCCTGTCTTGCGCTTCCAGGTACTCGAGCAAAGCCAGCAAACTGGCGTCTGCAAAGCGCCTCATGCCGTCAGACAACTGTGGATAGATCTGCTGCTGCAGACTTTTAAGGCTACGCGGCTCACTCAGACATTGATAGACCTGCTCGAGTCGCTCGAGCCGATGCTCAAGGCTGCTGCGCAATACCCAGTCTGGCTCGTGACTGACTGCACCATGACCCGGCGCCAGCAGTTTTGCCGGGAACGCCTCAAGCCGTGCAATGCTGTCAAGGTAGTCTGCCACACTGCCTTCAGGTACACCCACCCAGGTCGAACCACTAGTCGACACCAAATCACCCGCCAGAAGCACTGCCCCATTCGGTTCAAAAAAACTCAGATGCCCCGGGCTGTGACCCGGGCTAAAGATAGCTTGCAGACTAACTGAATCAAGGGCAAAAACATCACCATCATCAAGACTGCGTGTGTTGGCGTACTCGAGCCGACGCTGCTCTTCGCTGTGCAGATAAACAGCAACTTCCGAAAAGGTCTGCCGCACAAAGGGCAAACCAGCACAGTGATCCTTATGGCTATGCGTCAGCAACACTGCTGCCAATCTTGCCCAACCTTGCTGAACCTGAAAAGTGCGCAGGTGATTCCAGCTATAGCGCTCATGGAATCCTGGATCAATCAGCAGCCACTCATCACCACTATGCATAACATAGCTATTGGTTGTCTTATTAGGAGGCAGGGTCTGGGAAGCAAACTCAAAGCGCCACAAGTGCTCAGAGAGCTGTTCAGCATTTACCACATCCAACCCTGAGCCGCAAGATAGGCAAGGGCACTCTCGAGCGCTTCCTCAGAACTGCTCATAATATCCGGTATCACACCCACCCCCTCCCAGGTAGCCGCCCCGATGGGTGCCAGCACACCCGCCGCAATCCAGGCTTGTGAACCATCTCGCAAGCAAAATGGCAACACCGCCTCGACATTTCCTGCGCTGGTTTCTCCAATGACAACTGCTCGTTCCTGCTGCTGCAATGCCCCTGCCAGACCCTCTGCAGCACTGTTCACCTGGGCGTCTACCAGAATGAGCAGCGGTAAATCAGTCAGCGTTGTACCAATGGCAGGATAAGGCAGAGGCAAGGTCCAGGTCGTAATGGTGCGCCACAAAAAGCCTGAGGTAAAAATCCCTGCCACCTGCATCATGGTCACCAGGCGCCCACCAGGATTACCTCGTAAATCAAGAATAATAGCTGTTATCTGTTGACGCTCAAAATCCTCGATGATGGTACGCATATTTTCTACAATAAAGTCAGATGCCAGATCCGGCAGTTTGATGTAGCCCGCACCCTGTTCTAACAACTCATAGCTCAGATTGCCTCGCTGACCTGCTACCTGTCCAAAAACTCCCAGGCAGGGCAAGTCCCCGTAGCGCTCGCGAATCTCCAGCACCTTACTGGGCGGAACAAAGACCGAGTGTTGATCATCCAGCTCAGCATACATACGCTCGAGAAGGTCATAGAATGCCTCTTCGGTATCCACCGACAAAGCTTCGGGTTCGTAGCGCAGACGAACCTCTGCCCAATCGACGGGTGTTTGCGTGAGATCCCAGTAACGTTCGTCAACCAGACGCCAGGCAGTATCAAACCTCTGCTCAAAGTTTTGGGCGTAGCTTTGAGCAAAAACCATCAGCAAGCAAAGAAAAAAAAACTGTCGCATAAGCCCAGTCTAGCCACTTGAGACTTGGGGCGCTGCGCGACAGCTTACCTTGTCTTTAACCTAAAGCCTTCAGGCTTCAACGGTCATCAATTCTTCTGCTTGTTGCTCGAGCATTTCTTCGCTAATCACCGGCAACTGCGCACCCATCTGTGTTACATTCAAAGCGCCCGCAACATTACCTAAACGTGCCGCATGACTAAGGTCATAGCCACTCATAATCGCATGTGCAAACGCAGCCGTATAGTAGTCACCCGCCCCGGCTGTATTAATAACCTCATCCACTTCTACCCCCTCCACTAACTCAGTCAGCTCGGGGGTAACCACAATGGAGCCCATTTCCCCCACCTTGACAATGACACGCTTGATACCCTGCATCGCCAGTGCCACCACAGCGTCAGAAATGGAGGACTCCCCCGTCAAAGTGTAAAGCTCCTTTTGGTTCATGAGCAGATAGTCCACTTGATCGACCAGCGAAATCAAGCGGTCTCGCAAGGCGTTCACAGCGCCACTACCCATGTCGATAAAAGTGGTGATACCCGCTTGTCTGGCGATGTCCAGCGCCTTGACTGCATACTCTCGCTGCAAGCCCCCAATCATACTGTAAGCGCTCATCACCAGTGCATCTGCTGAGGTAATGTCGTCTGGATTGAGATAGGCAGCGTCCAGGTAGCGGCTAGCACCCGAAGCGCTGATCATCGTGCGCTGGGCATCAGGCGTGATGAGTAGCGTAACACTACCGGTCAAATGATAGTCATCTCGCTGAATGGCGCTCAAATCGACACCTGAGGCCCGAACGTGCTTCAGTGCCATTTCGGCAAAAGGTCCACGACCGATTCGGGTAGCAATCTTGACCTGATGACCCAGCCGTGCCAAAACCACAGCGATGGTACCGCCCGCCCCGCCAGGCTCCATAATTGAACGATTAACCGCAACCTCAGCACCGGGTTCAGGAATCTCATTTACAAAGTACATCAGGTCGACTGTCACGTCACCGACCACAAAAAACTTGCTCATTTAGTCTCCTACCAATAGGTATGGGCTAGATTCACTTTATTGTCGGTTCCATACTAACACACTTGGGTGAGTATTAGCTGATGACACAAAAGCCCAGTCCTGATCTTTCACAGGCACATGATCGCGTGCACACTTTGACCTGGACCTCAGACCGATAGTGCAACAGGCAGATCATGGTTAAACTTAAGAGTATAACATTGCGAAGAAATTCACAAGCGATTTGACACACTGCCCCAAAAATTTAGCTGACATTTTGCTGACGTTTGTCATTTAGCCTAAGCAGGATGAACTCCTCAACCACTCCAACATCTCAGGCTGACACACTCATGACGTTAGGATTCTAGGCTTCGGTTGCGGGGATTTGACATTGGAGGAAGAAATGATTCGGACACTAATTTTAGCAAGCTTACTCGTCTTGGCACTGCTACCTGGTGCAGTTGCCCAGCAAACAGATATTCTGGGTGCAGGCGCAACATTTCCAGCACCACTCATTACTGCTATGGCAGATGACTACCGCGACCTGACCAACAACCGTGTTACGGTCAACTACCAGTCGATTGGCTCGGGTGGTGGAATTCGGCAGTTTGTTGAGCAGACGGTAATGTTTGGCATGAGCGAGGCATTTCTGTCTGATGAGGTCATGGCTAACATTGAAGCCAGTACAGGTGGTCGCGCCTTTAACATGCCTATCACCTTGGCTGACGTCGTTCCCACTTACAACCTGCCCGGTATCGGCAAAGGCTTAGTCTTCTCAGGGGACGTGCTGGTTGACGCCTTCCTGGGACGCATCGTGACCTGGGATGACCCTCGGATACAGGAACTCAATCCTGATGTCAACCTGCCACGTTTACCCATAATCATTGTTCACCGCTCCGATGGTTCAGGTACCACCAATGTATGGACAAGCTACTTGAGCCGTGTTTCCGAAGAGTGGGCGTCCACCGTCGGCTTTGCCACCAGCGTTAACTGGCCCACAGGAATTGGCGGTAATGGAAACGAAGGCGTGGCAGGTGTGGTGCAGAATACCCCAGGTTCACTGGGCTACAACAGTCTGACCTACGCGCTGCTGAACGATATCGCCTTCGGTTCAGTGATTAACGCCTCTGGCAACATCATCGAACCCAGTTATGCTGCCACTACGGCTGCCGCCGACATCGAACTGCCCGAAGACACCCGCATTCTCTTCACCAATACGCCTGCACCCGACGGCTACCCGGCTGCTGGCTTTGCCTGGATGCTGGTCTATGAAAATCTGGACAAAAACAATGCGATTGCCAATCAGCAGCAGGCAGAGGATTTGATTCGCTTCCTGATTTACACCATCACGGATGGTCAGGCACTCTCAGAAGGTCTGGGCTTTGCACAGCTTCCACAGGCGGCTATCGACCGCAACTTTGCTATGATTCGCCAGCTCAAGTGGCAGGGCGAAGAAATCGGTGCTGCCATCTTGGCTGAAGTTCTGGGTAACTAAGCAAGCTTGCAGTGCTCTGGGCAGGCTATTAAGCCTGCCCAACCTGCCTTCTAATGGAGAATAACAGCGTGCAAAAATCTTTTAGCACTTCCGATATTATCAAACGCCCCACCCACGCAATTTTTAGATCCCTGGGGGATAACAGCTTTGCCGTGATTATCACCGGGCTAGGTGTAAGCATCATGGTGCTGACGGTTTTGCTGGCCTGGGTTCTTTTGTCTGAAGGCTTTGAACCCATCCGCCAGTTTGGTTTTTTTGGTTTCCTGACTGGAACTACCTGGGATCCAGCCGTACAGCTGCGCTTTGGGGCTTTTACTTTTATTCTTGGGACACTGATTACCAGTGTTCTGGCGCTGGCCCTATCCTTCTTTCCTGCCATAGCCGTGGCCATTTTCACTGCCGAGTATGCGCCCCGCTGGCTCTCTGGCATCATTGACACACTGGTTGACCTGATTGCTGCCGTTCCCAGTGTCGTGGTTGGCATCTGGGGAATTTTTGTGCTGGCTCCCTGGATGCGGGATACGTTTTATTTGCCCATCTATTTGTGGGCCGTGCAGAACGCGCCGGACTTATTGCCCATTCTGGGCAATCCCACGGGTTACGGCATGGTCACTGCCATTGTTGTACTGGCACTTATGATTGTTCCCTACACTGCTGCACTGACAAGGGACGCCATTCGCCTGGTTCCCAAAGAACAGCGTGAGGCCGCCTGGGGTTTGGGAGCAACACGCTGGGAAGTCATGACAATGGCAATTTTGCCCTATGCCCGCAGCGGCATCATGGCGGGTGCCATTCTGTCCTTTGGGCGTGCCATTGGCGAAACCATGGCGGTTGCCATGATCATCGGCAACAAAAACACCCTGCCCTTCACTATCTTTGGTCCTGCCGCGACCATGCCATCGGTCATCATTAATGAGTTCCGCGAAGCAGTTGAAAACCTGCACCTGGCCAGTTTGATGGCCGTCGGCTTTTATCTCTTTCTGATCTCTTTGATTGTCAACCTGATTGCTGCTTACGTACAGCGCAAGTACGGCGTGGGAGGTCGTGCGGTATGAACCTGAACCTGCGCAAACGCTATTTTCGTGACCGCTTTATGTACGGCCTCCTGGGACTAAGCACAGTTGTTGTATTAGCGCCACTTATCATTATCATCAGTTATGTCATCATTAACGGCATCAGCGGCTTAAACTGGGATTTTTTCACCCAGGAACTCGGCTCACCCGCCCGCGCTATGCAAGGGAGGCCCACGGGTCTGGTACATACTATTTGGGGTACCCTGGTGGTAGACACACTGGCACTATTTCTTGCCATACCCATCGGAGTCGGTGCGGGCATCATGCTCTCAGAATACCCCGATCACCCACTGAATCCCAGTCTGCGCATCCTGAACGATACCCTTAACGGCATGCCCGCGATTCTTAAAGGGCTGTTGGCCTTTGCCCTGATTGTCAAGCCGATGGGTACGTTTTCAGGTCTGGCTGGCGCTGTTGCCCTTGCCTTTGTGATGCTGCCTATCATGGCTCGAGCCACAGAGAGTATTCTCTCGGTCATCCCCTGGACGATTCGTGAGGCTGGGCTGGCACTTGGTCTGCCACGCTGGCGCGTGGTTATGTCTGCAGTGATTCCAGCAGCCAGAGCAGGTCTGGTCACAGGCATCCTGATTGCCTTTGCTCGCGCGGCTGGCGAGGCTGCACCGCTGCTCTTTACCTCATTTGGCAATAACTATCTGCCGAGCCGCTGGACTGGCTGGCTTTTTGGACCTGTAGATACCTTACCCCAACGCCTTTATAGTCTGGCGATTAGCCCCTATAAGGAATGGCATGCCATGGGCTGGGCAGCGGGTATCATACTATTGGGTTTTGTGATCTTTGCTTTTATTGTAGGCCGCCTGGTCACACGTCAAAGGAATTAGTATGGAGGGACTTATGTCAGAACTCGAGCGCAGCCCCGCAGGGGTGCAAACAGCCAAAGCCGTCAATCTTCAGGTCAACCCTAAGCTCGTCGATGACTCGAGCGACAGCGCCGAACTTAGGGTGCGCATGGATACACGCAATCTCAGTGTTCACTACGGCTCCATTACAGGCGTCAAAAACGTCTCTCTTCCGCTCTACCACAAAAAAGTTACCGCACTCATTGGTCCTTCAGGCTGTGGTAAGACGACCTTTCTGCGGGCACTCAACCGCATGCATGACTTAACCAGAGGTGCAAAGGTTACGGGTGAGGCTGTGCTGGACGGTTTGAACATTTACGCGCCGAATGTTGATCCTGTCACTATCCGGCGCAAAATCGGTATGGTCTTTCAAAAACCTACGCCCTTTCCCACCATGTCGATTTATGACAATGTGGTTGCTGGCCTCAAGCTCGTCGGTATTCGTGACCGCAAGATACTGGATGAAGTCGCTGAACGTGCCCTAAAACAAGCCGCCCTCTGGGATGAGGTTAAAGATCGCCTGAAAAGCCCTGGAGGCAGTCTCTCGGGTGGTCAGCAGCAGCGCCTCTCCATCGCCCGCGCCCTGGCTGTAGAACCTGAAGTGCTACTTATGGACGAACCTACCGCTTCACTCGACCCCCAGTCCACACTGCGCATCGAAGAGCTGATTACCGAATTAAAAAACACCGTTACCATCGCCATCGTCACCCACAACATGCAACAGGCAGCGCGTGTCTCAGACTACACCGCATTTTTCTTTCTGGGTGATCTAATCGAGTTTGGTGAAACCGACCAGATTTTTGTCAAGCCGACGAAGCAACGCACCGAAGAATACATCACCGGGCGCTTTGGCTAAGCGACTCAATCCAGCGCAACGATAAAGTTCCGCAGTTCATAGCCCTTGACCAGCTCATTCCAGCTCAGGTCAGGGCTTTGTGTGATTCGTATGCCTTGAATGGATAGCAAGCGCTTAAGAAAGATATCGCTCTCCTGAATGGCAATATAAGCGCCCGGGCAGCGGTGATGCCCGTCGCCAAAACTCATGACGGCCTCTGGCACACCACGGGGTAAGGTGCGTGCTGGACAGGCACGGTCTGGGTCTGTGCCCACCACCGTAGTGTCGGTATTAACATAATAGTTATGAATTGCAACCTGTGACCCTGCGGGAATACCGTAATGCTTGTCACCAAGACTCAAAGTGATGTCCTGCAAGGTTGTGCGCCTAAGTACAGCAACGACTGGCTCGAGTCTTAAGAGTTCGTGCAGGACTTTGTAACGCTTTTCCTGGGGTGCACTGAGATAATAAAGCTTCAAGTCCGGGTTCTCGAGTAAGTGCCAGGCTGCCACACAGATGAACTCTCTGGTTGTTACCATACCTGCAGCGGCATAGGTCACACACTCGGTAAGAATCTCCAGGGGGCTATAACCTTCGGCTAAGGTATGACTGATTACATCAGCTTTAGGGTTTTTGCGCCGCACTCTAATGGCAGGTTGAACATCGCTAAAAAAGAAATTTGCGAGATGCCCCTGATTTCTCAAAAAACCCCACAACTGCAGCAGGCTCGAGCTCGACTCCGCTGGCTGATTTAGAAACGCCTCAATACGTCTGGACATCCCGGAGCGTCGGCTATGGGTCAGACCAACTACCTCTGCTGCGACCTTGACAGCAAGCTGCATACTGATCTCACTCAAGTCTCCCTGCTTGCGTTGCTTAAGCGGGGCAAGCACCTCATCGCTAAAGTCCTCCATGAACTGCCGATAGGACGCATCTCGGAATTTTTACCCCCAACAGAACCTAGAGACTGACCACCTGCGTTCCCAAGGTTTCAAAGCACAGTTTAATTTCCTTGTGATCTGTCATCACACGGCGCACAGCCTCACGCTGCGCGGCACCCTCAGGACAGCACACCATCACAAAAGCACTGATTTTACCACCAGGCAACTGGGCGTAAGCACCTTGTTGCCGGATAAGCTCCGTCACTCTAAGAACGTAGTCATCCACGAATTGTCCGGGCAGTTGCTGCTTCTGTGCCTGCATCATGCCGATACAGCTGGCAACCCCAGGCAAGTCACCAGCCTCCAGGGCTTGCTCGAGTCTGACAGCAGTTTCCTTGATGTCATGCAAGATGTCTAAAGCCTCCTCCAGGTGACTACTGAGCAATGACAGTGATGGCTTACTCTTGTGATGGCGTCCGCCATAGAAAAAGAGCAATGACTCCTGAAATAATGTCAGTGTCTCCGAACTGACAGCAATATCACGGTAGTGAATATCTGGCCCCTGATAATCAATGCGCTTAAGTCCGCCAAGCGCACAGATGGCTGGATCATGGTAACCGCTTGCTCCAGCCAGAATCTCAACTTCAATCTGGCTGGCTTCCCGGTAGAGCTGCGCCTTGCTGACTGTTTTGCCCTGAAAGGCATGCATGGCGTGCAATAAAGTTACTGTCACTGCCCCTGAAGACCCCAGACCACTCTCCCCTGCCAGATCCGCCATAATGACAATATCCAGAGGTGTTTCCGCCAGTCCCGTCATCTTGATGCTTTCCCGAATGAGGTCGTTCTTGATGTGCTCGACGTCTGCCACCTTTTCCTGTACGTCCTGATAGCGCAGTCGAAAATAGCCTCCCAGATTATCTTTAAGAGCCACATAGACATATTTATCAATGGTGGTACTGACTGTGACCCCTCCAAAACGGGCGGCATAGTCCTTTATATCTGTGAGCCCTCCGGCAAAAGGTAATTTAAGCGGCGTCTTAGCGATGATCATTGCGTTCCTCCAACTCGAGTACCCGCTGACAGACAGCACGTACATTCAGTTCGGGACTTGGCAACGTCCCACCCAGATGCAGCCACTCAGCCCACCTGACAAAGCCCAGCCTATGCCCACGGTCAATAGCCAACTGTAAATTTGGCACCATCCGGTACTCACCGTGTTGGGTCGCAACCATCATACTCAACACTCCAGGACTCAGCTTCCACAGACCCATGTCATAGTAGTCTTCACTTCCCTGCCAGGCGCGCACGACCAGGTCAGCCCTGGTCGTGACGCGCAAATCCTGCTTCTCATCATCGTGCCCAGGAGCAATGGTTTGCACATTGACTTCAGGGTGATCAAGCACCTCCCTGAAGAGCTTCGTGGGAATATAGCTATCAGCAAGCCAGGCAAGTACAGGCGCTGCTGGTTTACTGACTTGGTAGGCCAAAAACAAGGCGTGACCGGTTCCTAAAGGCTCGAGTTGCTCGAGATAGCGAATCTTGAGCCCCTCAAACGCTTCACCGAAATACTGCCGCAGCTGTTCCCGAAAATGTCCAACAACCAAAACAAGCTCGTCTTGCTGTTTTACTGATCCTGTAGCCAACAGATTTTGCAGTGAATACTCGAGAAAAGGCTTAAGGCCGACCGGATACATGCACTTTTGCAGGTAAAAACCCAGCTTGCCAAAGCGTGTTCCCTTACCTGCGGCTAGACATACATAAACCATGCCTTCAAGCTACCACAAAACATGCTTAGACTATGCCCGCATGATTGCCTGAGCAGCCAAGACGGGTACAGCAAACAGGGAGTCAAGGCGTTCAGCAAATGCAGGAGGCAATGGGCATAAGGGGAATAATGGAAGGTAATACCAGTTCCGAATAAATCCTCGGGATAAACCCAAGGATTTATCCCGAGCAGGGCAAGCAGGAAGCGGGGATTGCTTTTAAATCTGCAACCAATTTATCGGGCTCGGTTTAGGGGTATACACCCATGCCTCATTAGCTTTTTAGCTAACCGCTAACAGCTTCCAGGATTCGACCCAGGGCTACTCTACTGCCCAGGAGTATTATGCTCCGACCTTAGTGAATAGCAGACGCCGCCTCTGTCAGATCACCAGTGAGTTCGATAACCGGATTGCCATCTTTATCGACCCAAACGCCACAGCGCCCGCCTCCTTCACTCACGTTGATATAGAGTGGGCTACCATCCATTTTGATAAGGGGTTGATCGTAAGCGGCAATCTGCTCAGCTTTCGCTTCAATGTAGTGAGCAATCAGTGAACGACGAAACCGGTCTTCACTGACATTGGGTGAACTGCCATGAACCAGTTGACCATTAAAAAACAGTACGTCGCCTGCCTTCATCGTCACGGGAACGACCTCGGCACCTTCAGGTAACGGTACTGCTGTGTCGGTAAAACTCGTGCTGGAATCAGCTTTGACAGGACATAGAAGCTCCCAGACATGGCTACCGGGAACAACGTGCATACAACCATTTTCAACATCTGTATCATCCAGCGCCATCCAGGCAGCCATACAGGTTCCTGGCTTTGCCCGCAGATAGTACTGATCCTGATGCATAGCCTGGCCACGTGCCCCTGGTGGTTTGAAGTAAAGCATCGTCTGTGCTAGTAGAGGCTCATCCTCGAGTAATACCTGAACACTCTCAGCAATACGCTTACCCAGGGCCCACCCAAGACTGGTTTTATCCCAGCGCTGCATGTGAAGCATCCGTGGATATTTTTTAAGTGGATCATTATCAATCTTGGTGTCTGCCTCCATATCGTGCTCTTTAGCCCCCTCAGCTCGCAAGCGCATAAAGTGCTCCCGCAAGGCGGCGGTTTCTTCTGTCGAAAACAAGCCCCGTGCTACTACATAACCATTGGTATCAAAAAACGACTTGTCGACTAACTGAATTGCCATGATGCCTCCGTGAATCAGCCCCGGCTTCCTACAACCAGGTCAGGTCTGATATCAGATTTACAGACAGCCTAGCAATCCAGGTAATGACAGTGTGAGTAAAGACAGGACAGAAAGGTTTGGAATTCGGACATCAATCTAAATGTTTCGTACCACCCTGTTGCCGAAATGTCGTGGGCGACACACCGACAAACTGCCGGAAAAGGGTGCTAAAATGCCGCACGTCAGCAAAGCCGACTGCATAAGCCACATCAGCGATGTGCATACCGCTGCCTAAAAGCAGTTGTCTGGCGACTTTCAAACGCACATCGGTCAGGTAGGCCTTAATTGAACAGCCTGCCTGCTCACTAAACAGCCGGCGAGCGTGGCGCTCACTCATTTGTACCTGCGCCACAACATCACTAACCCGCATCGGCCGGTCAAAATTATCCTGAATATAGCGCATCATAAGTGCAACAGCCGCATCAGATTGCGACCGCAAATCAGTTAACTGTACAGCTGGAACACTGACAACAGCTCTGGCGGTGTCAAGCAGCAATTTGCACACGAGACCCTCAACAACCTCGAGAAACCCAGCCTGACGCTGGCTGAGTTCTTCGGTGAGCAATTCAAGCGTTACAGCCATGATGGGCTGCTCAGCTACCCGCTGCCGAGTCATGAGGAAAGCTTCCAGCAAGCGGTCAATATCTCGTGAACCAGTGGAATGCTTACCCGGCGTCAGAGTGTAAGACCAGAAAACGATACCTAGCGGATCGGAATTTTCAGCTAAAATCTCATGCACATCGTCTGGTCTGGCAATAAAGACATCACCAGCCCTGACAGAGTGCACCTCATTAGCAATACGAAAACTTCCACAGCCCGCAAAAGCGTAGCAAACCTCAAAGTAAGAGTGAAGGTGCAAATAGTTACGCCAGGGTTCCGGTGCGATGAAACCCCATCTCAGTATCTCAACATCAAAGCGCCCAAGTTTGAGTTGCAATGGAATACTGTTCAGTTCAGTAAGGCGTGGTTTCACAGAGTCCTCGGAAAGTCCAGTTTGGCTACTAATTGGTGATAGCAAACTGATGGCATGATAGCAGTTTATAGGGAGGCCGATAACCTGATTACAGATTTGAATAGCAATTCCTCGGTTCCCACTCACTCTGCTCGGGATAAATCATTGGGATAAACCGAGTGATTTATCCCGAACTGGTATTAAGGGCTCGAGCTCGCGACTATGACATTGTGCAATGCAAGGCAAGGCTCCCCGTGCTACTGACTCTAAATAGTGATAGTCAGAGGAAAAAATCACCTGCAGAAATACTTTTCTCATTTATCCTTGTTAAGGTACAAAAGCTGTATAACACCCAAATTTGTTGGAGAGTCCCCTATGTTAAATCGACCCTTGATAGCAATCATCTTAGTCCTCGCGCTTGCAGCAGGAGCCTGTAATAGCACAAATCCCAGCCAGGAGACCACTGAGTTAACTATCAGCGTTGTTGGTGCAGGACAGGTTACGAGTAACCCGGAGGGTATTGACTGCGGCACAGTTTGTACTGCAAGCTTTGTCAAAAATACCCAGGTCAGTCTCAGTGCAACAGCCAGTGAAGGCTTTCGTTTTGCGAGCTGGGATGTTCAGGAATGCAACCTAAACACAAGCTGTGATATCACCCTAGGTGACAAGCCTATCACCGTGCTGGCAAGATTCGTAGCACTGTCTGCCGACCCAGACCCTACGCCCGACCCTGATCCAACGCCTGATCCCGATCCTACACCTGATCCCGATCCTACACCTGACCCAGACCCTGATCCCGACCCCAACCCTGATTTTGTGGTCGTCGATGATAGTTACACCATGATTGTTGGCACAACGCTCTTTGCTGGCGCCGCACGACCCGCTGGAGGCATTGGGCCGATGGCAGCAGGCGTGTTGGCGAACGACACAGACGCCACACGCGTCACCACCAGCACCGCCGCAACCCTCGGGATTGTCCTTAGCGCCACAGGCCACTTTAGCTATGAGGCCAGCAGTGCGGGCACACAGACATTTAGCTACACCGCTGAAGATGTCAATGGTAATCAGGCAACAGCAAGTGTAACGATTACCGCCATCCCCGCCAATCCTGCCTATCCAGCTAGCCAAGTAATCATTCTTGATCCAAGTAATATTCCCCTCAATTCGTATATCCGAGGTCTGGAGAGAACAAGTGGCGTGGGTGATATTTTATACCTTAAGCCCGGCAGCTATTTCAGTACTGGCTTTGATCTGATTACAGGTCAGACGCTGATTGGTTCAGGCGTTGAGCTGGTTGTGCGCGGGTTTTCGCTAGCACCTGCCTCGAGCAGGCCCTCCATCACCAGGTACGGCGGTTATCCTTATGCACTGATTCGTGTGACCAATGACGTGACCCTACGCGGCTTCAACATTGAGGATCAGGCTTTCGTTCCCTCCACTACCTATCCCGACCCTCGAAGTCGTCACGGAGTATCCATCCTGGGCGAAAGACCTGTCACAGGCGGCAGCATCGTCATTGAGGACCTGGATGTTCGCAACAACAGTATGGTGGGCATTAATCTTAGAGCGTCTGGCGCTGCTGCTTCTGTCACACTTCGTAACGTAGCTGTCGTAAACCCAGGTAGCCACGATACCCTTAGCTCGAGTGAAGGTCACGGTATTACCCTCAGCAGCAGCACGACCAACAACCTTGAAAACGTCACTGTCACAGGCCGCAAGGAAGGTTTCGCCGACATCCATTATGTCCCGTAGATTCTGATGTGTCGTTTGGGTGGGTGATTGACTTCATCCACCTTTTTGTTTGCTCAGGGTTGCTCGAGGCTAGTCACATCTTGCAACTGCTCGATAAACGCCACCATAAGCCGAATCACATCCTCAACATCCTTAAGATCAATCAGCTCATTAGGTGAGTGCATATAGCGGTTCGGCACGCTGATGACTGCGGTCGGCACACCCGTTCTACTCTTGGCCGTATCATCTCCGTCTGTGGCAGTGCGAATGGGTGCAGCTTCAATCATGTAAGGGATACCCTCTGCTTCGGCGATCTCGAGCAGCTTGTTAAAGACACCTCTGTGCACAATAGAGCCAATCGATAAAGTTGCACCCGAACCAAGAGGCACATCACCATGCTCTTTTTTATTGATACCCGGCACATCGGTTGCGTGGGTTACATCCACGGCAATTGCAATATGGGGCTCGAGCCCATACGCAGCAGCACCCGCACCTATATGCCCAATTTCTTCCATCACCGTAGCGACTGCGCTCACAGCCGCCCGACTTGCCTCAGCGCGCCTGGCAGCTTCCAAAACAATGTAAGCTCCAATGCGGTTATCGATGGCTTTACTGACAATACGACCATTCAGCAGCTCGACAAATGGCTGCTCAATCACCACGGCGTCACCGACCCGTACGTGCATTTTAGCTTCATCGGCATCTTTAGCACCAATGTCAATCCACATGTCTGAAATTTTGCTGACTTTACTACGCTCATCCACAGGCATGAGATGAATCGGCTTTTTGCCAATGACACCTGCCATATCAGCATTGCGACCAAGAATCCGCACCCTCTGACCGATCAGTTGCTGGGAATCCCAGCCCCCTATCGCCTTAAAATACAGAAAGCCGTCACTATCTATGTAGCTAACGATCAGCCCGATTTCATCAATGTGCCCCGCCAACATAACCCTGGGATTACCCTGTGCATTAAAGGTGGCAAAACTATTTCCGTAGGCATCCACACGCACCTCAGCACCATAGGACTGCGCCTGCTCACGCCAGACGCTAGCCGGGCGAGATTCAAAGGAACTGGGACCTGGAGTACTTAAGAGTTGTTTAAGAAATGGACTGGCCTGGATAAGCGAATCGGGTTCTGACATAAGCTAAAGCATACCGCACAGAGCTTATAAACATCCAGTGATAGCCGGCACGGCAAAAACCAACTCAACAACCTACACTAAGACTTGTGACGATACTTTCTTTCCTCCTCGTTTTCGTCTTACTGTGGTACATCATAGCCATTTCGGGCGATGTCATTTATGACTTGATTTATCTGGTCAAACGCAAGCAGCTCAAACCCAAAAGCATTGTGCCTTCTGGTATAAAGTGGGACGAGGCTCAACGCATTGCCATAATGATTCCCGCTTATCAAGAAGCCGGGGTCGTCGGCGAGATGATAAAAAGCACTCTCAAGCTTGCCAGCTACCCCATCTCAAGGCTCGAGTTTTTTGTTGGCGTCTATCCGAATGACCAGGCCACCCGCCAGGAGGTTGCGGCTCTCGCAGAGCAATATCCAAACGTCCATTGCGTCGTCAATTCCAAAGCTGGACCCACAAACAAGAGTCAAAATCTAAACCAGGTCTATCGCTTTATTGAGGACTTTGAAAGCAAAAAGGGGCGCAAGTTCGCAGCCATTGCCGTGCATGACGCCGAAGATGTCATTCACCCCTATACATTTCGCCTGTACAATACCCTGCTCAAACAACATGCGGTTGTACAACTGCCTGTTTTTGCCCTTTTTCCTAAAGGCAACTGGTTTCAGCAACTAGTAGCAGGGACTTATGCAGATGAGTTCGCCGAACATCACCTGCATCACATGCCAGTTCGTGAACACCTGGGCAAGTTTGTACCCAGTGCCGGGACCGGCTTTGCGCTCCGACGAAACGTTGCTGAGCGTCTGGCAGCAGAAGGTCCGCTATTCAGAGAAGGTGCACTCACAGAAGATTATGAACTAGCAACCCGTTTGTGGAAGCTGGGAGCCAAAGTCCACTTCCATGTTCAACAAGTAGAGCGTATCGACGATAAAGGACATATCAAAAAAGAATACATCGCCGTAAGGGAATACTTTCCTAAAGACTTTATGGCTGCTATTAAACAAAAAAGTCGCTGGATCTATGGCATTACCATGCAAGCCCCCTCGCTCATTGACCACAGAAAATTAAACCTCAAGGATCGTCTGACCCTCCTGGAAGATCAGAAAGGCAAGTTCACCAATCTGGTCCACATCATTGGGTACCCACTCACGATCTACGCACTGTTGAGCCTCATTTTTCCCTTGCCTTTTAGCATCAGTCCCTTGGCCTATATCCTGGGCCTCGTGGTTATAACACTCACCTTTGGGCGCTTGCTCATGCGGTTCTTTGCCGTCAAAGCCATCTACGGCTGGCGTGAAGGCATTTTGGCTAGTTTTGCACCACCCCTGTTACCGGTTCGCTGGATCATTGGCAATGTCATTAACCTAATGGCAACCATAAGAGCATGGCGGCTGTATTTCTGGCCCAATGGTTTTCAACAAAAATCAACACCGACCAAGGCAGGTACAGCTCCCAGCTGGGATAAGACCGAGCGCAACAGCTATGTATCTGAGGATATCCTACAAGACACCCAACGTCGACTCGGCGATAACCTGCTTTTTTATAGTGAGTTAAACCATCGTCACCTATCGCGTATGATTCAACTGCAACAGAAAAGCAAGCGTCGCCTGGGTGAACTCCTCACTGCCGAGCAGTTATTAGATGAACGGCGTTTGAACAAACGCCTTGCCGAATTACTTCATGTCAAGCCCAGCAGCCTTTCAGATCAGAATCCGAACCCACAGGAGCCAACTCAGTGACGAACAACTCCTATAACTATTCATTCAGCAAAGGACTCAATGTGAAGCAAATCCAAAAACAAATCAAGTTTAGCCTGGTCATTCTAATCTTTTTTTTCATTACTGCCTGCGAGATGAGTGCCAGACCCGACAATCGACAACCCCCCATCAATGAAACCAACGCCGCTACCAGAGTGTTGATTCTATATAATGATGGCACTCCTGGTGACCTTCGTTCAGAGTCGATTGCACATACCATGCGGCCGGGCCTGGTAAACACAGCGGTGAGACCCAACTTCATTGGCTCGAGTGCTTTACAGCCACAGGATTTGAGCACCCAGACGTTTAATTTTCAGGAAGCTGCCCAGCTTTATGCTATCATGCTGGCGAATTTACTTGGTCAGTTTCAGGATCTTAGCATCTCTATGAAGCCTGTCTCGAGCTATCAGGCAGGAATGGCTCAGGCAACGCTGCGAACCTTTTATCTGGGCAGCACTTACGGTGACCCAGTACCACAGGCACTCATCGACGACGTGCTTGCGGGCGCACCGGTGACCTGGATCAACTATCAGATCTGGCAGGTCGTACCCTTTTCCGAGCAAATCATCACCGCCGACAGCCCCTTGGGATTTAGCTATACCAAGCTGCATGTCGCCTATGAGCCGGAAAGCTACACCTCCACTTTCAATAAAGTAAACTATCGCGATTTTGGCTTCGACAAGTTCCTGGCCCCTATGGAAATGGTTGAAGTTAAATCAGAGCGTAGCGATGTAGTCATCCACGCCTGGGCAGAAGATGTCAGCGGTCGCCAGATTCCTTATGCTTTACAAAGCAACACGTTCTGGTACATTGCAGACAATCCATTCGCTTTTATTCATGAAACAGATCGCTATCTCGTCTTTGCCGATTTACTTGGTCCCATGATTGGTCGCACACAAACTTGTGAACCAAGAGCAATCGGCCGGATGGAAGACCTTAGTCCCAACGATGAAGCTGCCGATCTAAAACGCATGCTGGACATCCTCCAACGCCGCAAAATTCCCTTTGCTGCTGCCACAATCCCACTTCACGTGGACATTACTACAGATAGCACTGTTCGCTGGCAGGATAACCCAGCATCGCTCGAGCAATTACGACGTGTCCCCAGAATCAACGGGCGCATCTATCAACATGGCTATACCCACCAGTACGATGAGCTGATGAATCCATTTGGGATTAGTGGCGTTGACTTCGAGTTCTGGTATGCAGCAGATGATGGACAGGGCGGTTTCGACTATCTGGGGCCCATTCCCGGACAAACGCCAGCGAGTGCTTTAGAACGCGTGAAAAAGGGACAGGCAATTATGAAGCAACTGGGCTTTAACCCCAGCGGCTGGGTCACACCTCACTACGCTGCCAGCCCCGACTTCTATGATGGCTTCAATACCGTGTACCCAAGAGTCATGGAGCGTCGCTTATATCAGGTTGGCAGCACCGTTGCAGGCCAGTTCTTTCCCTATCCGGTCAAGGATGTTTACGGTACTTTGATCCTGCCAGAAACCCTGGGCAGCGTACAGCCTGGCTACCTGATTGATCGCATCATGGCTGCGGCTCGAGCCAACCGAGCGCTCCACTGCCCCTGGGCAGGGCACTTCTTCCACGCCTATACCATCAATCCGCAGTACGACGGCCCCAATGCCCTGACAGCCACGCAGTTCGACAGGTTAATCCGCGACATTCAGGCACTTGGCTACCGTTATGTAGATCCGGACAGCGTCCGTCAACGCTAATACCAGTTCCGAATAGAACTTTCGTCAATCACTCATAAATCCGCCCAGATGGGCGGAGCTTTTGCTTAGGAGAGCCTGCTTATACCGTGCCCGAAGAATTGGTTAAAGATTCGAAAAGCAATCCCCGCTTCCCAATGCTCTGCTCCGGATAAATTGTTGGGATAAACCCAAGAATTTGTCCAGAGCTGGTATTAACCCGTGATGTTGCGCAAATGCTCGAGCCTGTAATTTGCCTCTGTACCACTGACCAGCACCGCATCAAAGCGCACGGGAACATCATCTCGCTTAAAATGCTGCAAGAGATAGTGTAAAGCTGCATGCTGCAAACGCTTTAACTTCGCAACTGAAATAGACTCCGCTGCACTGCCAAAGTGGCTGCTTTTACGCTGACGCACTTCAACAATAACGATAATTTCATGATCTTTCATTACCAGGTCAAGTTCAGCGCCTTGCACTGTATAATTTTCAGCAAGACAGCTATAGCCTCGAGCGACCAGGAAGTCTTTCGCCAAGGTTTCTGCCCAGTGGCGCGCCACAACTCAGCCAGGAACTAGTTCAAGTAATTCTGCATCTGACCAGAGTCCCTCAAGATCGTAGAAATCACGTGCTTCAGGGCTCATAAGATGGACAATGACATCGCCATAGTCAAGGAGTAACCACCGATCTGATGGGCCTTCTATGCCTTTAGGCGTGATGCCCTGGTCTTTTAGCTGCTCACGCACACTGGTCTCGAGTGCTTTGAGTTGCAGACTGGATTCGGCCGTCGCCACAATGAAGTAGTCCAGACTTTCTGAAACCTGATGAAGGTCTAAAACCTTGATATCCTTAGCACGCTTATCATCCAGTGCATTGATCATCACTTGCAAGTATTGAGGAATGGCAGGTCTAATGACAGTTCACCTCTTTCATAGTGTGGCTTTTGTGGATTTCACAATACATGCGCGAACCCTATCAGATTCCGCATTCGAATTTGTCACAATCCTCAAGCCACTTACTATACTGTACGACTTGTATTTGTTTTGCGCTACTAATCACTGCTGTTAACCTGTGCTTGAGACGTAATACGGCGCGACTGACCCAGGACTGTCTGTGCAGCGTCCTGTCCAAGGATCAGTTCAAGATGAACCCGCTCACCATCATGTGAGCCGAGATTATCCACTTGCTGCCTGGTAGCATTCAGCAGACTGACAAAAAAGTCCGCATCCTCCCAATAGTTCCGTATTGCCAGAATCCGACTAGGTGCTGGGTCAAGCGACTGCTGCCGAGTCATAACATTTGCTTCCGATATGCCCAGCGCGACCAGACGATCTTTGTAGGCCAGCTCGAGTCCTTCGATTCCGCTTCGATTGCTGATGAGCAGCGTAGCTTCAGGTACCTCAGCAAAGTCCCGCTCTTTCCCACTTAAGGTCGCCGCCACAAAGCCACTGACTTGTTTTGGATCATAACCAAGTGTAGGGCTACCTTCGATAAAATAAGTGGGGATAGTGGCTGTTTGCAGTTGTAATGAGTTGATTTTTGGAAGTAGCTTTTGAAGTTCCGACAAGGGAACGTTTGTCTCAACATTGCCAAAAACAGCGTTGAGTATTTCCGGTAATTTGATAGCCGCGCGGATATTCAAGTCCTTAACGCGCTGAAACATAGAATTAGCCAAGGCTTTGGTATTGTCAAGACGATCCAAGTCTCCTCTAGGGGCATCCCGAAAGCGAATAAACTTAGCAGCGTCTTCACCGCTAAGATGTGCTGGACCAGGTTGAAAATCGATGAGTAAGTCTGCGGCAGCATCTCGTCTATACATTCGATATGGGATATTGACCTCAACCCCGCCCAAAGCGTCCACCAGTTCCTCAAACAGGTCAATATTGATAATGGCATAATAATCAATTAGCAAACCCAAAATTTTTTCGGCCTCGCGCTTTAATCCCGCAGCACCCTGATAATGGTACATTTCATTGAGCGTAACCTGCCAGTGCGGCAAGTAGATATCTCTCGGCAAAGCTATAACCGTAAGCTTGTCATTTACAATTTGCACGTAAAGCATGGTATCCGTGCGATTTCCTAAATGAAATACTCCCGTACGCTCTCGGTAACACACCCCATTACGCCACTGGCATGGGCTGGCAGGAACAGAATAATCATAATCGCGTCCCGCTAGGATGAATCTCATGACAAGCGTATTATCTGTGTTGTCGGGAGGGATGCCAATGATTTCGCTTTCAAACGTGCCCATGCTAAGTTGTTCGACATCACGATTAAGCCAAAAGCCTACCAAACCCGTGAGTGCGACAAGCAAGCCCAAGAGCTGCACCAAGCGGGCGTTACGCGGGCTCACAAATCTCCTTATAAACCTTGAGTGTCATAGGATGGACAGTCTTTCCCTTTGCCTGTAGGTAGCGAACCTTAGCATCAACTGCTCGCTGATAAGCGCGGAAGAGGTTACTCATGGCAAGTTCACGAATATCTTCATTCACACCACGACCCGGTTCCGACACATCAGCAATATACACCGCCATACCCACTCGATTGCTATGCGCTACACCAAATACATGACCTTCGATAGCACTCAGCACCCGCTCGTCATTCACGCCCCAGGACTCTGCCAGCTTACGCCCTGCCCGCCCATGCACAGCTAGCGGATGGGCACGCTCGAGTTCTGTTTCAGGTGGCGCTAAGGAAAAGAGCTGATCCCTAGATAAATCCCGTGCCGCATCATGCAAAACAGCTGCCAGGCTGGTGGCACGCAGGTCACTTTCATTAAAGTCATTCGCCCTGGCAATCGTCTCCGCAAGTATGGCAACCCTCATAATATGCTCAAAGCGCTTCGGTGCCACCAGAGCCTTCACTCGTTCGCAATATGGCGCAATACTTGAACGAAAACAGGGGCTATTGATAGGAAAGAAACTGGGCAACGCTACACTCCATGTTTGAAAACGTTCGCCTGTACCCCACAGCCCTATAGGACAAAGGGCTGGCTCTTTAAGTATAGCAGGCATAGTCAACCTTACAAGGTAGTGATGATGGAAAGATGAACACAATGCGGCATTCTTCACGCCATTTATAGCTTATGAGAGAGCTTACTCCGCATTTTCTGACACATCAGTTGCAGCTTCCTGACTACTAGCTTCTTCATTAAAGTAATCAAAAACTGCTTCACCAATCTGCACATCGTCCCCGTCTTTCGCTCCAGCCTTTTTAAGCAAAAGATAGATGCCTAATGACTTGAAGTGGTGTTGCAGATAGGCCACAGCGTCACGGTTGCTTGCATCAAAACGCGAAACCAGTGCCTCGATATCTGAACCACTGACCCGCCAGCCTGCTCCTGACATATCCCGCTCTACCCGAAGAGCTCCGAATTGCACCCTTTTAGGTTGTTGCTGAACAGGCTCGAGCGGGCGCTTGGTAGGCAACATGGCAAAAAGAACATCTTTGAGTTCTGCCAGATTCAGAGCCTGTTCAGCAGATACAGCCACAACCGGCAAACCAAATTGGCTGAGGTCATCAGTCATACTTTTAAGCTCAGCTGAATCAGCGATATCTATTTTGTTAAGGGCGATAACGGCAGGCAGTTCCAGCAGTTGCGCGTCATATTCACGAAGTTCTTTGGTAAGAGCCTCAAAAACCCGTTCAGGATTCTCGACAATATCCAGCACATAAACCAGTAAACGGGTACGTGAGATATGCCTGAGGAACTCGAGTCCCAAACCTTTGCCCAGGTGTGCATCCTCAATAATGCCGGGAATGTCCGCCATGGTAAAGCGTTCATGGCCACGCTCAACCACTCCAAGGTTTGGACTCAGCGTAGTAAACGGATAGGAGGCAATCTGCGGACGAGCGTTTGATAAGGCTTTTAACAGACTTGACTTACCTGCATTGGGGTAGCCTACCAAACCAACATCGGCAATCATGCGCAACTCGAGCCGCACCCGCCGTTTTTGCCCTGGTGTTCCAAACTCAGCAAAACGCGGCGTCTGCCTTGTTGAATTGGCGAATGATGCGTTACCACGACCCCCTTGCCCTCCTTGGGCAATCACCTGCTGCTGACCTGCTTCGATCAGATCAGCCAGCACCTCAGCCGTATCTATGTCATAGGCAGTAGTACCCACAGGTACAGAAATTACCAAATCCTGCCCTTGCTTACCATTGCGATTACGCCCCTCACCCTGACTACCCGTCTCCGCCTTAAACTGCCGCCTGCCAATCAAACGATCCAATGAGCTAATGTCACCTATGGCTTCAAGGAGTACACTCCCCCCGTCACCGCCATGACCTCCATCAGGGCCACCTTTGGGCATGTACTTTAAACGCAGGAAGGACATGCCACCATCGCCGCCTTTGCCCGCCTGCACCGTTATTTCAATTACATCCCGAAAAGCCATAGTCACCTCAAAAAAACAACGCGAGCAATCAAGCTCGCGTTTGGCATAAGCAGTAAATCACTCAGTCAGCACTAACAGCGCCAACATCCGTCAATTCTATGCTGATAAAGCGCCCAGTTCGACCTTTATCGGTAAAACGAACCTTGCCCTCACGCAGGGCAAAAAGCGTAAAATCCTTACCCTGACCAACGTTCATACCTGGCTTGAACTTGCTGCCGCGCTGACGTACCAGAATATTGCCAGCAGCGACAACCTGACCATCAAAGCGCTTGACACCCAGACGTTTGGACTGGCTGTCACGCCCATTTTTTGAACTTCCTACACCTTTTTTATGCGCCATGGCAGCCTCCTTTAAGCCTTGATTTCCTTAATACGTACCTCAGTAAAGTCCTGGCGATGCCCATTTTTACGGCGATAGTTTGACTTCGCCTTGAACTTATAAATATAAATCTTGTCGCCTCGTCCGTGGGAAACGACTTCTGCTTTGACCGATGCACCTTCCAGTAATGGCTGTCCTACCTGAACATCATCTCCCGCCAGCATCATCACGGGCAAGTCTACTATGTCACCAGGTTCAGCCTTAAGCAGCTCGAGCCGCAAGACATCCCCTTCTGTTACGCGGTACTGTTTACCGCCGCTTTGAATAATCGCAAACACGCTTACCTCCGAGAATACAGTCTTACGCAAAGTTAAGGTTCAACACGTAGCCTGTTCAACACATAGCCTGTTCAACACGTAGCCTGTTGAGCACATAGCCTGACTGTAAAACAGCCGACTTATCATCATAGCGAATAATTCCGCTCAGCGCAAGACCCAAAAAAACCATCATACTGTCTACGGCACACGGAATAACAGTCGCTTGAGCGCTTCAGCCGCAGGTGTATAGTTTGGATCAATCTGTGCCGCTTCATAGTTTGCCCTGGCACGCCCCATATCCCCCATTAGCTCATAGACTTCACCCATGCGGTAAAACGCTTCGATATAGCCTGGTGAAGGCAAACTGGTTCCCGGATCATTATCCTCAAAAACCGTGATGGCAGTTTCAAAAGCGGTAATTGCTTCCTCATAGCGCCCCAGGTCTTTCAGGATCCGTCCTCGGTTCAAGTGAGGCCATAGCTCACTCCGCCCACGTGGAGTAGCTGCCGCACTCAGATATATTTCCAGAGCTTCTCCAAACTGGCTCACCTGCCAGCTAATTCGCGCCCAGTCCATGGCAATATCATAGGACTGCGAGCGAATAAAGGCGTTCCGCAAAAGGCGCTTGGCGCTGTCAAAGTCATTTTCGGCTGCAAAGAGAAGTGCTGATAGGTGATCATATCTGGGATCGACAGGAGAAGCACTCAAAGCGAGGGCCTGGTTAATTTCTGAACGCGCAGCAGTAATGTTCCCCGTCACATAAAGGGCATAACCATAAAGATAATGTGCTTCGGCATTGTCTGGGTAGTCACGCACCAGATTAGGCCCCACAATCTGCGCCGCAGACGCATAGCGGCCTTCGGCGATCAGGCTTTGCATCTGCTCGAGATCTGCCTGCGCCAAAGCTATGCTCAAAAGTATAAGAAGTGCCAACGACCACCGCATTAACCTTATAGTAGCGCGTTTCACAACGTTCACCATGTCCCTCTAATGAGTGCCTGATGCAGCCAGCGCATGCCAGAGCGCGCTCGGTCCATCATCGCCATACGCAACTCTTCGGGCGCGGTCGCTTGCTCGAGCGTTACTTCAAGTAAACGACGATGATTTACTGGTAGATTAAACAGAGGCGCAGCAGTTTCCCGCAAAAACGCTGTCACCTTGGGGTCATAGCTGATACCTGCATAGGGAACTCGGGCCACTGCGGCCAGTATCAGACCATGCAAACGCCCGGAAACCACAAATTGGGCCCCCCGAATGATCTCCAGCAACGCCCTGGGACTTGTCGCTTCGTGGTAGGCGAGTGGAACGGCCTGCTTAAGCCGCCGCACTTCGCTATCATCTTCCACCGGATGAAGTGCCGTACAGGCTACAGGTATATTTCTTTCGCGCAGCTTGCGCGCCAGTTCGATAAGTGCGTCCGTCATATCCGGATACCCGTGGCGTGGTATCAGTAGAATGCCGACACCAGGTGCACTCAAGCCAGGCTCGAGCAAAAGCGCAGCGTCCGCTACCAGAGTGGACTCGAGCCCCAAGGTACGAAGATAAACCAATGAAGCCTCATCTCGCACGGCAATCGGCACATCTTTGAGAACAGCAGCAACTTTATCTCTGCCAGTGGCAGATAATGGGCCAATCGATTGCCCATAAACAACGACCTTTTTGCCCAGACGCTTAGCCAGCCGGATGACTGAAAGATAATACTGGAGGCTTCTAGCACTGGTTTTATCCTGTAGCAGACCTCCACCACCTGAAATCAAGGCGTCATGACGCAGCAGTGCTGGCAGCAAACCCCAATACCTGTGAACTGCAGGCAAAGCGTGCATTTGCCGACTGACCCGAGGTTGTCCGGAGAGAAGGGTTACCTGATGCCCCTCTTGCAGTAGACTGCCCGCCAGAGCCTGGGCAATTGCCTCATCACCGAGATTGCCGTAGCCGTAATAACCGCTAATCAGCAGCTTCATATCTGCGCTTCGATTCTGCCTGAGAGGCTGTCAACCAGCGCCTGGTCATCATCACCATCAGGCGCAGCCCACCACTCAACAGCAAACCTAATAACAAGCCGATAACCAGTGCCAGCAAAGTTCGCTGCAAGGATATAATCAGCGGTGTGTGATAGTGACTGAAACTGTTGAGAATTGTCGCTTGAGCAACTACTCCCCCTGTCAAAAACCCCGCCTTGATCCAACCGGGCCAGCTGGCATTGCTGAGGCCAACAACCGCCATGACATGCCCAGCGAGCTCCTTGAAGCGTGGTCGTACAGTAAAGAGATTGGCGAGCCAGCTACGAAATGCCAACTCGGCTTCGGTAGCAGGAATGATCGGGAAGTTACCCCGCCGCATCAGAATAACGGCAACCGCAGCCAGCGCAACGAGACCCAGAATCACATGGCTCAGTCGGATGGGGTTATGCCAGAACTCGGTAATCCACTGTGCTGGGCTGCGGAACTTAAGGGCATAATGAAACAGAAACAGTGCCGGAGGCACAACCAGAGTCGCACCCACGCCAGCAAAAGGCGTTATCGCCAGCATAGAATCACGATCACTGCCCACCGCCGAAAGTAGCACTGCCCCTGCCAGACTGACCAGCGTTGCCACCCCCAGACTGCTTAAGCGCTCTGACAGATGTCCAAAGCCAAGTACCGGAAAAGTCAAAGCAGCCATCAGGGCGAGTGCGGCCCAGCTTAAACCACCTGCAACAAAGCCCAGACCTGCAACTGCCACAAGCACCAGAATGCCCCAGGCGCCCGGGTACATCAGCAAAAGCAGGCCTAAACCCGCAACAATACCCAAGCTACTCAAGCCTCTCAAAAGCGCGCTCGTCTCGTAATTTAACTCGAGATCAGGCAGTGGACCCACCAGATAACCCTCGCGCTCCAGTCGCTCGCGCAGCCCAGCTACCAGCTTCTCGGTATTTTCAAACATGTCCCCCAACTGCTCTTCAGTATAGGGCCGGAGGTACATGATACGAATGCCCCGCTCATTGGCTGCTAGCAGGTACTTATCGATCAGCTCCTCCGGATGAAGACGGCGATTGACGTAATCCTGATTGAAGCTAAGGAGCCTCACAGTCGGAATCTTGCGATTCAGTTGCCGCATCCCATCCTGCTCAGTCCCTTCTATTATGCCGGTCAGGTACTGCTTAGAGGCTTGCTCGAGTTCTTGCAACCGGCTGGGAAAACCCGCCACCTGTAAACCGGCATGCACCAGATAACGCGCCTCTGCTGGAAAATCCTCCGCAACAGCCTTCATGGCTGGAAAATTGCGAGGGCGGTAGGCGATATCAAAACCCGCCTCAGCATAGGCTTCTATCAGGTTGCGATTGGGCCCTGCTGGTCTTTGATTCACCGCACTGCCTGGATACACGTACCAGTTTCGCTCAGCCAAGGTAATTTCACGCACATCTGGTGGGTTTTTCGCCAAGGCATACCGCGCCGCTCCTGGAACAACCTCATAAATCAGCAGGCTGTCTGCGGAAATATCGGGCAAGGCTTCACCCCGACCCAGTGCCAGGTTAATAGCGTCTGGACCCAGCATGACGATGATAGCGCCTTTTGCCTGCAAGCTCTCCAGGGTTTCTTCGTAAAGAGCAATGCCATTAAGCCCCAGTGCCTGATAGCGCAAAGCCAGCTCGAGGCTGCTTAGTCCCAGATAGCGGGCCTGATCTGCCAGCGCTACCTCATCCATAATGAGCGTGACAGTACTGCGGCTACCCTCTGCCTGAACGCGCCTGACAACCAGTAGTGAAGCTGGAATCAGGCTCAGAATAATAACAATCCACAAGAGTCGCTTCATCCCTTAAAGCTTATCCCCTTAGACAGATGTCCTGCATGAGCCACTGGACAGCAAAAAGGAGCAAGCCTAAGCTTGCTCCAAACAGGGACTCGTTTACCCTGGGTCTACTGGTTACTCGGTCTGGCTGTTTGCTGTGTTGAAGCTGGCAGTACCGGCAGTTGCAAAGCGTAAACGGGTATCTCACCCTCGAGTGCTTCATAAAATGCCATCAGGTTATCCAGATCTTGTTCAGCCAATTCTCTACCAAGCTGCACGCGTGCCATGACTTGGGTCGCATCTCGCAAACTCCAGACAGAGCCATCATGAAAATACGGGTAAGTTCGGGTTATGTTGCGCAAGGACGGAGTCTTAAACACATAAAGGTCTTCGACATTATGAGTGACCGCAAAGCGACCAACATCCATTGGCATGGTCGGGGAATCAATGGTGACGAACTCTCGAGTGGCTTCCCAGTAAGCTTCGGCGACGCCAAAGCGTGCTAGCAAGTCGCCTCCCAAAGCAGGACCACTGTGGCAACCGGCACAACCATAGTTGATAAAAGTCTGCAAGCCTGCTTTTTCAGTATCAGTCAAAGCGTCCGTGTCACCCTTCAGATACGCATCAAAACGATCGGGGGTCATCAGGGTGCGCTCAAATGCGGCTATGGCATTGGCAATGTTTTCATAGGTTAATGGCTCACTCAGTTCAGGAAACGCTTGCGCAAACAGCTCAACATATGTTGGCATAGAGGCAATGCGGTCAACTGCAAACTCATGATTTGGAATCGCCATTTCAATTGGATTCAAAACCGGGCCCTGTGCCTGCTCTTCAACATCTGCTGCCCGACCATCCCAGAACTGAGTCCTGTGCAAAGCTGCATTCAATACCGTCGGTGCATTTCTTGGCCCAACTGCCCAGCGGTGACCGATTGACGTAGGCAGATTATCCACCCCATAAGTTGCCAAATTGTGGCAGCTATTGCAGGACACAAAGCCACTCAGTGACAGGCGTGGATCATAATAAAGCATCTTGCCCAGCTCCACTTTTTCTGGCGTGACCGGGTTCAGTGGATTATCGACCATTTCGGGCAAAGGAGCAAACAATGCCTGTGCCGTCTGCTGTAACTGATCAGTTGCCTGATCCTGTGCGGTGACTCCACTTAGTACCGCAATCAAAAGATACACTGTACCGATGAGTCTTAGCGCCAATCTCATAAAACCTCCTTCTAGTACAATAACCAAACTACCAAGCCTGACAACATTCAGCTAGGGACAGGTGTCCTGCAACACAATCAACACTTTAGTGGTGGCATTTTTCACACTCTGACGTGGTAGGCTAAGCTATGCAACAGGGCTTGGATGATATATTTGGCTACCTTAAAACCCAGGAGCAGCAGCATCTAACGCGCCTGCTCGACTACCTGCGCATGCCCAGCATCAGCGCTCATGGCGTCGGCATTGCTGAAGTTGCAGATTATCTCGTCAAACTGCTCCAGGATATGGGCTTTTCTGCCGAAGCTGTGCCTACAGATGGCTGGCCTGTGGTACTAGCGGAATACCAGCTACATCCTGAGGCTCTCACCGTTTTGCTTTATGGGCACTACGATGTACAACCACCTGACCCGCTGGACGCCTGGGTCAGCCCACCCTTTGAACCAGAAATACGGGAGGGGCGTATCTATGCCCGTGGTGCCGGTGACAACAAAGGCCAGCATTTTGCACAACTCATGGCACTCGAGTCCCTGTTGAAGCTGCATGGCAAGCTCCCCTGCAACGTCATTGTGATGCTCGAGGGTGAAGAGGAAATCGGCAGCCCACAACTTGCAACTTTTGTCGACCACCATAAAGAGCGGCTCAAGGCTGACCTGGTCATCACTTCAGATGGTCCGGTTCACGAAAGCGGACGTGCCAGCCTGATGTTTGGTGTGCGAGGTATCGTCTCGTTTGAGCTGCGTGCCCGAGGCGCAAGCCGAGATCTGCATTCAGGTAATTGGGGAGGGGTTGCCCCCAATCCCCTGTGGACACTGGTTCATTTGCTGGCAACCATGAAAGATATCAATGGACACATCACCGTAGACGGCTTTTATGATGAGGTACAGCCGCCAAGCGAATTAGAACGAAAAGCCCTGGCTGAACTGCCCTTAAACCTGACCAAAGTCATGAAAGAGCTGGAACTCACCGAACTCGACGCACCCCCAGAGCGCGGTTTCTACGAGCGCTTGTCGCTCTATCCTACGCTCACTATCAACGGCTTGCACGGTGGCTATGCTGGAGCTGGCAGCAAGACCGTTTTGCCACATGAAGCAATCGCCAAATGTGACGTGCGTCTGGTAGAAGCGCAGCGCACTGAAGATATATTCAGCAAACTCGAGACCCATGTAAAGCAACACGCCCCAGGTGTCACCTTCATCCGCCAAGGGGCTATGGAGCCGTCCAAAACGCCGCTCGGGCACCCGTTTACCCAGCCACTTATTGACGCCATCACGCTAGCTCAGGACGAGTCTCCTCTACTCATCCCTGCCATGGGTGGCAGCCTGCCTGATTATGTTTTTACCAAAAAACTCGGTATCCCCGCCTTTGTCGTGCCCTATGCCAACCCGGACGAAGCCAATCATGCCCCCAATGAAAACCTGGAAGTCAGCAGGTTTTTTAAGGGTATTCGCACCGGGGCAGCGATGCTGTGGCATCTGGCAAAGACGACTAAAAACCCATAATGTCCTAACGGCTATCCCTTAACTGCACCCTGGGTTAAACCGCTCACAATATAGCGGTTGGTAAGAAAGGCGAAAAGAATAATCGGAATGATAATAAGACTGCCGTAGGCGGCGATTATGCCATACTGCGCGCCGGTATCTGCCCCACCAACAAAACGGGTGATGCCGACAGTGAGTGGCTGGGCATTATAACCTGCCAGAAAAAATGCGAACAGGAACTCGTTATAGGATATGACAAAAGCCAGGATGGCCGCCGCATTCAAACCGGGTAGCACCATAGGCAAGCAGACATACCAAAATACCTGAAAAGGATTGGCACCATCCAGCACTGCCGCCTCTTCTACTTCTACCGGGACACCCGAGAAAAAGCCCAACATGAGCCAAACGACGAAGGGCATCTGCATAGCAAGGTGCGCCAGAATTACTCCGATAATCGTACCTGTCAAACCAATCTGCAAAAAGAAAAGATACATAGGCAAGGCCAGTACCACATAAGGCAAAAAGCGCGTACTAAGAACCATAAAGATAATCAGATTACGCACCCTTGGAGAAGCCAGGCGCGTGATGCCATAGGCCATAGGCGTACAAACAAGCATCACTACAGCCAAGGCACCAAAAGATATAATCAGGCTATTGCGCAAAAAGAACAGAAAATTGCCCTGTTGGAAGCTTCTGCGGTAATTCTCGAGTGTTAGGTTCTGCAAAGAAAACAGTGAAGGTATGGACTGAAAAAGCGCGGTGTTTTTCAGTGACGCCAAAACCAACAGGATTATAGGCAAAATACAAATCAGTAGCCATACGGCCAGCACCGTATATCTCACGATTAGCCCAAATCTTTGACCAGAATGCGTCATAGCTCAGCGCCCCAGATTACCCAGGCGGGCCGCCCAGATATAAATGAGTGAAATAATTGCCACCACCACCAGCATGGAAAACGCAATGGCGCTTGCAACACCGATATTGGCATCAACGACACCACGGTTATAAACCAGCATACTCAGCACTTCAGTAGCTCGTCCGGGGCCACCCCCGGTAAGACTATAAATCACATCAAACTCCCGAAAGGCCGAAGTGAGCATCACCAGACCAACAAAGCCAATATGAAAGCGAATCAGAGGTAGCTTGATGCGTGCAAACACGGTAAAGCCACCAGCTCCGTCCACCTCCGCTGATTCGATGTATTCCTCAGGTACAGTTGCCAGAGCAGCATAAAAAATCAGCAGCGCCAACGGTGTAAGTCGCCAGGCATTGGTGATCACCGCAGCAATCAGCGCCGTATCACGGGATATCAGCCAACCAGCACCCTCCACACCTATAAAGGCCAGAATAAAATTGACCAGACCATACTCAGGTTCCCAGATAAACAGTCGTCCCAGCATTCCTACAACCACCTGCGTCGCAACAAAGGGAACCAGATAAAAAGCCATTAAGAAACGTGCCAAAGCGCCGCCCCGAATACCCCTGGTGGCCAGAATTCCGGCAATGATGAGGGCAAAAAGCAAACTTAGCACGGTACAGCCAACCGTAAAGGAAATGGTTGTCCGAACAGACATCATAAAAATGGGGTCTTCCCAGAGTCTCTGAAAGTTCTGAACTCCGACAAAAACCTGCTGATCCAGTCGGTAAAGCCGAATACGGTGCAAGCTGTTCCAAAAAGCCTGTACGATAGGAACACCCAAGATGATCGCACCAAGAATCACACCCGGCAGAATAAAAAACCAGGGTTTAAAGTGTTTATTCGACATGCTGGTTCACTTTTCCGGCTTTCCCTTTCTGACTGATGCAACATAACTGGCCATTTGTGCTAAATCTCTTGGCAAAACAACGACTCCCTAAATTGGTTCATGAACCCAGACCACCATATAAAGGCTGTTGTCTCGTAATGCTTTAGACTTCCACTGAAGGCCCTTCACGCAAAGCAAGTTCACTCAACCTCACTAATATTGTATTTCACAACTGTCCAGTCACGAAAATCCCCACCTTGCCGAATCCAGGCAGTTTATAAGAATGACTCTGCGACCTGTAAAATTCACAGGTAGGCACTCGGAATCCGCAAGCGCCACACAGGCATCCCGTGATCACAGGATGCCTGTGTCTAAGCCTTTAAATCTTAATCCAGGTAACCTACCTCTTCAAAGATTTCCATCATGTTATTAACCAGGCGACGCTGTGCAGCTTCTGCACCCATAACGCCCGAAACTACATCAGAGGCAAACTCACCCACAGGCGTATACATCACCGCACCCCACTCAGCAATGGGCTGCCTGGGAAAACCATAGGCCATCTGCTCACCAGCAACAGGTAGAAAGTCAGCGTAGAAAGGATTGGCCTCGAGAACCCGTGGATCACTGAAGTGCTCGTTGCGCGAGAACATTCCCGTGCGCAGGTTGAACTCGACAGCTTGCTCTTCCAGCAACCACTGCAAAAACTTAAATGCTTCTTCTTTGTTGGGCGTGTCAAATACCAGGACACCTCCACCACCAATAAATGAACGACCCACAGGCAAATCCAGCAAATTATCTTCCCAGCGCGGCAGCACTGCGTAGCCAACCTTGCCAGCCGTTTGACCCTCAGGATTTTCTACGATCATCGCCCCGTCAAACCAAAGCTCCGCGGTAGCCAGGCGACCCTCAGCAAAGAAAGACAGGTGTTCCAGAAAGTCCCAGGTGCTAGCCTGTGGGGGAAACGTATCATCAATCAGACGCTGCCAGTAGGCAACTGCCTCGAGCAAGATTGGATGGTCCAGATCGGATTGGTAAGTTTCATTATCCCAGCCCTTGAGTCCTGTCGAGTAAAGAATGGCCAGGAAAGCACGCGCCATACCACCGGGTGGCTTGACTGACGCCGAGTAACCATAAAGTGGTTGCCCTAACACCTCACCGGCCACCGTTGCACCTGCTGGGCGGGTAAAAAACGCAGCGATGTCATAGAGTTCTTCCCAGGTCTGGGGTACTTCCAGCTCGCGACCATACTCGGCCTCAAAGGCGGCACGCTCATCAGGGTGGGCAAACCAGTCAGTGCGGTAGGCGTAAATCGGTGTCTGCGGATTACGAGCAATGGCGATAATTTCCCCAGGACGCAACAGGTTGTTGGTCATATGTGAATCAATAATGGCCTGCGGGTACTGACCCAGGTCAAAACCATATTGCTCGATAAGTGGCGTCAGGTCAGCTACTGCTTGATGAAAAAAACCAAACCAACCTGGACTATGATAACCAATATCATAGTAGTTGCTGCCAGACTGAGCTTCCAGCGTCATTCGCTGCTGCAACTGATCAGATGGCAAAACTTCATAGATAATGCGAACCCCTGTTAGTTCCTCGTACAGCGGTATAAAGTATTCTTCCATCGGTCCAACATTGCTACCAGGATGCTCGGCGATTCGCAGAGTAACCTGCGCAAAACCTAACTGTACAAGTGTGGCCAGAGCCAAGGCGACCACTGCCAAATATATCAAACGCTTTTTCATGGTATTCCTCCTATGATGACTTGGGACTTTTCTCTACCTTCTTTGGCTAAGTGATCATGCCATACTTACCTCCGGATCATACCCAGGGATGTCAGCTAGTTGCAGCTTTCTAAACCCAAAAGACTACCTTTTGTAATCCTATACTGCTTAATGATTTGTACGCCCCGATTGTAATCGATTACCGACCCGATTGTCAACCAAGATAAGCGCCGGATTTACCTGGCGATTTTCGGATTTGCAGTGCTAGTCGAGATTTAACGATGGCAACAAAATATCCCTATATCGTCTGATAACATGTCTCGATGCGGATATGCTTGCAGGCTTGGTCAAACAACATCTTGACAAGTCACAAACCGTGACCTATGCTTCAGATTGCCTTGGCCCATCGTCTAATGGCAGGACAACGGTTTCTGGCACCGTCGGTTGGGGTTCGAGTCCCTGTGGGCCAGCCAGTTTATCACCGTCTTGGACGGTGATAGTTTTTTTGCAGCTCAACCCCCTAATACCGAGCCTGATAAATTGCTTAAAGATTTGAAAAGCAATCCTCGCTTCCTAACGCCCCGCTCGAGATCATTCGTTGGGATAAACCCAATGATTTATCTGGAAACGGTATAAGGCATTAAGCTAGACTGTAAGCTATGACCGAAATCAAACAAGATTGGTGGCGACCGGCTGGCTACAAAGCAAATTTCCTCGAGCAGTTTCCTGAGTCATTCGTTTTACCCCACTATGACGGCCGCTCCATCGCCAACTTGCCTGCAACTATCGGTTCACTGCTAGGCGCACCCGAGGGCTGGGCGAGTCCGGCACTGGACGCGAAAGTGCTTGAACCCTTACCGCATGATATTGAGCGTGTGGTCTTGCTACTGGTTGATGGTCTCCCCTGGTGGCGCTTGCAGCAACAACTCGAGCAGCAGAACGAGGGCTTTAACGAGCTCTTTGCAGGCTATGGTCGCATCTTCACCCCGATTACTTCAGTTGCGCCAAGTACCACCTGCGTCGCAACTACCGTCATCTTGGGCAATGGTGCAAATGCTGCCGAAACGGGGATGATGGGCTATCAGTTTCTGTTGCCCCAGCAGGGTGTCATGGCGAACATGCTCTTTTGGCATCCGGCAGGGCGTACCAAGGAACGCTATGGTGAGCTAGTTGATTGGGGACTGCAACCCGAGGGCTTCATTCCCACGCCGACGCTTGCCGAACAACTCAGCCAGGGTGGCGCAACTATGCGCGTCATCATGCCTTCGCTGTATAAGAGTAGCCCTTTATCGCGCATGCAAATGCGGGGTGCACAGATTGACGGCTATCTCAACGCAGCTGATATGTGGCTCAAGCTGGGAGGCTGGCTCGGCGAAACCTCGGGACGACGTAGTTATGCCTATGCATACTATCCCGACTTTGATAGCCTGAGTCACCGCGACAGTCCAGATGCACCTTTCTGGTCTTATCTATGGCAGGAGTTCATGTGGCATCTGCGGCAGTTTGTCGCTGGCTTAACACCTCAACAGCGCCAAAAAACCCTGTTGCTGATCACTGCCGACCACGGACACCTGACGACAGCCCTCAGTGAACGGATTTATCTGCATCACCATAAGCCCCTACTAGACATGTGCGCCATGATTCCGGGTGGTGAGCCACGCCACCTTTACCTCTATGCGCGACACGGTGCTAAAGATGACCTACTCGCATATGCCAGAACTGCGCTGGGGCAGCAGTTTGTCGCGCTGGACGCTCAGGACGCGCTTGTAGCTGGCCTCTTCGGCGACCCCTCCCGCCTGCATCCAGAGACAGAGCGCAGGATGGGAGATGTCATCCTGATATCCAAAGGAGCAAGTTATCTGTGGGAGCGGGGTAAGCAACAGATTCTACTCGGCAAACATGGCGGACTGGAAGCCGAAGAAATGCTTGTTCCACTTATTGCTTTAGGGCTCGAGCCCTAAGCCTATAACTCGTACAACCCACCGTATTTCGTGCGCAGGTAGGCCAGATAGGGCTCGAGTGTCAGTGCCTGTCCCGTGGCTCGAGGTATTAATTCTGGTGCAGTAAACTTGCGGCCGTGCTGATAAATGTTCGCTGTCAGCCAGTTTCGTAGCGCAGAAAAGTCCCCTTTTCGCATTGCCTCAGGAATTTCAGGATGGGCCTGACAGGCACTTTCGTAAAACTGACTACTCAGGATATTACCCAGGGTATAGCCCTGGAACTGACCACCAATGAGTCCAGCGTACCAGTGAACATCCTGCAAAACACCATCTGTATCCGTAGGAGAGCTGACACCCAAGTCTTTTGCATAACGCTCGCGCCAGGCGTCTGGCAGGTCCTTGACTGCCAGACGCCCCTCAAGTAACTCGAGTTCCAACTCAAAGCGAATAATCACGTGCAGGTTATAGGTCAGTTCATCGGCATCGGTACGAATCAGCGAAGGTGTTACGCGGTTGACGGCGCAGTAAAAGTCCTCGGCTGCTACCTGCTGCAATTGCTGGAATACCTTCTGCAGTCTGGGATAGGCATAGTCCCAAAAGCTTCGACTGCGCCCGACAATGTTCTCCCACAGGCGCGCCTGACTTTCGTGTACCCCTGCTGAGGTACCGCTCGCCAGGGGTGTACCTTCCAGGTGTGCAGAGATACCCTGCTCATACATGGCATGGCCTGCTTCGTGCAGGGTGCTGAACAAGGCGTCCCCCACATCGTTGACCTTGGCTCTGGTGGTAATGCGTACATCATCCACCGAAAAGTTTATGGCAAAGGGATGCAAGGTTAAATCCTGACGACCTCGCTGGGTATCGTAACCCAGAAGCTGCGCCATTTTGAGTGCAAAGTCCAGCTGTTTCTTTATGCCATAGCGCCGCCTTAACACACTGTCATCAATGTCACGAGCAAGCATCACCGTCTTTAGTAAAGCCACCAACGCCTCGCGTAACTCTGCAAAGATAGGACGCAAGAGAGCAACTGTCATACCCTCATCAGCTTCATGGATCAAAGGGTCAGCCACATGCTCGTAGGGTGCGAAGTAATCCGCATACTTGCGGCTAAAGTCAAGCCCGCGCTCGAGGGCCCCTGTCACCTTGCCAAAGTCATTCGCCGGACGCGCTTCAGCCCAAAGCTGGTAGGTGCTCGAGCTATGCTCGGACACCTGCATGACAAAAGCAGACGGGAGGCGCAAGGCACGTTCATAGTCTCGCCTGGTCACTCGGATGAGGCTGGCATCATCTGAATCAAAGCCCAGTGAGGTCTCAAGGGGCTGCAGCTCGTCTAATAGCTTGCCAATCGCTTTGCTGGTAAATTGCTGATGAGCCAGACGGTTCAGGGTCGCAATTTGCCGACCACGTGCTACAGCACCCCCCGGGGGCATATAGGTCGATTGATCCCAATACAAAACGTACATGGCGGATTTGAGATCGCTGATTTCCTGCAACTGTCCTTTTAGTTTATTGAGCTTGTTATCGAGTGACATGCGTTAGTTTAACGCAGCCCTGCTACCGCCACATGTGTTCAACCTGCCATCAGCCCAGTCAGGAAAGCAAAACACCTTATAATGATGTCATGAAAGCAATTTATGACTCAGTTCCGGAGGGGCTCGCCGCGCGGCTGGGTAAGCCTGGCGAGTTTCCGTTTACTCGCGGCGTCTACGCAGAGATGTACAGCAAAGGTCGCCACTGGACGATGCGCCAGTATGCAGGATTTGCTTCTGCTGAGGATTCCAATACACGGTACAAGTATCTGCTGTCACAGGGACAAACTGGACTAAGTGTCGCCTTTGACCTGCCTACTCAGCTTGGTCTGGACCCTGACCATCCTCTTGCCAAAGGGGAGGTCGGCAAGGTCGGAGTATCGATAGCCACACTGGATGACATGAAAAGACTGCTGGCTGATATCCCACTGGATCAGGTGACGACTTCGATGACCATCAATGCTCCTGCCATGATGCTGCTGGCACTCTACGTCCTGGTTGCCGAGGAACAAGGTATCAGCACGGAAAAACTGGGAGGGACGATTCAAAATGATATTCTCAAGGAGTACATTGCCCGGGGAACTTATATCTACCCACCCGAAGCCAGCATGCGGCTAATCACCGACACCTTCAATTACTGTTCACGTCATATTCCTGGCTGGAACAGCATTTCGATTTCGGGCTACCACATCCGCGAAGCCGGCTCGACGGCTGCGCAGGAAATCGCCTTTACGCTGGCCAATGCCAAAGCTTATGTCAAAGCAGCACTGGATACTGGCCTGAGCATTGACAGCTTTGCCCCACGACTCAGTTTTTTCTTTGCCTGCCACAGCAATATTCTCGAGGAAGTTGCCAAGTTTCGTGCTGCACGGCGCATGTGGGCGCGTATTATGCACGATGATTTCGGCGCCCAGGATAAGCGCAGCCTGATGTTACGTTTTCACACACAAACAGGTGGCAGCACACTAACCGCACAGCAACCCGAGAATAACATCGTGCGAACCGCCTATCAGGCCTTAGCAGCGGTACTTGGTGGCACACAGTCACTCCACACGAATGCGCTGGATGAAGCGCTGGGCTTGCCAACCGAAACTTCAGCGCGGGTAGCGCTGCGAACACAGCAGATACTCGCCTATGAAAGTGGCATTCCCGAAGCAATCGATCCTTTGGCTGGCAGCTATTATCTCGAGCATCTCACCGACCAACTGGAAGCACAAGCACTTGACCTCATACGCCAAATCGATGACCTGGGAGGCAGTGTCAAGGCGATTGAGCTCGAGTTTATTCAGCGGGAGATCGAGGATGCAGCCTACCGCTTCCAGCAAGATATCGAGTCACAAGAGCGCATTATCGTAGGGGTCAATCGCTTCATCAGCGATGAAAGCACTCCCGTACCGATTCAGCACATCGATGAAGCCTTGCAAGCGCACCGCGAGGCGCAGGTACAGGCATTTCGCGCTGCTCGGGATCAGCTTAAAACAAGCTCAGCCTTGCAATGCTTGCGGCAGGCTGCTCTGGGCAAAGACGATCTCTTTCCCTTGGTGCTTGAGGCTTTTCGGGCCAGGGCGACCCTGGGCGAAATCTGCGAAGTACTCCGCGAGGTGTGGGGAGAATACCAGGGTTAAGCAACATCCAGAATTCCAGACCTCTCGCAAAAGTCCAGATTGATAGCGATTCTAATCGGTCTTAAGACTGCCCAGTTGATACTTTCGCAAGAAGTCTACTCATCGATTACTTGCCAAAAATATTGGGCAGTTCGTCAAAATCGACCAAAACCTCGCGGGGTTTGCTGCCCACATGTGCGCCCACAATCCCTAAAGACTCGAGTGAATCCATGAGTTTGCCCGCTCGAGCATGTCCTACCATTAAGCGCCGCTGCAGCCTGCTGACGCTCGCCTGACCCTCATTGACCACCAGCTCTGCAGCTTCCCGCAACTTGTCATCATTCCAGTCAACCAGTCCACTGGCATCACTCTCATGCATACTGGGAGGGTCAAAATCACTGCCATACGCTTCCACAAACTCATCATCAAAGTACTGTCGGCGCAAAAAGTTGGCGAGTTGCAATATTTCCGACTCAGAGATGTATGGCCCCTGCAAGCGCATGGGCTTAACCATACCTGGCTGATAATAGAGCATATCGCCCATGCCTACCAGCCGCTCGGCGCCCATGGTATCCAGAATCGTCCGCGAGTCGTGACCACTGGACACCGCAAAAGCCATACGGGCAGGCACATTCACCTTGATCAGGCTGGTGATGATATCCACACTCGGGCGCTGGGTTGCCAGAATCAGATGCATGCCCGTTGCCCGCGCCATCTGGGCCAGCCGCATAATCGCACCTTCGACTTCTTTGGGACTGGTAATCATCAAATCTGCCAACTCATCAATGACGATGATGATAAAGGGCATTTGCGGCAAATCAAGGTTGCGGGCTTTTTCATTATACTGATCCAGATTTTTAACGCCAAGCTTACTCATCATCTTATAACGCCGTTCCATGTGAGCCACAGCACCCTGCAACACACCGGCAGCGTCATTGGGATTGGTGACAACTGGCCGAATCAGATGCGGTATCCCATCATAGGGCGTGAGTTCCACCATCTTTGGGTCAATCATCAAAAGGCGCAGTTCCGTCGGCAGATACTTAAAGAGCAAGCTACCAATCAGCGTATTCACGGCTACCGATTTACCTGAACCCGTCGAGCCAGCAATCAGAATATGCGGCATTTTGATAAGGTCACGCACCACCATTTCCCCGTCGATACTCTTGCCCAGAACAATAGGCAGACGTGACTTACTGCGCCTGAAACTAGGGGACTCGGCTGCTTCTCTGAAGGTAATGAGGTCGCGACTGGCATTGGGAACCTCAAGGCCAATCACGCTTTTGCCAGGAATCGGCGCTTCGATACGCACACTTCCCACCGCCATCGCTAGCGCCAGATCGTTGGATAACATAGCAAAACGGCTGATTTTTTCACCCGGTGCCGGCTCGACCTCAAAGCGAGTAACGGTGGGCCCACGCACTGAAGCCACAACCCGCCCTTCCAATTTAAAGTTGGTCAGCGTCTCGTTGATTTTAAAAACTCGAGCCTTGCTTTCCTGATTCAGAAGAGCGGGGTCTTCTATACTGCGCTGGGGTAGATCCAAGAGCTCGCCGGTGGGCAGCTGGATGGGTATACCGCCAATTTCCGGCACCGACGCTATAGTCGCATCATCTTCTTCCAGGTCATCCTCATCCTCGCTCAACTGCCTGTCATGATCCAGCAGCAGTACGTCGCCCAGATCAAAAGGCAAAGTTTCTGTAGGACTGTCCACCTCAAAGGCAGCAAAATCCGCATCCGAGACTGCCATTGCTTCGCCATAGTCAGTGTCAGGCTCTGGCCAATCTGGGCTGCTACCACCATATCTGACCGTGTTTTCTGCGTCACTCAAGGTTTGCTGCCAACTCTCAATCTGCGGAAGGCATTTACGCCCTTGCCGCCTTAGCTCGGCAGCCAGCATTTCATCAACATCTAAAAGTGGCAAAGCACCAGGGTAGTCTTCCAGTAAGCGTGCCAACCTGGCAGCAGCCTGACGCCAGCCTTCAAAATAGTCAAGTTCCTGCTCGAGTCGGGCTGCTAGCCGGGCCACATCCTGATAGTCTGCCTGGCGCGCATTATGGGCCTCATATTGCTGCAAGAGACCAGTCGGCTGCAATTTCTGCATCTGTGCAAGTGCCAGGTCGCGCTGGCGACTGAGCTTGCGGTAGCGCTCTTTGATAGCCGTTAGCTCGAGCCCCAGCGCGTGCCGGATACTGCTTAAAGGCTTCGCCATAACAAGTGCTTCCTTGACCGCATCACTCAGCTGATACTTCATGCTGCTCAACCAGGCGTCAAAATCATTCAAACCTTCCTGCTGCAACAATCCTCGCAGGTCTCGTGCCCGGTCGCGGCTATAAGCTTGCAGCGTTACTTGCCAGTCTTTTATGATTCGCTGACTATCCTTAAGTTGCTCAGGGCTTATCTCCCTTAGCTCTTGGCGCTCCAGTGCAATATCATCACGCCAGTTAACTATGGCTTCATCACTGCCTAGCAAGGTTTCAAGGGCCAAGAGCTCTTTGTCCAGATTGGACAGCTGCTGCCTAAGCAGTGCCACATCGGCCTGAAACGCTGCCCACTCCTTCAGAGAGCGTCGCCAACTCATCAACTGCTTATAGCCATAACGAATACCTACAACCATAAGCTGCGTAAACCTGCGTGCTGAACTCGTAGGCTTCCAGGCCAAAAACAAATCGATACCCAGACTAAGCACAAACAAAGCTGGCAAGAAAACCAGTCCAGCTGCACCCGTAAGCTGGCTACGCAACTGTAGGCCCCAACTTCCTGCCATTTCAGGTCTAAAGAGCATCATAAGACCCCAAATGCCTAGCAAGCTGACAAAGTAAGCCAGAGATTTTCGGCCCCAGCCCTTAGGAATCCGGTTGATAAAAAATGCACCACCAACCAACAAAAGTGGCAGTGGCAAAGCGTAGGCTATAGCGCCTAGCTGGCTGGTCAACAGCAGACGAAAATCACGCCCAAAACTACCGGCAGGAAACTGTGGTATCAGCAGCGCGGTGCTGAATACACCCACTGCCAAAAGCAGCAGCCCAACCGCTTCGACATCAATCGTCCGCTGATTTTTTAGGGTTTTGGCCTTACTGCTGCGCGCCATAGTCTTCCTTCCCTGTCCTAGTTTACCCTGCCACCAAGCTTTACAGTGAAATCATGATGAAGGTTTACTGGCTACTGATTCACCGTCATCCTGAAGGGCAGCTTCAACCTCTGTATCCGGAGTGGCCTGATACGCAGGTCTGGTCAAGAGGTATTCATCCAAAATGACCTTGACAAGAGCCACAACTGGCACCGATAGCAAAGCGCCCAACAGACCAAAAAACCCTGCGCCCACCAATATTGACAACAAAACAGTCACTGGATGCAGGTTAGTACTCTTGGCCAGAATATAGGGAGCCAGGATATTGCCTTCGATCTGATTGGCAATAATAAACACTACCACTGCCCAGAGCGCTGTGATTGGGCTCACGGTAAACCCCAGGAGTACCGCCGGAATCGTCCCCACAATGGGTCCCAGATAAGGCACCAGGTTAAATATGGCTGCCAAAAAACTGATAGCCAGTGCCAAAGGCACATTGATAATAGACAAGCCGATATAGATAAACACACCCAAAATACTGGTTATCAGTAGTTGCCCCCGCAGATACCCGCCAACTGCCGTATCGGTTTTGCGCATGATGTCCTGCGTTACGAGGCGGTATCTGACTGGCACAATTCTCTTAAAACTCTCCGCAAACTTGGGAAAATCATACAGGAAATAAGCACTAGCAAGCAATATAAGAAAAAACTGAAGTGTGGTCGAGACGATTGTCGTAGCACCACTAATCAGCAATCCAGGGCCCTCGTTTACCAAGCGCTGCAACAGACTGTTAATGCTCTCGATGGCATTGGCCAAAAAGACCTCGAGCTGATCAGCCAGCTGCTGACTGAACTGATCGCTGCTACCTTCCTCAGCAACACCTTCTGAAAAAATCGCAGGCAGGTTCTCGAGCCAACCACGCACCGTATCTGAAACACTGCCAATGAGTAAGCCGATATTGCTGAAGGCCGTGGGAATCAGGCTGACCAGACGCCCGAGCTCAGAAACCACCTGGCTGACAATGACACTACCCAGTACCAGCAGGTTAAGCATCAGGATATAAACCAGAATGACAGCCAGAGGTCGCCCCATTCTTAGCTTTGTCAGACCATTGACGACTGGATTCAGGATATAAGCAATCACAAAGCCAATAATCCCCACCTGTAAGGCGAATGTGTAACGCGACTGATAGGTAAACAGCAGCCACAGTACACAGATGATAATAAAACCATAACCTAAGGCCCTTACCCAAGGGTTGCGCCATACGATTTCAAAGGCAGTTTCCTGCGGCATCAAGGCCCTACGAAGAGGCGGCCTGCTGCTTCACGCAAGGCTAGAGGCGAGTCAAAGTCCTGCCCAAAATAGCGACCGTCCGGCGTCCAGAGTTCAAAATGCAACCTCACGCCTCGCTCTCTGCTTTGCACTGCATCTTCAGTGCCGCTGTTACCAGCATAGCCAATCACTTGTCCCCGGTAGACTGACTGCCCAATGCGCAGTTGCTCAGGAATTCGCGCCAGATGCGCATAACGGAAAATCCAGCCATCCTCAGACTCGAGCCAGACCTGACGACCGCGTAAAAGATCCAGTTCCTCTTCACTTGCACCTTCGCTGCCTACACGTAAAAGCAGGTTCTCCCAGGCTTCAGGGTTGAGTTCCTGATAGTCTCGGTCCAGACGAACAATCACTGCGTCTGCCGAGGCAATTACTGGCGTACCCATGATGATAGGAATGCCCGCATCGCTACCATAAAAGTTAAAGCCCTGATTGACACCAAGACGATAATCACGCCTGGCATTTGGCAAGTAAAAATTGTCTTGGGGTAACTGGGCACCCGGAATCGGAAACCACAGACCCTGCGGGGCGCTATAAGACCTTGACTCCTCAGCATCAGTGACGACACTAACAGGCATCTGACCTTGTTGAAGGTCTCGGATGGTACGATTTCGCACCTGTAATACCGCTGTGGCGACAAGGCTGTACAGAACAAAAAACAACAATACATACCAACCAGGTTTAATGCTGCGCCAATCCCAATTCATACTCACCCACCACTCCAGGCGTTGCTGCAGTGTATCATGCGTGGCTGACCAATGGCAGGTATGGTGAAGCGTCAACTGTCCAGTTGCTTTTCTGGCCAAGATGATACTGCGCAGCCAAGGCAATCATCGCACCATTGTCAGTGGCCAGTGCCAAGGGTGGAAAAATTGCCTCAATCCCTCTGTCCTTAAAGCCTTGACGAAGCCGTCGGTTAGCCGCTACTCCACCTGCCACCACAAGCCGCTGATGGCCAGTTGCTGCCAATGCGCGAACCGTAACCGACAGTAAGCTCTCTATAGCCGTCCGCTCAAAACTCGCAGCGACATCGGCTGGTTTTATGTCAGGCTCTTTTTGTAACAAAAGTGCTACAGCCGTCTTCAAACCGCTAAAGGAAAAGTCATAAGCCGTCTGACTCTTCATCGGCAAGGAAAAGGGGTAAGCTGCCGGATCGCCAGTTGCGGCGAGCTGACTTAAGGCAGGACCGCCCGGAAACCCCAGCCCTAGCAGCCGAGCTACCTTATCAAAGGCTTCACCAGCAGCATCATCTCGGCTGCGCCCCAATTCACGGTACACACCCAAATCAGGTACTTCAATAAGAACCGTATGACCACCAGAAACTAGCAATGCTAAAAACGGTGGACTGATGTTTTCAGTCAGCAAGGCTCCAGCCAGATGTCCTTCAAGGTGATGAATTGCGATAAAACGCTTATCACAAGCCCAGGCCAATGCTTTGGTATAACTCAGGCCAACCAGCAGAGCACCTACCAAACCTGGGCCGTAAGTTGCGGCAAATACGTCCACATTAGCCAGGTTCATATCGGCATCCTGCAGTGCCTGTTCCAGCACAGCATCGATAACACGCAGATGTTCACGGCTCGCCTGTTCCGGCACTACTCCACCCCAAGTCTCATGAAGGGTCGTTTGCGACGCCACTACATTCGCCAAGACCTCACGTCCTCGGACAATGCCCACCGCCGTATCATCACAGGAAGTATCCACACCCAGAATCACCGGTTCATACACGTGGCTAGGCTAGCATGTCAGGCGGTGTCTGTGTGCTGCAAACGGGGCTTGACCTTTACCGGAAAGCTAAACTAAAGCGTGCACCTGTCTGACATACTTGCAAAATACCACCAATTTCAAACACAAACCTTTGCTGGCAGCGGACATGGCCTTGTCAGCAAAGCAGGTTTAATGCATGAGCTATTCCACAATCCAAGCTGGAGATTCCAAAAGCATTTCCGGCTTCTGGCAAGCTCGAGTTTTTTAGATCTCAGTGCCACCGCAGGTGGTCTGGCATTGTCAGTTAAGGCACAGAACACAGTCGTGCTGGAATCTTCACGGGCTGCCCTGCGCTGCGCTACCCAGACCCTTAAAGGGCAGAGTCACTGTGAACTTGCCGCTGGTCTTAGCTGGGACGCGGAGCCTGAGAGCTTTGAGAGCAGCTGGCTCTTACCCGCTACTGACAAGGGAACTGCTCGAGTTATAGCTGATTTGAACGGGACCTACACTGCCTTAAAAGCTGGCGGTAGACTTGTTATGCTAATGCACAAAGACCAGGGGGCCAAACGCTACGAAAAGCAGGCAGCGCAGCTATTTGGCGGCTTGGATGTCATTGCCAAGGATGGCGGCTGGCGACTCAGCCAGCTGCAGAAAAGGCAATCCGGAACGGCAACCAATCAGTTGCTCGAGTTTGAGGCGAGCGGTTTACGCCTTGTCAGCGAACCTGGCGTATACGCAGCTGGCAAACTCGATCCTGGCACAGCCTTGCTCCTGGATAGCTACGATACCACGACCCTGCAAGGCAAAAACGTTCTGGATTTGGGCTGTGGCTATGGTCTCTTAGCTCTTAAGGCCTCTCTGGCCGGTGGCGCTGTCACCGCCGTCGATGATGATCTGGCAGCTGTGCGCAGCACGCACCAGAATGCTCAGGAATATGGGCTTGACATTCGGGTGCTACATTCTGACATCAATTCGGAACTTAAAGATAGTGAAAACTTCGATACGATTCTGACGAATCCGCCCTTCCACCGTGGTAAGCAGGTTGTACTGGAAGTACCACAAGCGTTTATTGCAGCTGCCAGAAAGCACCTAAAGCCTGGAGGTGAACTGGTCATGGTTGCCAACAAAGCCCTGAGCTATGAGCCATTGCTAGCGCAGTTCGCCCATTTCGAAACACTGGCCGTCAATGCCTCCTTTAAGGTGCTGCGCGCGGTAGCCTAGCCTATACCGAACCCGATAAATTGGTTACGGATTTGAAAAGCAATCCCCGCTTCCTAACGCCCTGCTCGGGATAAATCATTGGGATAAACCCAAGGATTTATCCGGAACCGGTATTACTCAGCAACAAAGCGGTAAATGACACCACGACCAAAATCTGCTACGTACAGCTCGTTCTTTTCATCGATACCAAAGGCCGAAATCGCCAGTCCAGAGTTCAGCAATTCGCGCATCACCCAGCGCTCTCCTTCCCTCGAGCCTGTCCAGATACGGCCGGAAACAAAGTCCCCAAAGAGATACCTGGCCTGCAAAGCAGGAATATCTGCGCCGCGGTAGACGTAACCGCCTGTTACAGATTTGCCGGTACTTGCCCCATGTCGGTACTCGAGTACTGGCAAGGTAAGCGTGCCATCGTTGCAGTTTTGCTGCGGATTGTAGCAGGCCGAGCCTTCCATGAGCCGCCAACCATAGTTTTGTCCCCCCACGCTGTTAGCAGCTTGCCAGTTAATTTCCTCGAGGGCATTCTGTCCCACATCAGCAATCCACAAGTCCCCAGTCAAACTGTCAAAACTAAAGCGCCAGGGATTGCGCAAACCATAAGCCCAGATTTCATCCAGCACGGCGGGGTTGCCCACAAAGGGATTATCAGCAGGAATTGCATAGGCCACTCCAGGCGGGGTGTCAACATCGATCCTGAGAATATTTCCAAGCAGATTCAGAGTATTCTGTGAATCATTGCGCGGGTCTCCCCCACCACCGCCGTCACCTGTACCAATATAAAGATAAGCATCTGGCCCAAAGGCAATCTGCCCTCCGTTATGATTTGGGCGGTGCTGCCCAATTTTCATGAGAACCCGCTCTGAAGAAGCGTCGGCGATATTGGGCTCACTGGATACACGAAACTCAGCGACCACGGTATCGCCACCGACATCAGTATAATTTACAAAAAATCGTCCATTGCTGACATATTGCGGGTGAAAAGCTACGCCCAGTAGTCCCCGCTCACTGTTGGTACTCACCTTGTCTGACAGATCGAGAAAAGGTGTGGGCAGTAACGTACCATCTTGCACAACACGCAAGCGCCCCGTTTTTTCCGCAATGAAGAGTCGCCCTGAGCCATCACCAGCGTGAGTAATCGTGGTGGGCTGTGTCACGCCAGAGACAAACTCCCTTAGCCCTACACCATCTTGCGCACTCGAGTTGGGCGCACAGGCGCACAAAATCAACACGCAAGACACCGATATAAAACGAATAAGCAATGACTTGATCATATGTTTATTGCCTCCTTAAAACGACTTGCCGTTTCTCCATCTTTTTTCCAAGATGCTTGGCTCCACAAAAAGCAGGCACGTCTTGCGCACGTGGTGAAAATCAAGACCCAAGCACATCACCTAAACAGTGTAGTCAGGATAATAATGAAAACAGCGTGATGAACACCGCAAAAGGCGTCAGCAATACCTCATGGACAGCGCAAAATCTTGCTACCGATATGAAAGTGTGAAATCCACCTCATGCCGTTTTAATCAAACGTGTGCTAAACTACAAATTACATCAAGCTCCGTCATCCGCTGTTCCGTTCCGATTCAAGGCCGTTGTCACTCGTTCTCGCATGTAAGGAGGAGTCTGGCATGCAAAACCTGAAACCGTTAAGGCGTCACTCGCCTGCCCGCCACCATAGGCCCGTCAGCAATATCATTCCCAACCAGTGGCAGGGTGAGACAGGTATCATCGGACCGTTCTCAAGTTGCACTGTTGCCGAGTATTTCACCCACGCCGTGGTGGAGTGCTGGCAGTACCAGAGCTTTCAACACCACATCTTCGCCAAAGGAGATTCATGGTACGTGCAGGTAAACAAGCACCCCCCACTAACCAGCGCGAAGGTTTCAACAAACTAAAGTCCCTAGCGGAGCTTGCTTGCTAACTCAGTACCGGCATGGCTTTTTTAAGCACGGTTGCCAGTGCTGAGATGCCTTTTTGTACTTCCTCTGGTGTTGCCACCGAATAGCTCAGCCGGAGGCTATTTTCACCACCACCATTGGCAAAAAACGGCTCACCATGGACATAGGCGACACCATGTGCAACCGCCTCACGCAAGAGTTCCAGGGCATCCTGGCCCTCTGGCAGGGTCACCCAAACAAACATACCCCCAACTGGCCGAGTCCAGTACAATTCAGCGGGAAAATGCTCTGCCATAGCAGCCAGCATCAGGTCACGCTGCCGTTTGTAATAGGCGCGCACCCGCTCAATCTGTGTGTCCATAAAACCATCACGCGATACTTCATAGGCGACCATCTGGGTAAAGCTCGAGCTGTGCAGGTCTGCTGCCTGTTTGGCCCGGGTAACCATCTGGAGCAATTCTGGGTCTGCCAGTATCCAACCCAGGCGAAATCCGGGAGCCATGATTTTTGAAAATGAACCCCCGTATACCACATGATTAGGCGCAAGTGAGTACAAAGTTGGCAAGGCGTCCCCTTCAAAGCGCAACTCACCATAGGGATCATCTTCATAGATTGGCACAGCATATTTTTGTGCCAGGCCAATGACAGCCTCGCGGCGCGCCAGACTCATCGAGATACCTGTTGGATTGTCAAAGTTGGCGATGAGATAAAGCATTTTAGGCTTTTGGCTCAGGGCTTGCTCGAGTTCATCCAGTCGTACCCCTTCATCATCAATACCCACAGTCAGATACTCAACCTGATAAGCGTCAAAAGCGCGTAGCGCACCCATATAGGTAGGTGCTGTCACAACCACCTTATCACCTGGGTTCAGCAGCACCTTGGCCACCATGTCAAGCCCCTGCTGGGAACCTGAGACAATCTGCACCGACTCAACACTGGCATGATGGCGCGCTGCCACCCATTCTCTCAGGGGCAGGTAGCCCTCTGTTGTGCTGTACTGCAAAGCTTGCGCACCTTGCTCGAGCAGCACCTTATTGGATGCTTGCGCCAACTGCTCTACCGGAAACAGGCTCGGCGCAGGCAAACCTCCCGCAAAGGAAATGACTTTGGATGCCTGTGTGAGCTTCAGCACTTCACGTATGGCAGAGGGTTTCATACTTCGGGTACGGTCAGAAAAGTGTGTGGTCCAGTTCATCATGACAGCATAGTGAAAAGCCCGCCCAGAATCAAGTGCAAA
>CAZZPQ010000005.1:0-55497 GCA_964655595.1 uncultured bacterium
TACAGATTTGAAAAGCGCTTCCCCGCTTCCTAACGCTCTGCTCGGGATAAATCATTGGGATAAACCCAAGGATTTATCCGGAACTGGTATTACCTCCAAGTACTGGTTTTTCCTCCAAGTACAGCCATCTGCTTGCTTAAGTCGAAAGCCCAGGGGCATTGTTTTTCCGACGGCATTAAGACTTTATGATGGGAATATAGGGGCGAAGGTGCTACACTCCACATTCGTGAAAACCATGACTCTTGCTCTTGCCTGCAGTATGCGCAGTGCGAAAGTGGAACAGAAGGTTGGCTAAGCGCCATTTAACGCCCGTCCCCTGGACGAGCGAACAAGTTCTCTGTCTGAGCCCCAACGAACAGTACAGCCGCAGCAGTTATAGTCTCAGTGCAGCCCCTCGCTGGAGCAATCTGGGCCACAGTGCGGGCTTGATCTGGGGTGAAATTCTCGCCAAAGAACCCGCCATTCGCACACAGATCAGTCTGCATGGCTTTCAGGCTGACTGTAGTTGCAAGCAAAAAGCCTACCCCTGCCATCATGCTCTGGGACTGGCACTTCTGGCCGCGCGACAGCCTGAAACGTTCGCAGATGTTGAGGCCCCCGCGTGGCTAAAACAACCTTCAGCAGACACGCTCAGCCGAAAAAGCAACTCTGACAACCCAGCCTATGACAGCTTGCTGGCCGGGCTTACCGCGCTCGAGTTGTGGCTGCATGACCTGCTCTATGACGGGCTCGAGGCTATCCGCGCCAAACCCGCTACTCACTTTACGCAAATGGCTGACCGACTCATTGACGCTCGCGCCCCGACGCTGGCCAACGAAGTACGCAGCTGGATGATGATCCCCAGCCAGGATGTCCAGTGGACAGAAAAACTTCTTGCTCGTATGGGCCGTATGAAGTTGCTTATTGAAGGGGTCAGACATCTGGCGGAGCTGCCAGCTGACGTACAGGCAGACCTCAGGCGTTATCTTGGCTGGACCACCGGTGAACCTGATCCACCGCTGCGCTCGAGCTGGATCGTGATGGGACGCAAGCTCGAGCAGCACCGCCACAGACAAACCCAGACCATCTGGCTCTGGTCACCAAACCTGAAGCGCCCAGCGCTCTTGCAGCAGCCACTTTATCAGCCAAACATGCTGGACACCACCCTGCTAACAGGTATGCAACTCGACGCCGAAGTTTGCTACTACCCTGGTTCAGTGCCATTACAGGCTGAGCTGGGCAGCATCTTTGGGCAAACTCAGATCAGGCGTCCAGCCATCATTACCTCCTCCATCCAGGAAAGTCTCCGTATGCTTTCAGAAGCAAAGTTGCGCAATCCCTGGCATATGAACTGGCCACTCGAAGTCGCCAATGTCAGCGCAGAAGTCATAGATTCAGACTGGTATTTGTGCGACGCTGAGGGCTACGCCTTGCCACTGATTAAGAATTTTCGCCATGGCTGGTCACTGCGGAGTCTCGGAGCCGAAGGGTCTTTGGCTGTTTTTGGCGAGTGGAACGGGGACGTCTTTTTGCCTCTGAGCCTGTGGCTGGATGACGACCTTATCGATTTTCATGCTTTGTGGAGCAGCAAATGAATCCTTCTGCCCTGGTTAGCACTGCTGTAATGGGTACCCGCCGTAAAGAGTTACCCCCAGCGGCAAGCAGCCTCGAGTTCCTGTGCGGCTACCAAGGGCCTGCGGCTGCCCAGTTGCTGGTCCAGGCAGGCACACTGGAGTTACAGCGGCAGGTAGGCTACCAGGCGCAACAACTCAGGCGCAAGGCTTCGACCCTCAGTCCTGATGACCTTAATGCGCCTTCAGCAAGCACAAGTCGTATGCTGGGTGAGCTGCTGGGCGGCTTTTACAGCGAGCTGCTACCTGAGATGCTCGAGTTACTGGCAGAACAGCAGCAGCACAGTCCAGCGGTCTATGTGCCAGTGTTGCTCGAGCGCGCCCACAAGAACCCTTTGCTCCGCCCTGCCCTTTTCAGGGTGCTCGGTCAGCGCGGCATCTGGCTGGCACTGCAAAACCCTGATTGGCACTACGCCACGTCACTGGCTGAAAGCTGGGACGGCTTGCTTCGCGAATGGCAAAGCAAGCTCATGTACCGCCGCCAGGGCATCCTGCAACAAACAAGGTTGCGTGATGCCAAAACTGGTCTTGCCCTCGTTGAAAGTACCTGGAAAAGCGAATCTCTCAGCTCTGCAACCTGGATTATCCGTGGACTTGCCACAGGTTTATCCATGCTCGATGAGCCCTTTTTAGAGCGCTCTTTAGATGACCGCAACGCCACCATACGGCAAAAAGCCATAGCGCTTTTGGCCTGCCTGCCAGACTCACGGCTGTGCCAGCGGATGACTGCTGCTGCCGAAGATATCGTTTGCTACCGGCCTCGCCTGGAGCGGTTTGACATCCATCTTCCCACAGTGCTTAGTCACGCCCTGCAGCGTGACGGTGTCAGTCAGCGCAACTGGCGCGATAGCAGCAAAGTTCGCAGCGCCCAGATTGCTGATCTGTTTGGGGTTGTACCACTCCCGTACTGGACCAGGCACTGGGGTAAAAGCCCCGCAGAGCTGGTGAAAGCTGCCAGTCGCAGTGCAGATGGAGAGGCTATCTTGCTGGGCTTATGCACTGCGGCTGAGCGTCAGGCAGAAGATAGCTGGCTACTGGCCCTGCTGGCGCAACTTGGGCCAAATAATACCAGTCTTAAACTGATACCGAAACTTTCCGATGCGGCTTTTACCAACCTGCTCGAGCGCCACCAGACCATAGCTCAGGACGCCCTTTTTATTCGCGCAGTGCAGCGCCGCCTGCAAGCCTGGACACTGGAGCAGCTAAGCCTCTTTTTGTCCTACCTCCAAGCTTATCTGGCGCAACAACCCGAACCAGACAGCCAGGACGCTGTTTGCAAGAGCGCGGTGAAGCTCTGCGGTCGCTTTTGTCCAGCTACGGGTATCAGCGCTTGCTTAAGCGAGTTCCAGACCCTGACTCAGGCCTATCCGGCCTGGCAGGGCAACTTTCAAGAAGGCATCGCGCTTCTAGAGCAACGCGAGCGCATGCTGAAAAGCTTTGAAGGAGGCTAATATGCAGGAGATTTTACGCGCCCACGCTGAAGTGCAGTTTCAAGAGGAGCTTGAAACGCTCAAGGCTTTTGATACCAGGCCCAAACCCGCCAACTGGCAACTTTCCCCTTGGGCAGTCGCCACCTATATTCTGGGGGGAACCCTGGACAATGGCTTTGTGGTGAGTCCCAAATATATCGGCAACGGACGCCTTATCGAAATTGCTATCGCCACACTGACCACTGACCGCGCTCTGCTGCTGTTGGGCATTCCGGGAACTGGCAAGACCTGGGTATCGGAACATCTGGCGGCCGCGATTTCAGGTACCTCGAGCCTGCTCATTCAGGGAACGGCTGGGACTGGCGAGGAAGCGATTCGCTACGGCTGGAACTATGCCAGCCTGATTGCCAAAGGACCCAGCCAGGATGCGCTGGTGGCCAGCCCTGTCATGACTGCTATGAAAACGGGCAAGGTGGTACGGGTGGAAGAGCTCACCCGTATTCCAGCTGATGTGCAGGACGCACTCATCACCATTCTGTCAGAAAAGATGATGCCCATTCCCGAGCTTGCCGCCGAGGTACAGGCTATTCAAGGCTTTAATGTCATTGCGAGCGCCAATGACCGTGACAAAGGGATAAACGAACTCTCGAGCGCCCTGAAGCGCCGCTTCAATACCGTGGTGCTACCGCTGCCGAGCAGCCCCGACGAAGAAATTGGCATCGTCCAGAAACGCGTGGCGAGCTATGGTCGCAGCCTGGCTTTGCCCGAAGACATCCCTATCGTCGAGGAAATCCGCCGTGTCGTCACCATTTTCCGCGAACTGCGCAGCGGCATGACCGAGGACGGTCGCGCTAAGCTCAAGTCGCCCAGCAGCGTTTTAAGTACTGCCGAGGCTATTTCGGTGATGAACAGCGGTATCGCCCTGTCTGTTCACTTTGGAGACGGCATCCTGCGCGCAGCTGACATGGCCGCCAGTTTGCGCGGTGCGGTGGTCAAAGACCCTGTCAATGACACGATTATCTGGCAGGAATATCTCGAGACGATTGTGAAAGACCGCCCCCAGTGGCAGGACCTCTATCAGGCTTGCCGCGAGCTTCTATAACACTACCCGCTAACCATGACCAGTACCGTACACATTTTGGGAATTCGGCATCACGGACCAGGCTCGGCGCGCCATCTGCTGACCGCCTTAGAGCTGAGGCAGCCTGACATTCTGCTGGTTGAAGGGCCGGCTGATGCCAGCGCCATGCTGCCATGGCTGGCTAGTCCTGAATTAGAGCCACCCGTCGCACTGGTCATGTACCGCTGCGACATGCCCAAAAAAGCTGCCTATTTTCCACTGGCAGTCTTTTCACCTGAGTACCAGGCGATTCGTTTCGCGTTACAGCGAGGTGTAGAAGTCCGGTTTTTTGACCTGCCCCAAAGCTGTATGTTAAGCGCTGACACAAGACCCGCCATGCCAGAAACAGACCCCTTGCAACGCTTTGCCGAGGCTGCCGGACACCGCTACTACGAACGCTGGTGGAACGAGCTCATCGAGCAGCGGCAGGGTAGCGAAGATGCCTTTGAAGCTGTGCTCGAGATGATGCAGGAACTGCGTGCCTACGAAGCAACTCTGCCCCAGGCAGAACCCGCCCCAGACCAGAAGGAGCGTATGGCCAGCCAGCACGAAGCGAGTCAGCACCTGGCAGCGCAACGCGAGGCCCATATGCGCCAGAGTATCCGCGCAGCGCAAGCCGAAGGCTTTAGGTCAATCGCGGTGGTCTGTGGTGCTTATCATGGCCCGGCACTCGAGTTAAGCAGCTACAGCGAGGCTTCAGACCAGGCACTCCTGGCAATCCTCGAGCATACAGAAGTCGATGCCGCCTGGGTTCCCTGGAGTTATAGTCGACTCAGTACAGCCTTAGGCTACGGCGCAGGCGTTCACTCTCCTGGCTGGTATCAGCATCTTTGGGATATGGCGGAGCAGGGGGCCAGCCTGAGCGACATCAGCATCAGTTGGCTACTCAAGGTGGCAGCCCTGTTGCGTCAGGAAGGCTTTGATACCAGTCCAGCGCATGTCATTGAGACGGTGCGCCTGGCAGAATCACTAGCTGCCATGCGTGACATGCCCTTCCCGGGCTTAGCCGAACTCAGTGAGGCCAGCGTGACCGTCATGTGTTTTGGGGACAGCCGCCCACTTGGTCTGATCCAAAAACGGCTCATCGTGGGTGAACGGCAGGGAGCTGTACCCAGTGACAGCCCCATGGTTCCCTTGCAGCGCGACCTGCACCGGCAGCAACGGGACCTGCGCCTGCGACCGGAACTTGACAAGAGCACCCTCAACCTCGACCTGCGCAACGAATTACACCTGGCGCGCAGTCATCTGCTGCACCGCCTGAGGTTGCTGAATATCAACTGGGGTGACGCCTTACCCAGTCGCAACAAAGGGGGAACATTTCGCGAACTGTGGAGCTTGCAGTGGCAACCCGAATACGCCATCCGCGTAATCGAGGCCAATATCTGGGGTAACACCGTCGATGAGGCCGCGAGCAGCTACGCGCAGCACTGCGCCGATAAGACTGAAAGTCTGGCTGAGCTGGTGCAGCTGCTTGACAAGATCATTCTGGCCGATCTGAGTGACAGCGCCAACCATCTGATGACGCGCATCGCCGAGGCAGCCGCACTCAGCCACGAAATCACACATTTGATGGACGCGCTGCCACCGCTGGTTCGCGTCCTGCGCTATGGTTCGGTGCGGCAGATTGATCAGACGATGCTTGGCACCGTGGTAGATAGCCTGATCACCCGCATTTGTCTGAGCCTGGGTATAAGCGCTGCTGGTATTAATGATGAGCGCGCCCAGGAACTGCTCGAGCGCTTAGCTACGGTCAACAGCGCAATAACCACCTTGCGTCAAACGGAGCATAGTGAAGCCTGGCGAACTGCCCTTAAAGCACTGTGTGATCACAGCAACAGCCACGGCCTCGCGGCTGGACGGGCCTGCCGCTTGCTGCTGGACGCCAGAACCTTTAGCAGCGGTGACGCCCTGATACGGCTTGAGCGCGCCCTGTTTTTGCAACCGATTGCTGGTAAATCCGTAGAGGAACTGATGCAAAGCGCCTTCTGGATCGAGGGTTTTCTTAAGGGCAGCGGCTTGCTGGTGGTTCACGATGAGGTGCTGTGGGCACTTTTGGACCGCTGGATAAGCGAGGTCAGGGAAGAACACTTTCTTGATGTGCTGCCGCTTTTGCGCCGAACCTTCTCGAGTTTTTCAGAGAGTATCAGGCAACAGCTTCACGACCGCCTAAAACAGCGCAGTGCAGATCATCCCTTTGTCAAGCAAAGCAGTTACGACCCGCAGCAAGGGCAAAAGGTGTTGCCACTGATAGCGAGGTTGTTAGGAGTACAGTATGAACCATGAAATGCCGGACGAACGCAGCCGCCGCTGGCGACTGGTTTTAGGTAAGGACCAAAGCCAGCAGGAAGCGTCGGATGGCAAACAGGGAGCAGAACAAGCAGGAAACGAACCTGGCAGCGACACGGACGCACCTTCAGAATCTCAGGAAAATCAGCTTTCGGAGCGCGATCAGGCACTTGATGAAGCGCTGGATCAGCTCTATGGCGATGGCGCTGGGGAACTGGGCGGTGACGGTGACTCAGCTCCCGATATCGCCCGCTGGCTGGGTGACATCAACCGCTATTTTCCCACACCCGTAGCGCATATCATGCAGCAGGACGCCCTGAAAAAGCTGAATCTGCGCGAACTTCTCAATCAGCCCGAGGTCATTGCCCAGATTGAACCGGATATTGCGCTGGTATCCAAGCTGGTTGCCTTGAGTAAGCTCATGCCTAGCGAAACCAAAGAAAGTGCGCGGCAGGTGGTGCAGCAACTCGTAGATGAGCTTAAGGAAAAGCTCGAGTATCCTCTACTACAAGCGCTTTATGGCACTTTAAACCGCAGTATTCGGGTACGCCGACCACGCAAACAAAAGGAAATCAACTGGCTCGAGACCATTCGGCTTAACCTCAAGCACTACCAACCCGAGTTGCAAACCATCATTCCCGAAACGCTCATCGGCTACGGCAAGGAACGCTCATCTTTGCACGACATCATTCTGTGCGTGGATCAGAGTGGCTCCATGGCACAGTCCGTTGTCTTTGCCAGCATCTTTGCCTCTGTACTGGCTGCGGTTCCCGCCATTCACACCGAGCTGGTCCTCTTTGACACCGCAGTTGTGAATATGACCGAAGTACTCAGCGACCCGGTGGAGCTTCTTTTTGGTTTACAACTCAAAGGTGGTACCAATATCGAGCGGGCCATAACTTACTGTGAGACTCTGGTAACACGACCCAGAGACAGCGTTCTGGTACTGATCTCTGACCTTTATGAAGGCTCTGGCAACAAACAACGCCTGGTTCAGCGTGCCGCCACACTCAAGGAAGCAGGTGTCAGGGTAGTTGTATTACTTGCTCTCAGTGACCAGGGAAGCCCCCGCTTTAACCGCCCTCTGGCTGAAGACCTCGCAGCAGTGGGCATTCCTTCCTTTGCCTGTACGCCTGCTATTTTTCCAGAGCTGATGTCGGCAGTGCTGAGTGACGCTGATTTGCAGCAGTGGCTGAGTTCCCTGGGTATCTCCTGACCTCGACTCTTGGCATGATAATGCCTCACTATGGTACACAAACTATCTCCGCCAAGGTAGACCTGGCATTATGAAACAACTGATAGTGGCATTATACCGAACCCCATAAATTGGTTACAGATTTAAAAAGCACTTCCTCGCTTCCCACTCACCCAGCTCGCGATAAATCATTGGGATAAACCCAACGATTCATCCGAAACCGGTATTACTCCCCAAAATCGCGTACGAAGACCTCTTGCTGTAGCCGCACAAACCTGGGACTTAAAGGGGGCAGCTGATTGGCGAAGTTAAAGCGGGTATCATAGCCCCAATTACGGGTTGGCGCATTATAGAACCGTCCACCAATTCGCCAGGGTCCATTCACATAACGACTATTACTTAAACTGACGAACGAACCGCGGTACGTCAGCGTACGACTACTCCAATTCTCATGAAAGCGCGGGTAGTTCTCGAGCCCGCCATTATATGCTCCTCCCCGACCCGCCGAACCTTCGACCCCTCCTGTGGTATCCGTACCCGAGAGGAAGGCGGCGTTGATCTCAGTATTCATAGCCCGGCGATTATTAAGGTTCGTCTCACTGCTTCGGTCATCTTTTCCAAGCTCATTCCAGCCATTTGAGAGTACGTTCAGGCTATCGGTTAAAAATGAGGCTGGTCGCCAGTTAGCACCATCTCGGTTGTAGTCACCCTGAACGTACAGCGCCTGATCAGTAACAATGGTTAAACCACGCACAGTATTGTCAACAACTGCCAGATCTGCCCCGTTGCGAACCCGCACGCCGTAGGCGTTGTTCATGTTGTCAGACTGTTGCCCCAGGACCGTAAAGTACCAAACGAGACCCCCATGCGTCGTGTCACTCAAAGGAAAGCCAAAGACCCCTTCATTGGCTGAAATACAAGCCATTAGAGCTTCTACATCCACTTCAAGCAGGGTAATACGGCGATTTTCACGGTTGTTAAAGAAAGCACCTAGCGAAAACTCAACGGCTCTGGTCCCAGGATCAGCAATATGTCTAGCGGCATTAGCAACGGCATAAGGTGCAGCCGAAACCATATAGCCATTAGCTGTGGTACATGTGTTCAGCGCAGCTGTCATCGCCTGCTCCGCCCAGCTTAAAGGTGGCGGTATCACGCCTTTATCGATTAATGCACCCGCACGCACCTCCAGCTGAGGTGCAGCGCCCCAGGTGTTGAGCACAACCCGCAGGTCGGCATCCTGCCAGTAGCTTGAATCGGGATCAAAGCTCTCGATGGGTGGTGTAACGAGTAAATCAAAATCATATTCGACGCGGCCATTCCAAGGAAAAACGTTGGTAAGCTGAGTACGCCCCCCTGAACAAGCCATTGCCGGATCAGGGTTCGTACTGGCATCATCATCGCTGACACGCACTGTTCCACTACAGCCATTATCCCGCTTGGTTCCCCGAAAAATACCGCTTGATGCTGTAACCTGGCCTGAGATGGCTAATTGCGCACCGGAATTTAAGTACAAATCTCCATTAACATGTACCCTGCCATCTAGGGTCATATTTGGGCCAGGAGCTATCTCTAAATCTTTGTTATAGAAGGCAGCAAACTGAAACATGGGGATGAGCTGACTGCGAAAGACCATTTCCAGCATAGCTTCTGGTCGCTCAGACCCTGGGTTGATAGCCTGGGAGAAAACATGATACTGATGCTCTATGGCACTAAGACCCGCAAAGGGGCCCTGGGACAAAGTGATGTAATCACCACCCGCAGCATTAATCGTACCCTCTTGTACATAACTGACAACCTGACGCTCATTTACCGTGTCCTGCTGACAGGCAAAATCACCACCACCCATATTGCCTGTGGTGCATGAGCCCTGGCTTACCGGGGGAACCCCTTGGGGTGAACTGTAAGCTTCAAAGATGCTACGAATTGCCTGACCACGCAGGTTAAGCCCTGCTTCCGCCGCATAAAAACCGGTGGCACTGCTTACACTCGAGTTTGATGTAGACATTTCAATATTGGTAATGGCAAAGTACGTTGTCGCCAGTACACCCAAAACCACCAGCATCAGGAGCGCAGTGACAACAGCAAAACCGGATTTCTTGTGAACAATCATCTTCAGGCTCCTTAATTCGATAGAGTGTTTCTTGGTAAAAAGTTAGCTCTGAGTGTGCGCTCGAGGTCACTGCCAACCCGAGCGTCTGCACTGGTAACGGCAAGTTCAATCGAGGCAACATCACGCCAGCGCACGCCACTAGTACGGTCAAGGTTAGTTAAAACACTGCCATCACGCATAATGGCTCGAACTTCAAATCGTTCAATATCCGCAGCCAGACGTACCGGATTGGCAACATCACCATCACGAATCAGTTCAAGGTAACCGTCATTCAGCCGGTAGCGCAGTTCATTGAGTAAGACAATTCGGGGATGTTCATCCATTTGGTAAGTGAATTGCCAGAGTCCACCACCCGAACCTCCGCCAGGCCGTAGCAACTCAAAGTTGGCGGCGTTTTCATTGTTGTAGAAGAAAAATTCTCCTTGGCCATTTGGCTTGTATATGTAAGCCCGAACCATACCACCATTGGCTTGGCGGTAGGCCTGAAAGGCTTCAAAGCCATCATGCACACCGTTTCCGTTTGCGTCATTGCCGGCTGGATCACACAGCGGATACTGAGACCAGTCTATGCTGGCATTGGAATTTCGCACAACTCTGACGCTATTGTCGTTCAGTTGCCACTCGCAAAGTGCCAAAGTGGTATCCAGATGATTGCGGCGAACAATGATTTCACTGCCATCCACGATGACCAAAGGCCACAGCGCCAGATCGTCTCGCGGATGCAGTCTCTCCCCAGCGATTCGAATATCACTACCGATGATATCGACAACTGACCGAACATTCTGCACTAAGGCGGTCTTGCTTCTATCTGTCTCAAAGAGGCTCCGACTGGACATGGTGATTGAGAAAGCCAGTCCCAGAATCAGGCTGCCTACTCCTAGAGCAATCAGCACCTCGAGAAGGGTAATCCCTCTAGTTAACCTGCGTGTAGACAGTTTCAACTTCATACACCTGCTTTCCATTAAACTGAATGCTTACAGTTACGTGCCGAGTACCAGTAATCGCCAGACAGTCTCCACCTGACTCACACCAATTAATCGTGGCATTAAACACACCCATATCCGTGTCGATCTGTTGTTCCGTGGCAGAAGCTGGCCATTGGCCAAAGTTCCGAAACCGCAAAGTATCCAGCACCTGCTGAGCTGCTGCCACGGCCCCTGTGCGAACTTCCTGCTGCCGGTTAATCCTCGAATTACTCACAAAAATCGGAGCAATCACTGCCAGGCCAATACCAAATATCATCAGTGCAATCAAAGCTTCAGTAATACTTAAACCAAGTACTTTTTTCATCGTATCTCCACGCCTCCCCCAAGAAAGAGCTCGAGCGTGGCAAAACGCTCCCTATCATCCTTGAGACTTAGTTCTGTATTTGAATCCGATATTCCTCTCGGTGAAAAGCAAGTCAGGATGGTACCGGCAGTCACATTGAGCATCTTTGCTCCACCGCTAAGGCTATGTCGAAAACGCTGCTCTGGCTGCCAGTCTGCTGACGCGCAACTCAGCGCCCATTCAGCTTGTAACTCGGTGTCAGAAACGTAAATAATTCTGTAGGCACTGGTCGTTGTCATAGCTCTTGCACGCACCTGCTTAAGGTAGGCAGCAATAGTATTGGCGGCGTTACTGGCATCCTGGCTTAAAGGCCGCAGATTCAAAGCCACAATACCCGCAATAATGCCTACGATCGCCAGCGTTACCAGCATTTCGATAATGGTCAAGCCAGACTCACTTTTCATACCAACCCCCAAACATAAGACCGGATCATGACAGCGCCTTCTCAGAAACACGTTTACCTTTATCTAAAGTTTTACAAATCTGGCCTATCATCATGCAATACGCTCCAGTCAAATCACCCCAAGACCCGTCATACACCTAGCGATAGTGGCAATAGCGCTAAGGACAAACACACCACACCTTTTTCCATCTGTACTGTAGTGGATTTTATCTTACAAAAAAATCAAAATATGGTGATATCATCCCGAATGCTAGCCCACAAGAGCTGTATAAAGCAGACACCTGGGCTTCGGCTCAGCAGACAAAGACCTGGGAAGACGCTGGTATGCCGAGTGGCTTCTTGCCAATGAGAACCTCGTCTTTCCTCCTTTGTTTTAAGCCAGTTCCTTTATCTTCTGGCTCATTTCTCTTTTTCTGACGATGCGGGGAATGAATTCAGGGAGAATGTACTAGGATGCTTTGCTCACTTTAGTATCAGCCATAGCGCTCCTCAGCCCAGGGATCACCCCGCCGGTGGTAGCCATTACGCTCCCAGAAACCCGGCTGGTCAGCCGCCATAAACTCAATACCCGAAAGCCACTTGGCACTCTTCCAGGCATAGAGGTGCGGCACAATCATCCGCAAGGGTCCACCATGATCAACGGGTATCTCTGCCTGCTCTAACTGCATTGCCAGCAAACAGTCTTCGGCCAGAAAGTCATCCAGGCTGAGATTGGTTGTGTAACCCCCGTAAGCATGGAGCATAACATGCGTTGCCTCGGCTGAGATTGCAAGTGACTTAACAAGGTCTGTCGCAAGCACGCCAGTCCAGCTAACATTGAGTTTTGACCAGTGCGTCACACAGTGAAAGTCACGCCTGATGGTGGTCTGGGGCAAAGCCAGCAGGTCCTGCCAATGAAACGCTTGCTGCTGCGCCAAACCAAAAATCGTGAGGTGCAGCTCATCCTGACTAACCCGTGGTGTGGGACCATAGGTCAGTACCGGAAAAGCTTCAGTGACGGCTTGTCCAGGAGGTACGGCTGGGTTGCCATGATTCTTATTGAAAAACTTATACATCGCATTCCAGCATAGCGCTTATATACTGGGTGTATGCGTATCATTCTTGTTCAGCCGCAGGAACCCGGCAATATCGGCAGCGCTGCCAGGGTCATGAAGAACTTTGGTCTAAGCGATCTGTGGCTGGTTAAACCCCAGTGCCAACTCAGCAAGGAAGCCTACTACATGGCAACGCACGCCAAAGATATCGTCGCTGCTGCAACCATTGTCGAAACAACACGAGAAGCCGTGTCTGACAGACACACTGTTATTGGCACCACCGCACGCAAGCGCCGCTCGGATGCCTTTGACATCTACACGCCCCGCGACGCCGCACAAACTTTTACGCGGGATAGACTCGCTATTATGTTTGGCCCCGAAACCTCTGGGCTCAGCAATGAAGACCTCGAGTACTGTCATGCCTATATCCGCATTCCTACCAGTGAAGCCACCAGCATGAACCTGGCCCAGGCCGTCAATCTGATCAGCTATGAGTTTTTTGTCACGGACGCCCCAAACCACAGTAAACAACCCGACGACCCTGCCAGTCGTGAAGACCTGGAGCGGCTGCATGAACGGTTCATGCTTATGGCTCATCATATTCAGTACACAAAAGCGAATGCTGAAGCCAAAGCACATCACATGTACCGCCGCATCTTTGACCGTGCCAGGCTAACCAAGCGCGAAGTTCACGCGCTGCACGGCCTGTGGCGGCAGGTCAACTGGGCAGCAGACCAGCCCAAAGCCACAAGAAAAAGGCTCGAGCCAGAACTCGAGCCTCTTGATGGCGAAAGCTGATTTATCGCTTGGCTAATTTTTGCGGATTGACCAGCAGGGTTGGATCCATACTGCGCATGGCCTTGGTGGATAACCAGACTTTTTGGGGCTTACCATCTACCCAAATGGTTTTCTTTTGCAGGTTTGGCTTGACTGCACGTTTATGAACACCGGTTTGCTTCAGACCTACCCCACCACGCTTTTTGGGTGAACCCTTGCGGATGCTGGTCTGCTGGGAACGAGTCTTTCTTCCAGTTACAGCACAGACTTTTGGCATAATTATCTCCTTGTAAGCTAACCGCAGTCGCGGCTAGCCACAGCACAAAAATTGATTGTAGCACATATGCGCATGATAACCAAGAAAAGCGCGTACAAAAAACGGAGTGGTGGCTGGCTGGTGAATGCGCAAAAGCGGCAATGAGTTAAAAGCAACGAGCAATGAGACTTGCTTTGATTCCCCCATCTTCTTCATTCCTGTATCTTACCGCTTGCAACTGATAGTCTGAGCGCTGAATGCCTGACAACCTTTTCCCTCTATTCTCCTTATTCCCTTTACCTCCACACATCCGTTGACAGCCCTTAGCCTCGCCTGATGCTGTGGATCGCAATAGCAGGCTTAAGTTGCTGACCTTCGGCGGGGCTTTGGTGTATCTGCCTGACAACATCCATGCCACTTGTCACTCGACCAAAGGCGGCAAAGCCCTGTCCATCAGGATTGCGCCTGCCACCAAAGTCCAGCTCGGGTTGTACTCCCACACAGATAAAAAACTCCGCATTGGCACTGCCTGGCGCAAAACGCCCCATGGAAATCGTGCCATCCTCGTGTTTCAAACCGCTTTGCTCAGTCGTTTCATGGGCAATAGGTGGATATTTCAGCGGGTGTTCACCCATGCCCAGGCCAGCTTGAATCACGTCTATTTTGATGTTATCAACAGCCTGATTATCCGCTCGGACAACGCGGTAAAAGCTGGCAGCGTCAAAGCTGGCAGCGTCCAAATAACGCAGAAAGTTTTCACAGGTTATGGGCATACGCTCTGGATAGAGCTCGAGCTGTATCATTCCCAATTCGGTTTCTATGCTAATAGGGACTGCACTAATCGGGCTTGTTGTCATACCCCAAGTCTAACGCGAACAGCCTGCGTATTATGTTAAGCATCGTAAGCAACGATTCAGCTACACTAAATGCTGTAACAAGATCTATGACACCAACGTTTCACCTAGCAGCAGAATAGACCTCTTGCAAAAGTCCAGTTGGATAACGATGGTTATCGCCCTAAAGGTTGCTCAGTTGATACTTTCGCAAGAAGTCTAATAGTCAATGGTGTCAGACACACCACGCAATAGACCTCACTTTGTTCGTGGTCTTTTTTCGTTCGCAGATGAGCCTGATGTGTCACAATAGGCAGGTTGTTGGAGGATTTCATGGACAAGATTCACCCAAATGCCCTAAGGCAGAAGTTTCTGGATTTTTTCGCTAGTAAGGCTCACCTTGTGCACGCACCTGCCAGTTTAAAAAGTGACGATCCGGCATTGATGTTTAATGTCGCTGGCATGCAACAGTTCAAAACCTACTTTCAAGGCGCCAGCCCTCGCTTTTCTGGTTACGAAGGTCTCTGGCCTCGAGTCGTGACAGCTCAGCGCTGTATGCGGGCTGGTGGCAAGGACAGCGATATTGAAAACATCGGGCGTACCCGGCGACACCACACCATGTTCGAAATGCTGGGTAATTTTTCCTTTGGTGACTACTTTAAACGTGAGGCAGCAGAGTGGGCCTGGGAGTTTTTAACCAGTCCCGAATGGCTGGGCATAGACCCTGAGCGGCTGTATGTTACGGTTTTTCTGGATGATGACGAAGCCTTTGATATCTGGACACAGCACGTGGGTGTACCCGCAGAACGCCTGTCGCGCTTCGGTGAAAAGGACAATTTCTGGCCAGCCAACGCCATCAAGGACGAGCGCAGTGGTCCCTGTGGGCCCTGCTCGGAAATCTTTTATGACCGCGGACCAGCTTACGGCAGTCCCGATGAAACCGGGCCCAATACTGGTTCGGGCGACCGCTACATGGAAATCTGGAATCTGGTCTTTACCCAGTTTGATCTGGTGGACGGCGTGCTGCACCCCTTACCTCAGAAGAACATCGATACCGGCATGGGCTTTGAGCGCCTGGTGACGGTTGTGAATGGTGCCCAGGATGCCTACGACACCGAGTTGTTTCAGCCAAGCATCCGGCGGCTGGTCGAACTGACGGGTTTGCCCTATCAGGATTTGGACAGCGTCCAGCACCGCATCATTGCTGACCATGTACGCTCGGTCACCTTTGCTATAAGCGACGGCATTCTGCCAGCCAACGACGGAGCGGGCTATGTCATAAAAATGCTGATTCGCCGTGCGGCGCGGCAAGCCTATCTGCTGGGGGTGCGCGAGCCCATTTTACACAAGCTGGTCGCCGGCGTCGTTGAAAGCATGGGGGCAGGCTACCCCGATATCATCCGCGCTCAGGCTCGAGTCGAAAACCTCCTGAAAACCGAAGAGGAGCAGTTTCTTCGCACTCTGGAAACCGGTACGCAGCGCGTTCACAAGCTGCTCACTGAGCTGCAGGGTACTGTGCTGCCCGGTGACGTTGCCTTTGACCTCTGGGACACCTATGGCTTTCCTCTGGATTTAACGCGGGATATGGCAGAAGAGCGTGGCGTCACGGTAGATGCTAAGGGCTATGAGGCTGCCCGTGACCAGGCGCGCCAACTATCTCGAGCCGGGCAGACCAAAGGTGCGATGTTTGCCACAGTCAGTGAGCTACTGGATGACATTGTGGCCACACATGGCGAAACGATCTTTGAAGGCTACAGTAGCAGCGAAACAAGCAGCCAGGTTCTGGGTATTCTGCGTGACGGACAGGAAATTGCGGAACTCAGCCAAGGCAATGCAGACATTGCCCTGAACATAAGTCCATTTTACCCAGAGGGTGGCGGTCAGGTTGGCGACTCAGGCAAGCTCGAGTGGGACAAGGGTAGCGCTCTGGTAACTGGCACACTGCGCAGCCCTCAGGGCGTTATATTGCACCGTATTCGCGTACTCAGAGGCGTACTCAAAGCTGGTATGCAAGTCACCGCACGAGTTGATCCCGCACGCCTGGACACTCAAAAGCACCACACCGCAACCCATTTGCTCCACGCCGCCCTGCGCTCGGTGCTCGGTTCACATGTCAGCCAGGCTGGCTCGCTGGTCACAGCTGAGCGCCTCAGATTTGACTTTTCTCATCCCCAAGCCGTAACAGCTGAGGAAATAGTGCAAATCGAAACGCTGGTCAACCGCTGGATTCAGGCAGATTTCCCTGTCAGTTGGCAGGAAGTTCCCATAGCCGAAGCTCAGCAAGCTGGCGCGATGATGCTTTTTGGTGAAAAATATGGTGAGCAGGTACGCATGGTCAGCATTGGCCATGCGAACACCGTGTCTATCGAACTCTGTGGTGGCACACATGTGGCGCATACTGGCGAGATTGGCAGTTTTTACATCAGCACAGAAGAGGCAGTCTCGGCTGGTGTCCGGCGTATCGAAGCGCTGAGCGGGACTGCGGCTGTACGCTACACGCAAAGCATGCGTGCTACCAGCCTGCAAATAGCCAGACTACTGGGTGGCAAAGCAGCTGATGCGACAGAGCGCATCGGCAAATTGCAGCAGGAGCTGAAAAGCGCGCAGCGTGAAAACAGTCAGTTGCGCGATAAGCTGGCCGCTGCCCAAACGGCCAGTGATACCACTCTCAAAGAGGCTGCAACTTACCGCTACCTGGCATCGGTGCTCGAGGGTTTAGATGCCAACGCCCTGCGTACGGCAGCAGATAGCCTGCTGCAAAAGTCCGGCGCGGATTTGGTGGTACTCGCCAGCGGCACATCGCTGGTAGCCAAGGTCAGCAAAGATGCCCAGGCAAAAGGCGCACATGCTGGCACTATTGTTCGTGAACTGGCCAAGCGTGCCGGGGGTGGTGGCGGTGGACGACCCGACATGGCGCAAGCGGGTGTTAAGGATGGCAGCCGCATACCTGCAGCACTAGAGGCGCTACCAGAGATTCTCGAGGCCCTTTGAAGGCCTCTACTGGTAGTGATTCAATGACAGCCTGAATAATTCCAGCTCGAGGGCGTGACTTGAGTAGACCACCAGCAGCTTAGTGCTACACTAAGCCTGTGAATTTGCCCTTAGCCTTCCAGCCGCAGTTGGTCGCCCTCGATTTGGACGGCACACTCCTGACGTCTGGCAAAAACGTGAGTCAGCGCAGCGCTCAGGCAATTCAGAACCTGCAGGAACAAGGTGTGCGGGTAATACTCTGTACCGGACGCCCCCCGCGCCACGTTCGCGACATCGCCACAGATTTGGGACTTGCAGAGCTGGTGATTAGCTACAACGGAGCCTCGCTGATCAATTTTGCAACAGATGAGATTCAGCATCTGTATACACTAAAAAAAGACCAGACCCAGGAAGCCATCCTGCGGATACGGAGTTGTTTTCCTGAAGTGATGGCTGGCCTCGAGACCGCCTATGGCTGGTTTTTGGATAGCAGTTTGCTCACCTGGCGACAAGACCATCTGCCACCACAGACCCTGCTCCCTGATGGCTGCGGAGACATTTGTGACTTTGTGCAAGATGGTGTCATCAAGGTCTTTTTTCGCCATACGGAGTACCGTGCCAGCGAACTTGCCACGGCACTGGAGGGGCTCGAGCTTTACTGTACCTGGAGTGGTGACCGCTTGCTGGAAGTGCAGCATCCTCTGGTAAACAAACAACAGGCTCTGGCCCATCTGGCCAATAAGCTGGGCATACCCGTCAGTGCTATAGCCACCTTTGGTGACGAACACAATGACCGTGAGATGCTGCGCTGGGCTGGCCTGGGTGTGGCGATGGGCAACGCCCCGCTTACAGTGCAGGCTTGCGCCGATCTGGTGACACTCAGCAATGATGAAGACGGTGTCGCAGTAGTACTCGAGCACTTACTGGAGCAGTTGGCGTGAGGCTACTGGCGCTGGATGTGGGCGAAGCACGCATTGGACTGGCGGTTGGCGACACAGGTTCCACCTTTGCCTTTGGACGTGGCCATCTCAAACGGACGAGCTTAAACGAGGACATAGCACAGATTGCCGAGCAGATGCAAAGCGAAGCTGCCAGCCTGCTGGTCATTGGCCTGCCCAAACGCACCGATGGAAAGGATTCGGCACAAACCGAGCGCGTGCGCGATTTTGCTGCAGCCCTGGAAGCTACTGGCCTTGATTACGTCTTTGAGGACGAGCGTTATAGCAGTAAAATTGCAACCCAAGGCATCAACGCCAGTGGACTCAAGAAAAAGCAGCGGCAGCAAAAAGGGCGCATCGACGAATTGAGCGCTATTGTCATCCTCGAGAGCTATCTGGAAAAAGTGCGCCATTCTTAGGCTATTCTCCTCTTTCTGCGGTAAACTTTGCTTTTGTGAAAGGCTCAGACCCTCAAATACCCGACACTGAAGTGCCAGCTGCGAATAAAGTAAGCAAACGCTTCTCCCAGCTGCGAGCCACGCTCTTAACGATGTTCGCCCTAGGGGTCGTCGCGGGTCTGGCTGGCTGGTTTTTCTTAAAGCAGCAACTCAGCCCGGTCAGCAGTGACTCTCAACCCTACGAGTTTGAGGTCATGCCCGGTTGGGGCGCGAGTCGGGTGGCGGCAGAACTCGAGCAAGCCGGGCTTATTCGGGACGCTCGAGTATTCAGATACTATTTGCGATTTAATGAACTTGATCGCAGTGTGGGAGAAGGCTTGTATGACCTGGACAAGGCCCTGCCAGTCAGTGAAATTGCAGCGGCTCTGGCTGCAGGTGGGCGGCCACGAACAACTCGCGTGATTATTCCCGAAGGCTTCAGGATGCAAGATATCGCAACGCGTCTGGCTGAAGCAGGTTTTGGCAGTGCAGACGACATCTTACTGCTGATGCGCTACCCAGGCAACCTGGCCCCCGACTATTTGCCAGAGGACGCCAGCCTCGAGGGATTCCTGTTTCCAGCCAGCTATGACTTTCCGCTGCGCTTTACTGTCCTGGAAGTTCTCAGCACCATGATAGACCGCTTTGAGCAGGAGCTGACACCAGAGATACGCACAGAGCTAGAGGCATTGGGTCTTACGGTTTTTGACTGGGTAACGCTCTCCAGTATGATCCAGTCTGAAGCAGGCAATAGCGAAGAAATGCCCGTCATTGCAGGGGTATTTTTGAACCGCATGGACATCGACATGCTGATGCAATCTGACCCTACCGTGGCCTACGGCCTGGGTAAGGATATGCCTGAACTCAGTGCTGTTGCTGGAGATTTGCGCGTGGATCATCCCTGGAATACCTATACCCGCGCCGGTCTGCCCCAAGGACCCATCAGCAATCCAGGGCATGACGCGCTGCAGGCAATTTTTAGACCCGTACGACTCAATGAGGGTGGACAGCCTTATCTGTACTTTTTGCACGGCACAGATGCTGGAGCAATCGTTTTTCGACCCAATATCTCGCTACAAGACCACAACCGCGATATTGACCGATATTTACGCTAGCTGTCATCCCGTGACGGAACTAACAGCAAGGTCTGGAAAACACGAAGCCAGGTTTGCTGCCAGATTTGGACCTCGTTTTCCAGAATCTGCAAGCTGGCAAAGGTCAGCTCGTATTGCGCGTCAAGTACCACCGAAGCCAGTTTCTGATTCTGCAACTGCATTGTTTTTGCCTGCTTGACACGACTTTCACTCAGCGAGCGCAGTGTATTAAAGCCGTAGCTGCTAAGTTGCCGATAGGCATCCAGATTACGCCCGAGAAGTTGTTCACCGCTCTGTTTCAGATCTTCGGTCTTAGTCATCATGCCTCATCCTGATCGCGAAACCTGGTAACCTCTTGCTGCAATTGCCTGACGATATCGGTCAGGCCCTTTACCTGCTCAGTTAAGGTTTGGATTTTCTCTTCCAGCCCCTTGTTTTTTTCCTCAACGCTGCTGGCCGCTTCAGCATGAAACATTTGCTCCATGGCATGCTCGAGCTGCCTGGGAAAGGTAGCACTCTGCGCAGCAGCTTCGGTCATACTGCTGATAATAAGTCTGTTGTACTGTGGCAAAAACTCTCCCCAGAGCCGGGCGGTTTCCAGCACGGGATTGAACTGACCAAGGTCACTGCCGTCTTTAAAGGCACTTTTGACCACTTCATTCATGTGGTTTTGCATGAAGCCAAGTGCTTCGGAAAACTTGCTGAACTGACGCTCGGTGCTGCCCTGTACGTGCTTGACTGTGCCACGCCAGCGGGCGTCTTGCTCTTCACTCGCTTCACGGACAAAGCGTAGAACAAAGGAAACAACATCCTGATTGGTGGTGGGTTCTTTTGGCTTCATTGTGCCTTGAGTATAAGTGCCTGCAGTTACACAGTAGTTACAATTCAAGCAACGGATCCGCCAGCGCTTCCTCATACAGCCTGGTGGTCAGTTTCATGGGTTCAAGCCCCAACTCGGCATGCAGCAGGCGCTGCAAACCTCGGTAGATTCTCACTACCTGAGGCCGATTCCCCAACTGCTGATGGGCCCGCATCATGCTGCGGTAGGCTTCTTCCCAGAAAGGATCTTTGTCGATGACTTGCTGCGCCCAGACAATTGCTTCTGCCAGCTCACCCGTTTGCAACAACTTACTTGCCATAGTACTCGCCCCCATCAGAAAAAGTCCCTGCAAACGTTCGCGCAAGGCAGCTGTCCAGTCTGCCTGCCACAGCTCGGGCAGGTAGTCACCGTGATAAAGCGCAAGTACCTGTCGCAAAGCAGCTACATCACAGGTTCCGGCTGACAACAATCTTAAAACCTCTGTCTCAAAGCTGAGATAGTCCAGGTACGGCAAGTCCGCAGGGTTTAGGCCATAGCTCGAGCCCTGTCGCAACAAAAATCTTGCCAGCGACCGTGACGGTCTTTGGGGCTCGAGCGTATCATTAAGTGCATTCAGTGCCACCTTAAAGTCCCGCTCGGCCTGCTCCTGGCTGACTCCCGGCCAGATATCTTCAAAAAGCTGCTCCTTGGGAGTTAGGCGCGTCGGATAGCTGATAAAGTACTTGAATAGTTGTTGCGCCTTCTCACGACCCCAGGCAGTTTCGGGGAGCAGGCAATCTTCCAGATAAACTTTAAACAGACCCAAAGTTTGTACGCGCAGACCTGTATCTTGACGATGCGTCACGACTTCTCCTTGACCTCAATCCAGCTCAATTCTAGCAATGATGACATACCATACCCAAAGCAACCTTTGTCACCGAGCCTATCATCTTGTGTACAACAACAGGCAGGCAGCGTTGACTCTTGAAATACAACAAGATACTATGCGGGTAGATTGTCTCGCGATGCAGGTACAGATGAGGTTTGGAGGATTGTCTTGCAATTTTTTTTAATTATTTCAAAAGGCATTGACTGGTTTACTACCAAAGTGGGGCAGCTCATGTGGTGGGTCGCGCTCGCCATGGTCCTGATTGGTGCCTGGAACGTTATCGGTCGCTACGGCTATGATCTCATTGCCAGCATTTTTGGTCATGACTTTGCCAGGGCTATGTCCGGCAACCGCTACCTGTCGCTGCAAACCTTCTTTTACAACATGATTTTTTTGCTCGGTGCTGCTTATGTCTTAAAGAGTGACGGACATGTGCGTGTTGACATCCTCTACTCCACTTTCAAAGCTCGCACCAAAGCACTCGTCGATATAGCTGGAACGGTGTTCTTTCTATTCCCACTGTGCTATTTTCTGCTGGCCTACAGCTATCCCAATATCTCAGCATCCTGGGCGCGTCTGGAAGCCAGCAGTGACCCAGGCGGCATTCCCTTGTACATTGTCAAGACGGTATTCCCTATCGGCATTGCCTTGATTTCGTTGCAAGGCATATCAGAAATTATCAAAAATGTTGCCTTTTTACGAGGCCATCCAGAGTCGGGCAGCATTCACAGCATTGAAAAAGACCCTATTAAAGAACTCATTCAACAAGTAGAGAGTGCCTGATGTTGGGTTTATGGATGTTCGGCGCAGCCATAATGCTGCTGATCATTGGCTATCCTGTTGCCTTCAGCCTCGGGGGTACGGCCGTTCTTTTTACGCTCATTGGCAGTGATTTTCTACCCACAGTTGTAGGTATCGATTTACCGTGGGACCCCGTCTTTCGGGTTCAGCGCCTGAACGCCTTACCATCACGCGTCTTTAATATCATGCAAAACTATACCCTGGTAGCAGTGCCCTTTTTTGTCTTCATGGGCGTTATGCTGGAAAAGTCAGGTTTGGCTGAAGATTTGCTGGAAACCATGGGCATGCTTTTTGGCAAACTCCGTGGAGGTCTGGCTATCAGTGTTGTTGCTGTCGGCGCGCTGCTGGCAGCTTCAACGGGTGTAGTTGGTGCTTCGGTCGTGACCATGGGCGTGCTGGCACTGCCCGTTATGCTTAAATACAAGTACTCCAAAAGCCTGGCAACCGGGGTTATCGCCTCATCCGGTACGCTGGGGCAGATCATTCCGCCAAGTATCGTGCTGGTCATTCTGGGAGACCAGATTGGCGTCGACGTCGGCAGCCTGTTTCTGGGCGCGCTTATTCCTGGACTGATGCTGGCAGGCTGCTTTATGCTTTACGTCATCTTTGTGGCCTTCACCAGACCCAACGACGCACCTGCGCTACCGCCTGAGGCCAGGGCCCTGCGAGGCTGGACCCTGGCCTTACGGGTACTTAAAAACCTCATTCCACCGCTGTTTCTCATTTTTCTGGTACTGGGAACGATTTTCTTTGGTATTGCTACGCCCACCGAAGCGGGCGCCATGGGTGCGCTGGGTGCTACTCTGCTAGCCGCCATTAACCGCCGACTGAACCTGAAGAACATGATCGCCGCAATGGACCAGACCCTAAAACTCACCAGCATGGTCTTTATCATTCTGATAGGCGCAACGTTTTTTGGCTATATCTTTACTCAACTCGGTGGTCATCATATAGTAGATAATTTCCTGCTCAATCTGCCAGGTGGCAACATTGGCTTTATCTTCTTCGTGATGCTGGTCATTTTTATCCTGGGCTTTTTCATTGACTTTATCGAGATTACTTTTATCGTTGTTCCACTGCTGGCCCCCATTGCCAAAGCACTTTTTGGTGCTGACATGATGGTGTGGTTTGGCGTATTGATTGCCATGAACCTGCAAGCATCCTTCCTGACACCACCCTTTGGCTTTGCCTTGTTTTACTTAAAAGGCGTTTCTCCACCGTCTGTCAAAACTACAGATATTTATAAGGGCATCATTCCCTTTATTATTATTCAGGTCATCATGGTTGTCGTCATCGCGCTGTTTCCCGATATCGTTACCTGGCTACCATCTCAGGCACGGAATTAATACCGGTTCCGGATAAATCATTGGGATAAACCCAATGATTTATTCCGAGCTGGGCGTTAGGAAGCGGGGAAGCGCTTTTCAAATCTTTAACCAATTTATCGGACTCGGTATAAGCTGGGTCAGTCAACATTTTCAAGCGTAGGTAGAATCTGTAGATTTGTCGTGCCAGCCTGTGCTGGCACCCAAGGTCAGGCAGTCAAAGGAATGCTTTTATACCAATTCGGGTTATTTCCTTAAGGAAATAACCCGAGCGTTTCCGAGCACAGCGAGAACACCCGGGAGATGAATCAGATACCGATTCAGTTTTAATACACCGTAAGATTAGTTCTGATATTTGGACTCTTGACCAAGTATGGAGTTTTAAGCGAAATATGGGTGTCAACATCTGTTTTACGGTGTAATAAGCCCCTACCTCATTTTGTTGTGAAACTGTATTTTCAAACTCAAAAAGCCCCACTTTCGTGGGGCTGAAGTGGTTTGTAATGCGCTGCTCTAATTGCTCTCGGCAGGAATCTGGTAATCGAGCCAGGCTTTTTCCGAGATTCTGTGAAATGGGATAACTGTATCCCTAAACGCCACCCAGGACTCATAGACTTTGGCAAACAAAGGACTAGAACCAGCAGATTCAGCATAAAGCTCTTCAGCTGAAGCTTCAAGCGTTTTAAGGAAGTCATCGGGGAAGGTACGAAGTTCAACATTGCCCCCATCCAGAATCCGCTGCAAGGCTGGGCCGTTCTTCGCGTCATAATCAGCCAGCATCTGCATATTCGCTGCCTTACAAGCCACCTTGATAGCATCCTGAATGTCTGTGGGGAGGCTATTGTAGACATCGAGGTTGACATAGGTGCCAAGCGTCGGACCTGGCTCATGCCAACCGGGCGCGTAGTAGTATCTGGCGACTTTATTAAAACCTAAAATCTCATCATCATAGGGACCAACCCACTCGGCTGCGTCAATCGCTCCGCGCTCGAGTGCCAGATAGATTTCCCCACCTGGAATTAATTGTACATTCGCCCCAGCGCGGCTGATAACCTGACCACCCAGACCCGGTATACGCATAGTCAGGCCGCGCAAGTCATCAGCACTATTGATTTCCTTGTTGAACCAGCCGCCCATTTGCGTACCAGTATTGCCCGCAGCAAAGGCAATCATATTGTCCTGGGCATTAACTTCGTCCCAGAGTTCCTGACCACCACCCGAGTAGAGCCAGGCATTGTTCTGCTGAGCGTTTAAGCCGAACGGCAACGATGTAAAAATGCCGTGCACGGGATCCTTACCCACATAGTAGTACGAGGCTGTATGCCCCATTTCAAAGGCGCCAGTGGAGACTGCGTCATAGACCTCGAGCCCGCCAACCTGTGCCCCTGCCGGAAAGACCTCGATATCCACATCACCATCAGTGATTTCCTTTAAAAACTTGGCAGTGTTGGTAGCACCCCCAAAAATAGTATCGAGCGACGTAGGCCAGGATGTAACCATGCCAAATCTGAATTTGGCGGCCTGTGCATTGGCAAACATAAGTGGCGCAAAGCTGGTGCTTGCTGCTACCACACCAGCCTTTTTTAAAAACTCCCGACGTTTCATTCTTACCTCCAAAGGTTTAGCGCCAAACTATCCTCAGCCCTCATTGCATTTGATACTAAGCCAAATCCCAGCTTACGAACAGTAAAACGCTGTTGGTGTTAAACCGCCATAAGTATAATGGGCAATTCTATAAAATACAAGCTTGTGTACTTACTTTGTTTTTACAGAGATTCTCACTCAGCCAGTCACATGTTTTGACCTGTCTTGCAGTTTATACCAGTTCCGGATAAATCGTTGGGATTAACCCAATGATTTATCCCGAGCAGGGCGCTAGGAAGCGGGGATTGCTTTTCAAATCTTTAACCACTATATCGGACTTGGTATTAGTCACTGATGCAGCTACCGGGCAGGCTCAAGGTTTCAGCATTTTGAGGAATGCCTGAGCAGTAGGCGCAGTATTAACCACATCTGATCTGCAGAGGCCAGCTTTTCGGGCCATGATGACACCATACTTCAGATCATCAAAGCCAGCCGTGCTATGTGCATCTGGGTTAATGGAAAAGCGGCAGCCAAGCTCCTTGGCTTTGATTACCCAGCGCCAGTCGAGGTCGAGGCGGTAGGGACTGGCATTAATTTCAATCACCGTCGCCGTTTGTGCACAGGCTTCAATCACCTCCTGAAGGTCGACTTCGTAGGGTGGGCGGCGGAGCAGCAGGCGTCCACTGGCGTGTCCCAGAATACTGGCAGAGGGATGGTGCACCGCCTTGATGATGCGCTCAGTTTGCTTGCTGCGTGACAGCGTAAAGTTCTGGTGTACACTCACCACCGTATAGTCCAGGCTGGCAAGTACCTCATCAGGATAGTCCAGGCTGCCATCGGTCAGGATATCCACCTCGATGCCATGCAAAAGCTCAAAGCCATCCTGCAAGCCACGCCGCAACTCAGCAATCTCCTGTGCTTGCGCCAAAACACGCTCGATGCTTAAACCATTGGCGTAGTAGGAGCTTTGCGAGTGATCCGCCATTGCCAGATAGGCAAAGCCACGCTCTTTTGCTGCCCCAATCATTTCAGGGATGCTGTGGACTGCGTCCGACCAGGTGGAGTGATTATGGATCAGTCCCCGAATGTCTTCCAGCCGAATGATTTCACTAAGCGCTACAGGCGCTGCACACTCACGCCGCTCTGGAATTATGTAGGGCAGGTTGAGTCGCTGGAGCACATCCTCCTCTGAGGCCACCTCGACAAGCTTCTCCCCCTGAAACAATCCAGTCCTGGTCAAGCGATAACCAAAGGTCTCAGCCCGTTGGCTAAGCGCTTGCCAATAATCGTCGCTACCCGTATGGTAGAGCAAAGCCGCAGCAAAGCCAGTCTGTTCGACCAGCGAAAAGTGAATGTCGCGTCCGGCAAGGTGCAATCTAAGCTCGTCACCGTTACTCTCCACGCCTCCCAGTTCGCTCAGCACATTCATGAGTTCGGCTGACGCCACGTTTGTCACGATAAAACTCAGGTCGGCGACGGTTTCAAGACCACGCCGATACCTACCGACAGGCTTAAGCTGACAATCTGGCAGCGCTATACCAACGGCCCTGAAAATCAATTCAACCAGTGCCTCAGCCTGATCAAGGCGCAACTGCTTCTGTGCCTCCAGAGCAAAACGCGCCGCAACCAGAATCTTCTCGGCACTTTTCTCCCCAAAGCCTTTAAGCTTGGCAATGCGGCCATCCTGCGCTGCTGCTACCAGCTCTGCCAAGCTATCTATATCAATCGCCCACAGCGCAGCTATTTTTTTAGCCCCCAGCCCTGAGACTCGAAAGAGGCTGCGTACACCTTCAGGTACCCGCTTGCGCAAGTCACTCAGGGCTGGAATCAAGGCATTTTCACCTAAACTATAAAGCTCTTCAGCCAGTCCCTTACCGATACCTTTGATACTGGTTAGTTGCCGCGCTACAAACAGTTGCTCAAAATCACCCTCAAAGCTCTCTAGCTGACGTGCGGCACTCTGGAAAGCTCGAGCCCGAAAGGGATCTTCCGCCAAAAGCTCTAAAAGGTTGGCAGCCTCTTTGAGTTGGCTGCTAACCGTCTTTTTATCTACCATGCTGGGACTATACCGCGACAATGACCCGAGACACCGCTCTCACACAGCATAGATGCTACTCACTTATACGGAGCCCGATAAAATGATTATAGATTTGAAAAGCAGTTACTCGGTTCCTAACGCTCTGCTCGGAATAAATCATTGGGATAAACCCAATGATTTATCCGGAACTGCTGTTAAACCCAACTCTTGACTTCGTCGTGAATACAGCCCGCCCTAGCAGTGCCACATGATAGGCTCATAGGGTGGAAGATAGTGCGTTTCGGCCCAGAAGTCTGGGGGACTTTGTTGGTCAGGCCAAACTAAAAGAAAAACTGCTGGTTTATCTGGAAGCAGCGAAAGGCCGTGGGGAGGCGCTCGATCATGTGCTCTTTTACGGCCCTCCAGGACTCGGCAAGACTACCCTGGCTCATATCATCGCCTTTGAGCTAGGGGTTGACATTCGTGTTACGAGTGGTCCTGCCATTGAAAAACCCGGTGACTTGGCAGCTATTCTGACCAATTCAATAGGTGAGCATGACATTTTGTTTATCGACGAGATTCATAGGCTGGGACGGGTTGCTGAAGAGCACCTCTACCCTGCCATGGAAGACTACAAAATCGACATTATTCTGGGCCAGGGGCCTGCCGCTAGAACCATTCGCCTTGACCTGCCCAAGTTCACCCTGATTGGCGCAACCACTCGCCCAGGCCTCATCACCGGGCCGATGCGCAGCCGCTTCGGGATTATTGAACACCTCGAGTTTTACACTGACGAAGAGCTGGCAGCTGGTGTCTCGCGTGACGCCGATCGGATGTCCTTTGAACTCGAGTCAGCAGCAGCGTTAGAAATCGGACGGCGCTCGAGAGGGACCATGCGCATTGCCAAGCGCTTGCTCCGACGAGTACGAGATTACGCTGAGGTTGCCAAGGAAAGTACCGTTAGCCTGCTGCGGACACGGCAGGCGCTGTCTGATCTGGGTATCGATGAGATTGGGCTTGACCAGCGTGATCGCATGATTTTGGAAAGTGCTATTAGCAAATTCGCTGGTGGCCCCGTGGGACTCGACACTCTGGCCACCTCCGTGGGTGAAGATAAGGCCACCCTGGAAGAGGTTTATGAACCCTATCTGATTCAACGCGGACTCTTACAAAGGACATCACGGGGGCGCATTGCTACCGAACGTGCCTATAAGCACTTAGGATATGCAGTTGCCGAAGGCAGCCTGTTTGCCACAAGTGACACCACTGAAGACAGCTAACGTCCTCGGTCTGGCATCTTCAGCAGTTCCACAATAAAACCAGGAATCTCTTATACCGAGTCCGATAAATTGGTTAAAGATTCGAAAAGCGCTTCCCCGCTTCCTAACGCCCTGCTCGGCATAAATCATTGGGATAAACCCAACGATTTATCCGGAACTGGTATTACTTGTGATTCTTGTCTTTCTCCTCAATCACACAGGCGTGGCTACTGCAATATCAAATGCAAAACCAAATGCAAAACCAAACGTCATTCCAGCGAAGGCTGGAATCCATAGCCTGACAGCAAAAACCAAGGTGACTTAAGCACATGTTGCATCCTTTTTTTCCCCCTGGCCATGGGTGCGAGCCTGCGCTAGCAGGGCGGGCTGAGACTTTGAAAGGTTTTTCGCGGAAGTGCCATTGATCTTGAGAGTGGCAGTAATTTAGCTCAAACTGTGCCGCACAGACCAGCCCAAAGCCCGCAAACCCCCGTATAGTAAGGGTATGACAAGACGAAAAAAAGCGATTGTGATTGGCTCTGGCTTCGGTGGAATCGCCACAGCCATTCGCCTGCAAAGCCTGGGGTTTGATTCAATTATTCTTGAGAAGCTCGACAAACCTGGTGGACGTGCCTATGTGCACCAAGCAGAGGGTTTTACCTTTGACATGGGACCTACTGTCCTGACCGTACCGCATTTTATTGAAGAACTCTTTAGCCTCGAGCGCGACAGACACGCACTGCATGAACCTGATTTTCCCGAGCATGTGAGAACTGCCGAGCGCATTCTTGAAGGTATAAGTGGCGGACCAAACACCAGCAGATACGTCAGCATTGTGCCAATTCTGCCTTTTTACCGTATTTACTTTGATGATGGCAGCCACTTTGACTATGACGGTGACCCGGTCAACACCCGTGAACAGATTAAGCGCCTCGCGCCAGAAGACCTGGAGGGCTACGAACGCTTCCATGAAGCAGCCAAGGCTATTTTTGATCGTGGCTTTCTCGAGCTGGGCTACACTTATTTCGGCAATATCCCGAACATGCTCTCTGTCACACGTGATCTCGTACGCCTGGACGCTCTACGCCCCCTGTTTTCCTTTGTCAGCAAATATCTGAGTAACCCGAAAATGCGCCAGGTCTTCAGCTTTGAAACGCTGCTGGTAGGTGGCAATCCTCTGCGGGTTCCTGCCATTTACGCCATGATTCACTTCGTGGAAAAGACCTGGGGCATTCACTTTGCCATGGGCGGCACGGGTGCTCTGGTTGAGGGGCTGATCAAGAAGTATCAGGAACTTGGCGGCGAGCTTATCCTGAATGCGGAGGTGGCAAAAATCAACGTCAGCCGGCAAAACGGCAAACGTACCGCCACAGGCGTAAGTCTGACAGATGGGCGCAATTTTGAGGCTGATCTGGTCGTTTCCAACGGAGACTATGCCACAACTTACCTGAAACTCATCGACCCGGAGTACCGCCGCATTAACCGGGACAGCGTCGTCAAGCTGCGCAAACAAAGCATGTCCTTGTTTGTTATTTATTTTGGCTTCAAGGCCGATGAAGCACTCGAGCTAAAACACCACAACATCATCCTTGGACCTCGCTACGAAGGGCTGCTGACAGACATCTTCGACCGCAAGGTTCTCGCTGAAGACTTTTCGCAGTATCTGCATATTCCCACTTTGACCGACCCAAGCCTGGCACCTCCCGGACATCACGCTGCCTATACACTGATTCCCGTACCTCACAACGGCAGTGGCATCAACTGGAGTGTCGAAGGTGAGGGTTTCGCCCAAAAGATCATCGGTTTTTTGGATGAACGCGGTTATATCCCTGGCTTGCGCGAGCGCCTGGTCTACCAGCATTACGTCACCCCAGACTACTTTGAGGGTACTTTAAACAGCTACCTGGGCAATGGTTTTGGTGTTGAACCCATCCTCAGACAAAGTGCTTTTTTTCGCCCTCACAACCGCAGTGAGGATATCCATAACCTCTATCTGGTCGGTCAGGGTACACAACCCGGCGGCGGTACACCCAGCGTCATGATGAGTGCCAAGATGACAGCCCGTGTGATTGCCAAAGATTACGGGCTCGAGTCCGTCACGCCAGCCACAAAGCAAGAAGAGGCTATTCTGACCTAGCCGTGTGTGAACCCTGCAACACCCAAACAAATGCCAGAGCAAAAAGCAGGTTAATGCTTGCAGGTAATAGACCCGTCAGCCCAGCACCTCCAACGACCGCTGCTACATCGAGAGCTGCACCTAAGCCAAAGACAATGATGTTAGCGACAAGAATGGCGTGTAGCGCAACAGACACCTCGACCTTACGCACTAGCCAGTTCAGTACAGCTATGGCGATGAAGAGTGCTGCATAGTGGCGCAAAAAAGCGACCAGTTCCCCAGAAGCATCTGCTGGAACTGCACCTGCGCTCATGTAAACCGGTGCAAGCAGATGCCCAATGCCAATCAGCATCATATACACAGCCGAAACACCCAACAACAAGCTTAATTTCATACTCTCTCTACCTCCTGTGCCCTCTCACGATTAGGCAACCTGTCTTGAGTACCGCAATGATGATTTTCAGGTTACTTTCTTACCAGCTAATACCCGTTCCGGATAAATCATTGGGATAAACCCAATGATTTATTCCGAGCAGAGCGTTAGGAACCAAGTAACTCCTTTTCAAATCTGTAATCAATTTATCGGGCTCCGTATACCATCCAGTTGCCCAAACCACTGCTTCAGCGCCTGTATATCGCTTTGAATCAACCCATGCGAGGCTGCATTTAGGTGCTGATTAACCACCGCACCTGCTTCCTGATACATGGCCGCAAGTTTTTTGGCGTTGTCCGGTGGGATCAGCGGGTCGCGGAGTCCATTCGCCAGAAACACCTGTTTGCCACTTAGGTCCGGGAGCTGCTCGAGTTCGCCCTTATCCATATCCAAGGGCACCATACCCCGCAAGATAGCCGCACCTGCCAGAATCTCTGGGCGTAAAAAGAAAAGACTCGAGGCGATATTCGCCCCATTGGAAAAGCCAAGGGCATAGACCTGTGCCCTGTCAAAGCCGTATATCAGGGCGGCTTCGCTAACGAAGTCCGCCAGTTCATGAGTTCTGGCATTCAGATCTTCAATATCAAAAACACCTTCTTCAAGACGCCGAAAAAACCTCAGTGCGCCGTTTTCTGAAACCTTGCCGCGCGGGCTCAGGACACCAGCACCGGGTGCCAGCATCCGAGCCATCGGCAAAAGATCATGTTCACTGCCACCCGTACCATGCAGGGTGAGCAGGGTAAGCCCCAGTTCACCCTTTTCAAAAACATGTTCATAGGTCATAGGGTTTATGCCTTTGGCTCTGAAGGCAATTTCAGCTCAGGCAGACCCGCTTCAATCTCTTGACGCTGAGGCTCGAGCCAGGGCGGTAAAACGAGCTTTTCACCGAGTTTATCCGCATCTTCATCAACGGCAAAACCTGGACCGTCGGTCGCCAGTTCAAAAAGGACTCCGCCAGGTTCCATAAAATAAACGCTCTGAAACCAGAAGCGGTCGATAATGTCCGTGGGTCTGCGACCTGCCTGGGCAACCTTATCGCGAAGCTCGAGTTCATGCTCAGCGTCACGCACCCGCCAGGCAAGGTGATGGATACTACCCGTACCCCACTGCCCTCGCCCAAGATCAGGCTGCTCCATAATATCGACATAACTGCCCGAGCCACCCTCTGCGGCTGCGTAACGATGCCAGCGACCCTCCTGCCCAAGGTAGCTAAAACCCATGACTCTGGTAAGAAAGTCTGCGCTTGGCGTCAGGCTGCGCTGCCACATCCTGGTACCATGCAAACCGATAATCTGCTTGTCCTCTGGTACCGCACTTTTCTCCCAGGGACTAAAGGGGCGCGGTTCCACGATTTCAACCAAGGCCAGCTCGAGCCCGTCATGATCCTGAAATGCCAGGACCGTTTCACCGAAGCGCTCTTCTGGAGCGATGTTAATACCATACTTTTCCAAGCGCTCTGCCCAATACTGAAGACTACCCTCTGGCACAGCCAGTTGCACCTCCGTAGCCAGCCCAACGCCCTTACGTGCGGGATACATGTGCTGCCAAGGAAAAAAAGTTAAGTCCGTACCGGGTCTTCCTTCAGCATCTGCATAGAACAAATGATAGGTTTTAGGGTCATCCTGATTGACACTCTTCTTGACTAAGCGCATCCCGAGAATCCCCGCATAAAAGTCCAGATTCTTCTGTGCATCGCCAGCGATGCAGGTAATGTGGTGAAATCCTGAAGTCATAGTCACTCCTTTACTTTAATCAGTGTAACCTCATAACTATATTATTTATATTACTCTATATTACAAATCGCAAACCATGTGCATAGGAGGTGCCCCTTTCGCATATGCCTATAGCCTCCCCAAGAGCTTATTCCTTATCGTGCAAGCACAGATTAGCACAGCGCCCCAAGCTCGAGCTTCCTACCATTTATCACCCTGAGCGTATCCGAAGGTGCTCTGTATCCTGCAAAAAGCAAGCACCTGACCTTCTCAGGGAAGCACTTCCCCGAAAAATCCTTCGAAGTCTTAGCGAGTCGTGCCGGCGTCGGCTGGCACCCGTGGCCAGGTAAAAAAAGAATGCCGCATGCGCTTAAGTCACATTGGTTTTTGCTGTCGAGCTATAGATTCCAGCTTTCGCTGGAATGACGTATTGAAGTACCCACCAAGGATACATTATTTTTGGCATTTCCAAGCTTTGTTGAGACAAGCTGAATGAGTTGATTTCAACTCCCCCAGGTCGCATGGGTCATTGAGACATCTCAATGACCCATGGAAACGCTATTTGGAAAAATACCAAGACCATAACCCAGACCAAACGTACTATTTAACCTATCATGCGTACTCACCTTGCACATCCGGACAATGCGAGCGCAGCCAAGCAGCATTATTGCGTCATTCTGAACGGAGCATCGCGTAGTGAAGAATCTCTTCTACACGGCACGGTTGAATACCCATTCACCCAAGCACAAACAGCAACACGGGAAGATGCTTCACTGCGTTCAGCATGACACCATAGGCGCCGTCTTAAACCACCAGTAACCGTAGTCAAGCACCCCCCCATGTGTCGTTGCGAGCAGAACACAGTGAAGCGAAGCAACCCCGCCGCTTGCGTTAAGCTTCGAGATTGCTTCAGTCAACCCACAGTGCAATGATCCAAAAGAGTTAGAGAAAGAGCCTTAGCCAAGATGAGTTATACCTCTCCGAGATAGGCCCGCTTCATAGCCTCATTATTGAGCAAATCCTTGGCTGGCCCCGACAGCACAACCTCACCCGTTTGCAGCACATAGCCCCGGTCAGCAATCGACAAAGCAACATTGGCATTCTGCTCAACCACAAACACACTGATGCCACGCTCGTTCACCTGTTTGATAATTTCAAAAATACGCTCAACGAATAAGGGTGCGAGTCCCATGCTAGGCTCGTCCATGAGAATGAGCTTAGGTCGGCTCATCAGCGCACGACCCATCGCCAGCATCTGCTGCTCTCCCCCACTCATGGTGCCACCTTTTTGATACAGGCGCTCTCGCACCCGAGGAAACAGCTCAAAGACATAGTCCATGTCCTCTTTTATACCCTGTTTGTCATTGCGCAAATAGGCCCCCATTTCCAGGTTTTCCAGAACTGTCATTTTGGGAAAAATGCGGCGGTTTTCAGGCACTACGGCCATGCCGTGCTCAATACGCTCTGCTGTACTTAAGGTGTCAGCACGCTCCCCCCGAAAGTACATTTCTCCTTCAGAGACCTTGACCACACCCAGAATCGTCTTTAGGGTGGTTGACTTACCCGAGGCGTTACCTCCCAGCAAACAGACCATCTCACCTGGGTAAATCTCCATATCGATATTGTGCAAAATCCGAATTGGCCCATAATGGGTAGTCACTTTTTTAAGTTCCAGCAGCTTTTCACGGCTGGTGGGAATCGTGCTCATTCTGACACCCTCCCATCTTTCCTGGCAGCACGCTGGATCTCGCTTTCTTCGCCTTCGGCCTTTTTACCCAGATATGCCTCGATAACTTTCGGATCGTTAACCACATCCTGATAGTTACCTTCAGCAATCTTTTGCCCATAATCCAGCACGACAACACGATCGCTAATCTCACCGACCAGATTCATCTTATGCTCCACCAGCACGATGGTATAGCCCCCTTCATCGCGCATACGGCGAATAATCCTGGTAATCTCACGCGTTTCCTTGGGATTCATGCCAGCGCTCGGTTCATCGAGCAGCAGGAGCTTGGCTCCCGTCGCCATGGCCCTTGCCATTTCCGTACGGCGTCTGTTGGCATAAGATAAAACCAATACAGGCTGATGCAAACGAAAACTCATCAGGCGCGGTCCAAAAAAAGACAACTTTTCCAGAGCAAACTCCCGCATCTGCCGTTCTTTACGCCGATAGCCTGGTGTGCGCAGCACGGCTGACAACCAGGTCGAACGCAATTTGTGATGCTGGGGAATCAGGATGTTCTCGAGGATGGTCAGGTTGGTAAAAAGCCGCAAATTTTGAAATGTGCGGGCAATCCCGATATCCACTACCTTATTCGGTGACAAACCGGCAATCGAGCGACCCTCAAAACGAATATCCCCTTCATCTGGCTTATAAACACCCGTAATCAGATTAAAAAGCGTCGTTTTGCCTGCACCATTTGGTCCAATTACGCTGACAATCTCACCCTGATCGACCTTGAGGCTGACACCTGACATAGCCCGCAAGCCACCAAATGACTTACCGATTTTATCGACTTCCAGTAGTGCCATTTATGTCTCCTCCCTTTCATCAGCATTTGCAGGATTGAGTTCTGGATTAGTGAGCCAGGCGTCTTGCTTACGCTCTTCATCTGTCGCCTCATCGGGGCGCTCACGAAACACCCAGGCCCAGGAGAACTCCTTGCGCCCCATAATGCCTTCTGGCCTAAAGATCATAATGACGATAAGTACAATCGAAAGAAAGATAGCACGCATGCCAAAGCCCCGAAACTCTGTCTGCCAAACACCAAGACTGGGGGCTAATAAGCCTGCCACCAGCGCTAACAAGCCAACACCCCCCAATAGGTACACAGCGCGGTTAATTCGCGGTTTACTGCGCTGTATCGCTCGGTACAGGACGGTGCCAAAGGTCGCCAAAAACAGTGTTGCTGCCAGTATCAGAATCCAGGCCGAAATCCTGTAAGACTCTTCAAGCGGGTCACCATACTGCCGCACAAAGACCACCACGGCTGTACCCAAGAGTGCTCCCGTTATTGAACCAGTTCCACCCAGCGAGATCGCCACCAGAAAAAAGAAGGTGAGCTGAAAGAGGAAAAAGTCAAGCCGCACACCTCCCAGCCAGGAAATCCAGAAGCCCCCAGCCAGTCCCGCAAAAAAGGCCGATATTGCAAAGCCCAGTACTTTCTGATAAGGCAGATTGATACCCATCGCCTGCGCTGCCACTTCATCTTCGCGGATGGCCTGCATAGCACGACCATAAGAACTGTATTTTAGCTTCGAAATAACAAAAACCGTAAAGGCCAGTGCACCAAAGGTCCACCAGACGCTCTTACCAAACTCTGAGGGAATCCCGGGAAACCCCAGCGCCCCATTGGTCAGCGGGGTAAAAATCCGGGTTGAGGCTGATAAGCGTATAATCTCACCGAAGCCAAAAGTAACAATAGCCAGATAGTCGCCCCGCAAACGCAAACTAGGAATACCGACAATCAGACCAGCAAAGGCAGCCACAATACCACCCATAAAGGCAGCTAGCAGAAACCGCAGCCACAGGGTTTCAGGCGTGGTGAGAGCGTCAAGGCCAATACTCGAGAGCAAATTGGACATACTAAGTGCCAGGGTCTGTTCGTTCATGGAGGAACGACCCGAATTTAGAATATTCTGCCTGGCAGCGTCAGGTAAAATGAGCAAGCCAGTGGTATAACCCCCAATCAGCATAAAACCATGATGTCCCAGTGATAATATTCCCAGCGTCCCATTGATGAGGTTCAGACTGACCGTGGCAATACCCCAAATGGCAAAGAGTGCCAGCGCCTGATTGAGCTTACTGCTTCCCAGACTGGTTAAAAACCATAGAGATAAGATAATCAATACAGTCATGCCAAGTGTCAGCAGGATGTTTCGTCCGCGGTTTTGCGGAAAGGCCAGCACACGGGTACGGGGATCTACGCGCTCGAGAATACTCATCAGACTTTCTCCGAGAGGTCTTCGCCGACGATTCCACTAGGACGTATCAACAACACGATAATCAGCAGGACAAAGGCAAAGGTATCTTTAAATTCGGTAATACCCTGAAAATTGTCGGTGCGCGGAAAAATAGCGGTCATAAAGTTTTCCATAAAGCCGATAATCAGGGCCCCAATGACTGCACCGGGCAGGCTGCCAATACCACCAATAACAGCGGCAGCAAACGCCTTGATACCTGGCAGAATACCCATAATGGCAGGTTGGTTTAGACTGCCAAAGTTCAGACCCCACATCGCCCCACCAGCCGCCGCCAACATGGAACCCAGCAAGAAGGTCGTGGCAATCACACGGTTGACGCTAACACCCATCATCTGCGCGACTTCGGCATCCTGCGCAGAAGCGCGCATCGCCTTGCCCAGGCGCGTTCGATTGACAAAAAGCGTCAGCACAATGACTAAAAAGGCTGTTATGACTGGCACGGCAATAAACAACCAGTTAGTAGTGACCTGCGTGCCTAAAAAGCTAAAACTCAGCGAATTGGTCAGAGGCGTATCTGGCCTAAAGGGTGTCTGCCGATTGGTAAAGACCAAAAGCCCGAGGTTCTGCAAAAAGAAAGACACGGCAATAGCAGTTATGAGCAATGAATTGCGCGGCGCGGTTCGCAAGGGAAAATAGGCCACACGATCTATAGTAATGCCTAAGACAGCTGTCAGGAGCATGCTGCAAATAAGTGCGGCAATCAGGTTCAAGGTCACTGCGCTTAAGAGATAAGTTGCCCCGACAAACACCAGCGCCCCTCCCGCCAGCACCACTGGATCCCGCAGGTTACCTCGGAAAAACTCGAGCACTTTCATAAAGCTAAAAGCAATGATGAGCGCATAGATGATGGCAACTGGTAAAGAATAGGGCGTGAAGGTAAAGAGCAGGTAAGTGAGAAAAGCCCCCACCATAAAGACTTCCCCGTGCGCAAAGTTGATCAGGCGAATAATGCCGTAGACCATCGTGTAACCTAGTGCAATGAGAGCATAGAGGCTACCCAGCTTGATGGATTCGATGAAGGGCCTGACAAACGAACCGGTATTAAAGCGCTCGTAGGTCATCGTAAGGTAAACGATGCGCCCTACCACTAGCACGATAATCCCCAACACTATCAGCCACGGTAGCCAGTTAATGCGGCGATTCTGTTTTACTTCTGCAAGTGCCAAAACATCACCTCTAAACCTGATTTATCCGACAAACGGAGGTTGATTTATACCTGCCCACGCAGTCGCGCAGACGGAGTGGTTGTGTAACAATATCAAAAACCAGCCGATATGACTAGGCTTTCACATAATTTACTCAGATTGCCCTAAAAATTGCGGTGGTAGAGCAAAACCTTCAAGAGCCTTAGCCATTTACCTTCCTTGCCTCCCAAGTCACACTAGCCACCAAGGAATTCTCGATGATGAGACTTCTTGCGAAAGAAACACCAGGGCTGATCAATCTCATTGTGCTTTGTGAATTGGTATGGGTTTTGCGTGGAGCCTACAAGTGCGCCAAAGAAACGATGATTGCCGTGCTCAAACAAATTTTAGAAACAACTGCACTACATTCTGAACTACATACTGCACTACATGTCGAAAAGTCCACCCTTGCCAGGGCTGCGTTGCAGGATTATGAAAAAGGTAGTGCTGATTTCTCAGACTACCTCACCATGCACCTGAACAAGCATTTGGGCTGCTCCTTCACCTTACACCGAGCCCGATAAACTGGTTAAGCAATCCCTGCTTCCTAACGCTCTGCTCGGGATAAATCGTTGGGATAAACCCAAGGATTTATCCGGAACTGGTATTAACTACACCGTAAGATTAGTTCTGATACTTGAATTCTTGACCAAACATGGAGTTTTAAGCGAAATATGGGTATCAACATCTGTTTTACGGTCTATTAACCTTTGACCAAAAAACTAGAAAGCACTCACCATTTGATAGTCGAGTTTGCAAGCTCAAGAAGCATAGGCATGCGATTGGATCAGGGAATCTAAATCTAGCTTAGGATTTCTACGAGTCAGAGGCCGACTATGCGACTCGGCATAATTCACCTGCTAGTGCCAGAGCCTGGTTCTGACAGTAAGGTCATGCGTCTGGGGCCGTGATAATCAGAAGTTTTGGTCCAGCGTCGCTTGACCTTCTGTCTGACTGTGTTTAGTTTTTCATGCAAAGTCCAGTATTACCCTTAAGTAAGAATTATGCTATCTTGTAAGCCATGTCAGCCACAATCACCAGCAAGGGTCAAGTTACAATACCAAAAGACATCCGAGAACAGCTCAAACTGCAAGCGGGTGACAAGCTCGAGTTTGTCATGCAGATAGATGGTAGCGCCAAGGTGATTCCCGTTAAATCCTCCATCAAAGCGCTAAGAGGTATCATTTCGAGGCCCAAAAGTCCAGTGAGCCTCGAGGACATGGATCAAGCCCTCGAAAAGGAAGTATGTCGCCAATATCATGATCGGCATTGATACCAACGTTTTAGTACGCTACCTGACCAATGATGACCCACAACAGTCAGAACTCGCAGCAAGGTTTTTAGAGCAGGAGTGCACGAAAGAGACACCTGGGCATATCAATCTGATCGTGCTTTGTGAACTAGTTTGGGTTTTGCGTGGAGCTTACAAGGCCGACAAAGAGACGCTTATTGTGGTACTCAAGCAGATTTTAGAAACCACTTCACTACATGTCGAAAAATCTGCCCTTGCCTGGGCGGCATTGCAAGATTATGAAAAGGGTAGTGCTGATTTCTCAGACTACCTCATCATGCACCTGAACAAGCATTTGGGCTGCTCCTTCACCTTCACCTTTGACACAAAGGCTGGCAAACACTCACCTTTTAAGACTCTCAGCTGAGTATAAACACTTCAAAAGCGTTCAGAGACAGTCTTCATCTCCATAAAGAGCCTGAGGTAATCCGGCCCACCCGCCTTGGCATTGGAGCCAGAGAGATAGAAGCCACCAAAAGGCTGTGTGCCGACCAGCGCGCCAGTAATCTTGCGGTTCAGGTACAAATTACCCACCATAAACTCGCGGCGGGCGCGCTCGAGCCGCTCCCGACTCTGGCTAATCAAGCCTCCGGTAAGCCCATAGGGCGTGCTGTTGGCAATGCTGAGCGCATGGTCAAAGTCTTTGGCTTTTATTACGGCAATGACTGGCCCAAAAATCTCCTCGCAGGCAATCGTTGCCTCTGGGGTAACATCGGCAAAGATAGTCGGCTGGATGTAGTAGCCATTCCCCGCTGCTCGCTCACCGCCGACAATCAGTCTGGCTTCGTCCTTGCCCATCCCGATATAGTGCATGATTTTTTCAACCGCTCGCTCGTTGATGACCGCTGCCACATTGGCATTATCCTCGGCAGCGCCTTGTGTCAAGGCCCGGGTTTTTGCCGCAAAGCGCTCCAGCATAGCTTCGTAGACATCCTGCACCACAATCAAACGACTCATGGCGCTACATTTTTGTCCCTGGAAGCCAAAGGCACTGGCGGTTGCCATCGAAGCAGCATAATCCAAATCTGCAGTTTCATCCACGATAAGGGCATCCTTACCACCCAGTTCACAGTAAACCTTCTTAAGCCATTTCTGGCCTTTATGCACCTTGGCGGCCCGTTCATTGATGCGCAAACCCGTTGCCAGGGAACCTGTAAAGTTGATAAAACGCGTTTTGGGATGATCGACCAGTGCGTCGCCCAACACTGCATCATCACCAGTGAGTAAGTTGATCACCCCAGGTGGAAAGCCCGCTTCCTTGACGCACTCCATGAACTTTTGCGCGATGACAGGGGTCGAGGGTGCAGGTTTAACCACCACAGTATTACCTACGACTACCGGACCAACCGCCATACCGCAGAGAATGGCCAGTGGGAAGTTCCAGGGCGGTATCACCACGCCTGCACCAATAGGTATCAAAAAAGAGCTATTTTCTTCACCCGGATAGTCATACTCATGAATGATGCCAGTCAAGTCCAGTGCCTTACGTGCATAGTACTCACAAAAATCAATAGCCTCGGCAGTATCCGCTTCGGCTTCAGCATAGTTCTTGCCTGCTTCAAAGGTCATCCAGGCAGATAGCTCTAACTTGCGCCGACGCATAATGGCAGCCAGTTTCATCACCGCGCGCGCGCGACTGGCCATCGGCCACTGCGACCACTCACGGTAGGCCTCCCAGGCGGCAACAAGGGCCTGCTCAACGTGCTGAGCCTCTGCTTTGGCACTGCGACCAATCAGCATATCCAGCTGGCAGGGGTTGATTGACTCAAGGTAATCACCCGTATCGATTGTGTCTGCACCAATGATAATGGGATAACTCTGCCCTAGTTGACTACGGACACGCTCGAGTACTGCCTGATAAGCAGCTACGTCCTGTGCAGACTGATAGCTACTGTAGGGTTCGTTGCGGTAAGGTTCAAAAATAGTCATCGTACTTCCTTTCACGCTAAACATGACTCTGGGTGAGACGTTAGCCTCAGGTCTCGAGCTTTCATAGCCGAAACTTCAGGGCCTCTCTGGTCAACCACCTTGATCAAGGCAGTCGTGATATGTATAGTTTAACCTCTTAGTCCCTTGAGTACAAACAGCAGGTTTGCCGGGCGCTCCGCCAAACGGCGACTGAAATAACCATACCAGTCCCTGCCGTAAGGCACGTAGATACGCACCGTATGACCTTCCTTGTTCAGACGCTCTTGCAACGCCAGCTTCACCCCAAAGAGCAACTGGTATTCGTAATGCTCTTTGGGCAACTTAGCACCCCGAATATAGGCTGAGGTTTCCTGAATGATGCGCTCATCATGCGTGCCGATATTGATCCTGGCCCCAGCGTCCAGCGCCAGATAGATCATTTCCAGTAGCTTGGCTTCAACCGTCGCTGTATCCTGAAAAGCCAGCTCTGGGCTCTCTTTATAGGCCCCCTTGACCAGACGTAAAGTTGGTTTAGGCTCGAGTGCCAATATGTCTTGCAAATCCTGCATACTACGGTGCAAATAGCTCTGCAAAACCGTGGATACATTCTGATAGCCGTCGTCCCGCAGCTGCTTGTAGAGCTTAAGGGTACTATCAACATAGGGCGTATTCTCCATATCCATACAGACATGTCCACTGACCGCCTTAGCTTTCTCCAGAACCCGCTTCATGTTGGCGTAGGCCAGCTCATAACCGATGCCCAAACCCAGTTGGGTTGGTTTGATGCTCATATAAACAGGCAAACCCGCAGCAGCCAGACCTTCCAAAGTGCCGATGATGCTCACGGTCATGGTTTCGGCACCCACCTCGCTATCGACAAACTCCCCTAGCAAATCCAGATTGATTTGAAAACCTTTGCCACGCAAGTCATGCAAGGCTGGCAAGGCTGCATCCAGCGTCTCCCCTGCTACAAAACGTCCCACACCCAGTTTCCAGCCCTGCTTGTGAGCAGCAGTTTTCACTACGCGGTTGTTGGCGACACCCAGAAGGGTTTGACGATAAAGGTTGGTTAACATGAAGCACTCCTTAGAAGGATTCCTAAACGAATCCGTAATGTCATTATTATAGAGTGTTATGGGCGCTCAATTTTGTAGCAGTCAAAAAGAACCCCGCCGGGATTCTGCGGCACCTGACGATCACCTCTTAAGGCTGCTTCTTCCGACCTGACCTAATTCGAGGGTCGCCACCGCGCAGAGCCGACGGGGCTTAGATGACAGTATCACACCGCCTATGGCTTGTCCAAGGTTTAGCCAACAATCGCAGAGTGTGGTGGTAGCTTTCGCAAGATAGCCAGGGTAAATTGAGACGATCAAATCATCAGCCTAACGGCTTATTGATCATTCAAAGCAGTTCCACGACAAAACCTTGAGTCGTCTTAGCGTCTAGATTTCAACTCCCCCAAGCCGCACGAAGCATCCTCAAGGATGCTTCGTGGAAACGCTATCAGTACTGGTTTTTAAGGACCAACCAAAAGCCAGACTCCAGAACCTTTTGGTATAGTCTGACGACTGAGCCCTGATGACGCGCTACTCATTTCACTGATGACTCATTGCTCGGCCCTCATGGCGACCTCATCGCACTCTGTACATCCGACGACAGACAGCCTGCTAGCTTATCCTCTACACTGCCCTTATGAAACAGCTTGGCTATTTTATCCTGCTTGCCGCACTGCTGCTCTTTTTGCTACCGCGCAGCTTCTCGCAGTCCGCCGCCCACCAAGACGCCTACGAAGCTTATCAGACTGCCGTCTTTGCTGGTGGCTGCTTCTGGTGCACCGAGGCCGACTTTGAAAAACAGCTTGGCGTCATCGAGGTTGTTTCCGGCTACATGGGCGGTACTTTAGAGAACCCCAGTTACGCCGATGTCAGTTCAGGGCGCAGCGGTCATATCGAAGTGGTCAAGGTCATCTACGATCCCCACATCACCACCTATCAGCGCCTCTTAGACGCCTTTTGGCGGATGCATGACCCATCAGATGCCGGTGGCTCCTTTGGTGACCGAGGTCAGCAGTACAGCTCTGCTATTTTTTACCTCAGTGACGAGCAAAAGCGCTTAGCCGAAGGAAGCAAGACAGCGCTCGAGTCCTCAGGGAAATTTTCCATACCCATTGCCACCGTGATTCGTGAGGCTGAAACCTTCTATGACGCCGAGGATTATCATCAGGACTATCACAAGCGCAACAGCCTGCGTTATAACTTCTACCGCAACGCCTCGGGTCGGGACAGGTTTATTACTGAAGTCTGGAAGGGGGACGAAGCGGTCTATCAACTGCCTCAACTGCTCGCCTCGAGCAGCGTACCTAGCAGCAGTCTGGCGCAGTGGCTCACCTATGAAAAACCTAGTGATGACCTTTTGCGCGCCAGCCTCACAGACCTCCAGTACCGTGTCACCCAGCAAGACGCAACCGAGCGCGCTTTCGAGAATCAATACTGGAACAATTACGAAGCTGGCATCTATGTGGATATCGTCTCAGGCGAACCGCTGTTTAGCTCGACACACATGTTTGATTCAGGAACCGGTTGGCCCAGCTTCTGGCGTCCTTTGGAGCCCGATTTGATCGTCGAACACGAAGACCGCTCCTTTTTCACGGTACGCACCGAAGTGCGCAGCCGCTTTGCTGATTCGCACCTGGGTCACGTCTTTAATGATGGACCGGACCCCACCGGACTTCGCTACTGTATCAACTCCGCAGCGCTCCGCTTTATTCCCTTTGCAGAGCTCGAGGCCGAGGGCTACGCTGACTACCTCGACCTGTTCACCATGAGCGAAGCGCCCTAGCCCTAGCCTTCAGGCTGCTGACTTACGCTCTGCCAGAATGCGCTCACTGATATGCTGAGGCACCTCGGCGTAATGTTCAAACTTGAGCGAAAATGCCCCGCGCCCTCCGGTAATCGAGCGCAGGTCTGCCGAATACATCTGCACTTCTGACATCGGCACATGTGCGCTGATGATGCTCACTGAGCCTTCACTATCCATACCCAGAATCCGACCGCGCCGCGTGTTCAGGTCACTGATGATGTCACCGGTGAACCTGTCGGGTACGCGTACTCGCACCAGTGCCACGGGCTCGAGCAATACGGGCTTAGCTTGCAAGATGGCCTCCTGAAATGCATGGAGTGCTGCAGTCACAAAGGCAATATCTTTGGAATCGACTGGATGATCCTTACCGTCATAAACCGTCGCCTTGACATCAACCACCTGAAACCCGCCCAGAGGACCCTTGTCTAAGGCGGCGCGAACACCTTTTTCACAACTCGGGATAAACTGTGTCGGTATGGAACCCCCAACCACTTTGTTGTCAAAGACGAAGCCTTCAGCGCGCGCCAGCGGTTCAACCCGCAAGGCAACTTCGGCAAACTGTCCCGCACCGCCAGACTGCTTCTTATGCCGATAGCGCGCGTCACCGGTACCCCGGATGGTCTCGCGGTAGGTAATCCTGGGTTGGCTGGTCTCAACTTCAACGTTGTAGCGATCCTTGAGCTTGTTAATGGCAATTTCCAGATGCACGTGTCCCATACCCCACAGCACCGTCTCATGTGTCTCGCTGTTGCGCTCTAATTGCAAGGTAGCATCCTCATCGAGCAGCTTTTGCAAGGAACCGCTCATCTTGTCCTCGTCACCACGGCTTTTTGGATGAATAGCATGAGCCATCACAGGCGACGGCAATCTCATGGGCTTAAGCTTAAAGGGGTGCTCCTTGCTACATAGGGTATCACCAGTCGTCAGAACATCAACCTTGGTCAGCGCGCCAATCATCCCAGCTTCAAGCTGCGAAACTTCTTTTAAGTCCTTACCACTCGGAACGAAAATATGCGCTGTTCTGATATCTGAACCACTGTTGCCATGTAGAGCGGTATCTCCCGCTTTTAGTGTGCCAGACAACACCCGCAAATAACTGATCTTACCCATATAGGGATCAATGGCAGTCTTAAAGACCCTGGCACTAAAAGGCCCTTCAATTCCCAGCACTGGCGGGTCCCCTTCAGCGGTTGACAATGGCTTATGATCTTCAACAAAGCGAATTGCTTCGGTCATAAAGTCAAGCAGCAGGCTAATCCCCATAACCTCGGTGGCAGATGTCAATACAACAGGCGTAAGCTCATTGCGCCGCACAGCCAGATTGAAGGCTTCAAGCAGCGCTGCCTGATCAAGCTCTGCATCCTCCAGGTACTGCATCATCAGCTCGTCATCTGTTTCAACAATCGCTTCAATCAGGCGTGCGCGGTAATCCTCAGCGACGCCCGTGACATCCTCAGGTATGGGTACTTCTTCATGTGAGCCGTCTTTCCAGATGTAGGCTTTCATGTGTAACAAATCGACAATGCCTCTGAAGGTCTCGGCTTTGCCAATGGGCAACTGAATCGCAGCTATATTGCCTACCAGACTCGCTTCAATATCAGCCATGGTGCGAAAAAAATCCGCATTTTCACGGTCCATTTTATTGATGACGATGATGCGGTTCAGCTCCCGCTCTTCCGATGAAGCCCAGACACGCTCCGTCCCCACTGCCACCCCAGAGACCGCCGATACCAAAATCAAAGCGGCGTCAGCAGCAATCTGAGCGCCGCGAATCTCAGCGACAAAGTCAGCGTAGCCCGGTGTATCCAGCAGGTTAAAGTTGTGCCCCTGCCAGCTGACAGGATGTACGGTAGTGTAAATTGAAATCTTGCGATCCTTTTCCTCTGGCGTATAGTCTGAGGCTGTGCTGCCATTATCAACGCTGCCAAGTGTGGGTTTGACACCCGTACGAAACAGCAAGGCTTCAATCAGCGAGGTCTTTCCGGCACCACTGTGCGATAACAAGGCCACATTACGAATACTTGACATACGACTCACCCTTTCAGCTGAAGCCAAGGCGTCAGATGTGCATTTTCGATGGTGGTGTCTTAGCGAATGATGCCAGCTTGCCGAACATCCAGGCTGCACTCATTCTCCAGAAGCTTGCACGGGGGTCAACGGGTCATCATTCAGCCTTGAGCCACTACCGTATTTTCATGGTGTCAGTATACCAGAGTCTTGACAGAAAGTTGCTCTGACGTCGCCAATTTGGCTAGACTATGGCATGATGCGCGAACGCGAACTCAAGTATAACTATGCTGAAGACAACATTCCCCTATATGAAGAGTTGTTTGTCATCTTCGAAGGCTCAGAACTCGAGCCCGCCCAGGCTATAACCTTGAACATTCAGGACAGCTACCTGGATACCCCTGATGCCCACCTGGAACACTCTGGTCTGGCACTAAGATACCGCCTGCAAAACGGTGAAAAGCTGGCCACTCTGAAAACCCGTGGCGATACACAGGGCGCACTGCACAGTCGTGAGGAACTCGAGCTAGCTGCACATGATGGTCTGCCTGCGGCGATTTTGGAACGGCTGCCTGTCGGTGAAACAGACCTGAACGTACAGATTGTGCTGAATACTGAGCGCTTGAGCTACCCGCTACTCCTTAAGGGCAAACCTATCGCCATGCTTGCTTTTGATAAAGTCAGCGCCTGCATACCCGACTCTGACACCTCAGTGGAGTTTCATGAGCTCGAGATTGAGGCTATCGGCTCAACACCTGACCGTGACCTCGAGGCGATTGCCGCACACTTAGCCAAGCACCTGACACTAAGCCAGGGCTCGGTGACCAAACTCGAGCGTTCCCGTGTACTTCTTAGTCTTGGGACATTATGAGTTCTGGCCTTAGCCTGTACCTCATTCGCCACGCCCAGGCAGACGAACGCGGTCCCAACTATCCAGATGACAGCTTACGGCCCCTTATTAAAAAAGGTGGCAAGCAAGCTAGTGCCTTGCAAGCGTTTTTTAAGCAGCAGGGAATACCTTTTGATCATCTTTGCTACAGTCCCTACAGCCGGGCACAGCAAACCGCTGAGCCCCTGATAGCTTTAAGCAAAAGTCATTTCGAGCTTGGTAGCCTGACGCATGATCATTATGACGCGCTCCTAAGCGACCTGCGCAGTCTTATCCAGCCAGCCAGCGCCAGCATTGCCTGCGTAGGCCATGAGCCTTATCTCTCTGAGTTTGCCTCACTACTACTGACAGGTGAAAAGCACCTGACTATCCACTTCCGCAAAGCTGCCATTTTGGAACTATGGGGCCAGCTAAGGCCTGCTGGTATGCAGCTCGAGAGCTTTGTGACTGCGCGGGTATACCGGCAACTTCACGAAACGCCCCAGTAAGCCTTTTCAACCCCTCGGTTGCTAGTCGCTCTGCATGTTTTAGCCAGAACCGGTATGCGACCTCCACAAGAAGCGCGTAACCAGTCCTACCATAACCAGCGCTACAAAAGCCGCAATTGTCCCGGCAAAGCTGGGAGCAACTCCCGCAGTGATGGGACCAAGCACGTAGCCCAGCGAGAAAAAGGCTTGCAGCACTGCCAGTGCGGTACCGCGCAGATGATCTGGTGCATGGTCAAAAGCCAGCAGGTTAACGGCTGGAAAGGTCAGTCCAAAACCGACGCCATAGAGCAGCACGCTGATCCAGGTTCCATTAGGCACAGCAAGCCAGTTAAGCCCCAGCGCACCCAAGAGTAAAAAGCCCACCCCCAGCGTCGCCCGCAAACCAGCCCCACCCAAGGCTGTCTTACGTCTTACAACCACCATGAGGCCGACAGCTATCAGGGCAAAAAGTCCAAACATGCGTCCACGGTAAGCGGCATCAAAACCAGCAGACTCGAGCACCACCGGCAAATTAAAGGTAAGTACGCCCATGGCAAAGGTCATACCGAAAGTAAGCCAAAAAGCCACCCTCACACCCGCAAACCCCAGCACCATCTGTGGTTGAATAGATAAGTTACGCTTGGGGCGCTGATAGTCCTCAACCAGACTGAGTGCGCCAAGTCCTGCCAGCATCACCATGACAGCAACTCCCAAAAATACCGGCGTCAGACCGTAAGAGCGCGCAACCAGTCCCGATGACACTGGGCCTGCCAGCGCCATAAGACCAATCAGCGCACTGGTTAAACCAATAGCACGGGTACGATTTGAGCCTGCCCGCTCACTCACCATAGCAAAGAGTGCAGGTACATACACCGCGCCAGCCAAACCGTGTAAAACCCGCAGAATCATCATCTCCTGCGGCGTGCGTGCAAAGGCGTACAGTGCCACTACCAAACCTGCAAACAAAAGGCTGATAACAAGCGGCGTTCGGCGTCCCAGGCGGTCAAGAATAACACCGGAGCCCAGGTTGCCCAAGAGGCTCGAGAGCGAATACAAACCCAGAATAAGTCCTGCCTGCACAGAGCTAGCCCCCAGCTCACGTATGGCGTATGGTGCCAGCAGCGGGACAATGGCGAAGGTATCAATAAAAGCCATGAGCGCCACCCAGCTAAGTGCCAGGGGTGCGCTCCAGTGATTCAGGGTTCGTGTTGCAGATACCACGTCCCTCACAATAACGTATTGGACTTTGATGAATGTTGCTCAAAAAGACGATGTGCCAGCCTGAAGGTTCATCAGTCAAGCCAGCGTGGCTATGGGTATCGCTTATGTGTGACCATCGCCATACGCTGAAAGCTCTTAGCCCTATGCCACAGTAAGGCGGCATAGGTTTATCCTTGGTCACTGCGGGATTTCACCTCGTGTTTTAACAGCCAGGGCGAAAAAACTGCGAAAAAGCCCAGGGCAAACAGATTCAGCCACCCCACCCAATCTCCCAGCCAGACACTGAGCGTGCCACCTGTTCCTAGCGGCACATCTGCGACCAGCGTCGCTTCATGAGGTATGGGGCTGGCACTCAGCGCAATGACCCGACCCTGCGGGTCGATAATCGCCGAATCGAAGCCACCATCTGCCTTAAGCATAGCCAAACGGTTTTCCACCGCACGAAAGACCAGATGCGCATAATGGCTTTTGGCAATGGCTGGCCAGTCCTGCGAGGGTACCGCCACCAGCTCGGCACCTTTGCGCGCCATCTTGCGTGAGGTATCGGTAAAGTCCAGGTCGTAACAGATAATCGTGGCCAGCTGAGCGAAGGGCGTGTCATAAACCGGGTAGGTTCCCCGCGTCAGACTGGTTTCACCGCCAAAGGTCACCGGATGATCCTTACCGTAAACCCCCAAAAACTCGCCTTCGGGACTGATGACGGTCGCTTCGTTGCGCAGGCCAGCCTCTTCAAGGAGGACATAGCCAACAACCAGATAAGTGCCTGTCTCAGCTGTAAAAGCCTTAAGGTCCAGCCGATCCTCAAGTTGCGGATCAAAAAGCAGCGCGCCTTCGGGCCAGACGACAAGCTGCGCCCCCTGTGCTGCTGCCTCACGGGACTGCTCGAGCATCCGCGCGTGACTTTGGGCAATCAGCTCTTCCTGACTCTGGTGATGCAAGCTTGCCAGGCTCGGTTGAATCGCAGCTACCCGCACTGTTGCCGTCTCGAGGGGTCGGAACTGCACGAGGCTTAAGCCCAACCACGCGACTAGCACAATTGCCGCCAGCCAAAGACTACGCTGGACAGGAAAGCGAACGCCTGGTTTACCAGACGACCAGCGCCGCGCCACAGCTGCCAGCAAGGCTAAGCCCAGCGCGTAATTCACCAGCAGAATCAGACTGCTCAGTCCGTAGATACTAAAAATGCTGACCGGCTGAATCAGCCAGGGCTGGCTGTGTTGGGTATAGGCAATAAAACCCCAGGTACCCGCAATCGGCAAAAACCCACGAATCATTTCAAAACCGACCCAATTGGCGATACCCTGAGCGATAAACCAGCGGTAATTGCTGCTCTCATGAAACTTGCGCAGGCCTGCGTCAAAGAGCAGAGTCAGCACGAAAACCGCTGGGGGTAACCACTGCATGAAGGTCCCTGTATCGGCAAAAATAGGCCCAAAGACTCCCCAGGCCCAACCGCCAATCGCCACTGCCGATGCCAGGCTCGAGAACCGCTTAGGCATAACATGGTACTGCGCTATGATCATCGGCAAAAAAGCAATCCAGGCCAGTGACCAGAAGTTATAGGGTGGAAAAGCCAGAATCAGCAGCGCTGCACTCAAGGTTGCCAGACCAAATCCCAGCAGCACCCTGGCCCATACACTACTTGTACTATAAGAGGGGTTGAGGGTGGTCGTTGCCATCATGCGCTCCTTTCACGCACTAGACTTATGGTGCCGATCGATCCTGTTGCGCTCCGGGCTGGATACGCATCGCCTGGAGTTTGCCGTAGGTCAGGCTGCGCCACAGCCACTCAGCCGGCCCAAAGCGAAAGTGCCTGACCCACCAGTTACTCAAGGGAATCTGTAAACCAAAGATGAGCAGTGTCAGTAGCAACCCCACTGCTGGCCCTAGTTGTCCGTAAAAACCCAGACCATAACCATAAAAGATGGTCGTACAGACCAGCGTTTGCAAGAGATAGTTGCTGAGCGCGGTGCGCCCGACTGCCGCCAGAGGTGATAAGCGCTGGTGCCAGTCTGGGTTTTGCGCCAAGAGCACAATGCCAGCGGCGTAGGTCATCGACAGGACTGGGGCGCCAATCAGGTAACCCAGTAGACCCAGCAGGCTCAGCCAGGTGGGCTCTAAAGCACTCCCCGTGCGTGCCAGCGTCACATACAGCAAATTACCGATGATGCCAATAACAAGCCCCCAGCGAAAAACCTGCCGAAAGAGCGGCAAGTGTTCAGAAGCCCTGTGCAGTAACCGCTGCTTACCCACATAGAGCCCCAGCAAAAACATGGCAAAGACCAAAAACAGCATGCCATTAAGCAGCACTCCCGTCGTGGCAAAGACCCAGTCCTCGATGCGCTGCGGAATCATGGCAAGGAAGTCTGAGCTGCTATAGACCTTAAGCGCCGCTTCATTCGCTGCCAGATACTCAGCTTCCGTTTCAGCAAAAATGGCTTCCATCTGCGCCGCAGCCTCTGGCGTTGCGCGCCCGAGTTCCAGGAGCCCCACGATGCCAGTATTCAGCAGCAGCGGAATAACTGCCAGTGTCAGCACCCACTTCAGCAAACGCCTTGCTGCGGTATTGCGAAAAAACAGCAGTAAAAAACCGAGCAGTGCGTAGTAGGTGAGAATATCGCCCCACCAGAACAAAAAGGCGTGCGCCAGCCCAATGACCAGGAGCACCAGCAAGCGCCTCACATAAAGTGGCACCAGACTCACGCCCTTAGCCTCGGCACGCTGCATTTGAATCGCCAACCCCAGCCCAAAGAGCATGGAGAACAGCGTAAAGAACTTGGCCTCGGCAAAAAAGCTGATGAACCAATCCGCCGCCCTGTCTATAGGATTCGTCCAGGGGGAAATATGCAGGATTTCCTGATAGATAGGCTGGGCAAAAAAGGGCATATTGACCAGCAGAATGCCAAAGATAGCAAAGCCCCGCAGGATGTCGATAACATCGATGCGTTCGCTGGCTTGGGTGGGTTGTGCTTGGGTGGCTGCTGCGGTGGCTGTCATGGTCATCTCCCAACTAAAGAATAACGGCATGGCTACCTTTGGCGCATGTGCCAAAGGTCATATTCAAAGTTTATCCAGCAGTTTGAACAAGCTTCATCCACCAAAGGTATTGCCTTACGTCAATCGCTGCTCGAGGCGACTCAGGAAACCATCTGCCACAGGCAAGGCTATCCAGAACAGCACTGTCCATGCACCGATGACATAAGCCATGGGAACACTCAGCAGACATAGCAAAACGGGTATCACAGCCCGCCATTTCTCCATACTTTATGTATTATGACCTCACTTCAATGATTGGGTTCGTTGCCAGCTCGAGCGCATGGTGACTTGTGCTGGGTTGCCGATATTTAGGACGGCCGTCCACTCATAGGTTTTGGGCCAGTTGGTAAAGGTTGGAACCATTTGGTACATGAATCTGACCGACCATTTGTTTTCATTGGGTTGCCAACCGCCACTTGGCCTGATGTGCACACTTACTTCTTCGTTTTGGCGTTTGAGGCTGTACTCACCACTGACCCTACCTGCCAGATTGCCAGCTGAGATGCTAAAGTTGCCCTCCATTTCAAGGCCATCACGCAGACTGAGAAGATTTGGAAATGCTGGGGTAAACTGAACCGATACCTCGTGCTCCTGGTAAGGCAGAAGCATTTGTGCAATCTCGAGCTGTCCCTGGTTGCTTACCAGATCATACTGCACCCCATTACGCTGCGCTTTATCAGAGCTGAGAAGCTCGAGTGGTGCAAGCGGTCCATCGTGTGCTGGATTCCAGGTAGCGATAACTGGCTGGTGCGCATAACGCAGAAAGTAAACCCGTGAGCCGTCAATGGGTACGGGCAAACTGCCTGGTTTGCGGGTTTCACCTGCCACCTTCAGGCTGACCTCGCTGTTCGCTTTGCGCACGAAGTAAAAACCGTGCAGAAATACCAGCGGCAGCGCTTTGGGGTTCGTGGCTGCGTCACCCATGGGTGCCAGCAGCGAAAATGGCTTACGTGCTTTGCTACCGTGCTCGACCACTCGCAACTCAACCGGTCGGCCCAGTTTATCCTCAAAGGTAATGAAGCAATCTACTCCCGAAGCTGTAATCTCAAAATGGGCATCTGTCATCGGGCGCTCGAGCATGTCACCTAGTCCCTTGCCAGCAATGCTGTAGGTTGCTGAGTCCAGTGCTAAGCCGGGTTGGTGGTAGACATCGACATAACCATCCACCCGCCAGCCAATCACCAGCAACCCTTGCCCATGTACTGCGTCATCAAATAGCTGTGGCTCAAAGCCAAGATAGATGTCATCGGGATCATCATCAAAGTTAAGGAGCAGCAATTGTTTCATAGGGTCAATCTGTAGTTCAAAAGGGGACAGAGCCACCAAAGACATGTCCTCACGGTATATATCTGTAAACGTTGCTGGAATTGCCGAACTGCCATGCCACATTTGCCTCACCTGACTTCCTGCAATCAGCAGCAACCCCACCAAAATGATTGTCAGCCACACGGTGTTTCTGCTACGCTGCATGTTCACCTACAATGTCTCCCGAAACACGCGGCCCTCGCTACCCGGTATGGCTACGCTCTTTCGAAGCAACCAGATTTTGCCTATCCCCTGGGCGTAGTCTGCCACAATACCTACAAGCAGCAGAATGACCCCATCGGGAAAGCCGTCAAAACTTTGCAGCGGTGAAAACCCTCGCTGCATAAAGACCCGGAAACCTATCCACACGGCAGCTATGATTACTGGCCCAATCAGAAAATGCAGCGTGATGTTCAGGTTGCGCCGCCATGCCGACATCTGCAGGGCGCGCTTTTTCCAGTGCTTAAGCCTTAGAAACTGCCAGAGATTCAGTAAGAGCATCAGAATGAGTATCAGCAGGAGCAGACGACCAAAAAGCACGATGGACAAGCCTACAGCAGGTGTCTCACCCAGCAGCAGGTCCAGTAGACCATAGGCAAGTTCAGGGTAGGCTGTAAATGCTGAGGGTAGGTAACCCTGATTGATTAGCACCACCAGTCCCAGTTCCCTCTCAGGTAACAGCATGGCCTCCGACTTGAAAAACTCGTTCGCTCCGCCATGTTGGACGAGCTGTAAACCTCGGTGACTAGCAACCATCCAGCCTTTGGCGTAGAAGTTGCCTGGCCCACTGGGGCGATGAAGCTCGAGCATGCCTGCCAGCGACAAAAGCCTTGCGTCCTGAAAACGCCCACGGTTATTCATGGCAATCAGATACCTGGCCATGTCGTTAGCGGTGGACATGATGTAGCCAGCGGGCAAGCCGTAACGCCGAAAGACCTGCTGGCGCGGTACCGGGAAACCGAACAGCAAACTGTAACCCTGGGCTAAACCGCCCTGTTCTGCCAGCATGACATCGGTATAGCTGTGCTGCATGGTCAGTGGTGCAAAGATATGCTCCTCGATATAGTCTGTGTAACTCTGCCCCGATACCCTTTCAATGATCAGCCCCAGCGTCGCATAACCCGGATTAAAGTAACGAAAGCTGCTACCCACAGGCGCAACCGGGCGGGCGCGCTGCAAATCGCGCACCCCGTCTTCAATTGAGGCATCATCCGCCAAGTGACCAACTTCAACGTACTGCAAATCAGACAGACCGCTACTGTGACCCAGCAAGTGCTGCACAGTAATCTGCGCCGCGGCTTCCGGGTCAGCGAGGCTGAACCAGGGGATGTAGCGCTGCACCGGGGCAGCAAGATCAAGCTTGCCCGCTTCGACCAGTTGCATGATGGCCAGGGCAGTAAACGACTTGGCGGTTGAGCCTATGTACATGGGTGTATCCGGGGTGAGGGGACGCCTGCTATCAGCTATTCCAAAAGCGCCACTGTAGATAACCTGCTCACCTTGCGTTATTGCGATAGCGACGCCAGGAACAGCGTGCCGCGCCATCTGTTCCTGGATAAAGGTTTCAATAGCCGCGATATCGACTGGCTGCGCAAGGCTCGAGCCCAGCAGCATCAATAAACTCAACATCACCTGTCTGGCACGGTTACTGCACCACTTCATACTGCGCCTCACTATTCTTGGGCCGAGATACGAGCGTCGTCACAGGCTGCCTTTCTTCCAGACGTTCCCTAAAGCCCACATCCAAGCCCAGCGAAACATTCAGCGTATTGGGCGGGCAGACCGCCAGACACTGCTGGCAAAAGATACACTCACTTGAAAGCAGCCGCTGCCCTGCCAGAATGTAGTCTGGAATCTGAATATCCATCGGGCAAAGCTTGGTACAAGCACGAGATTTACAGTCCAGGCAGGCACTGGCCTCACCGGCAATCTTAAAGAGCGCCGGGCGACTGGTGACTTTGAGGATAACCGCTACCGGACAGGCATATTTACAAAAGGCTCGGTTATCTTTTAGCGCAACTGCCAGAATAATCCCGAGGGTCCAGTAAAACACGTTGCCAATGACAAACCAGAGCGCTGCCTGAAAGCCCACTGCGCCACCACCATAACCCAAGCCAAAGACCAGCAGCATGATAAGTGCCAGACTCAGCGCAAAGTGAAGATAGCGCAGTCTGCGCCACTTGGGCGCTAACCAGCCGCTACTCTTGCGGTAAGGGAGTTGCTCGAGTACCGCCGCCGTCCAGCAGGCCCAACCGCACCAGAGCCGCCCAAAGGGCAGGGGAATCAGCAATTTGCCCAGCAGGTAGTGCATCACCGGTCCAACCAGTACACCCGCAAAAAGACCAAAAAAGAGCCCCTCGAGCTGCGCATTGCGGGCTAAGCCCAGCGAAACCGCAAAAAGGCTGAGCCCCAGCAGCAACTGCACCCAGCGCCGAACCCTGAGAATCACCTTTTTAACAAACTCGGAAAACTCATGATGCCCGATGTGCCTGAGCAGCTCAGCGTTTGCCTGTTCCTCGGCCTGATGCTGATGCTCGAGTTGCTTGAGGTAACCATCAGCCTCGAGCTGCTCGAGCCGCGCGATAT